>NZ_BCRS01000370.1 GCF_001552715.1 Mycolicibacterium vaccae NBRC 14118 = CIP 105934 | reverse complement strand
GTCCGCCGGGTGGCCGGTGACCCGTTCATAGACGGTCTCGGCCATCACCTGCCCCCGCGGGCGGTCATCAAAAGTCGTGTCGGCGGCCCGTTTACACGCCGCATACAACCCCACCCCCTTCGCCAGCGGTAACCGCACACTGACACACACCATGGTGTCTGACACCGGCCGCACGCTGACCGCGCAGTCGGCGACCGCGGCCCGGCCCCGCGCCACCACCGCCGCGGCGTCCAGGCGGGCGGCGATCTTCTTGGCCTCCGCCTCGACCCGGTTGTTCCCCCAGCCGGCCAGCCTGGCGACATCAGCGCACAGTTCGGCGTCCAACTCCCGCCGATGCGCCACCGACAGACACGCCGATTCCCGCACGATCAGGGTGGCCCGCCATTCCGAGAGCGCCCCGCACTGCAACGCGGCCAACGTGTAGGGCATCTCGTGCACCACCGCCTGCGCGAACCCGAGATGGCGGCCCCCGCAGACCGGGGCGTCGTGGCGGGCCAACGCCACCTCCGCGCCCAACCCCTTCCCGCGCTTCGCGGCCGGCACACCGGCGGCCTCCTCAGCGGCGCGGCGCTTGG
>NZ_BCRS01000369.1 GCF_001552715.1 Mycolicibacterium vaccae NBRC 14118 = CIP 105934 | reverse complement strand
AGGCGGCGTCGAAGGTGACGAGGTCGATGCTGAGTCGGCCTTCGGCCAGGCTGAGCCGTCGTCGTACCGGTGGCCCGGGTAGCTGCGGGGCGATGGAGGTGTAGGTGGCCCCGGTCGGGGTCACATACTCCGCTCGATGTTCGCCGTTGTCCTCGATCGTGCTGACCCGCCAGCCCGGCGCCTCTTTGGCGTAGTTGCACGCCTCGCACAACCCCAGCCCGTTGCCCGCACTGGTGGGCCCGCCCGCCCGGGCCGGGACCGCGTGGTCGTGGTGGCGGATCGGGGCATTGCAGTACGGGGTGCGGCACGTGCGGTCCCGGCGCTGCAACAGCAGCGCCAGCCCTTTCGGAAACCTGCGGGCTTTGGATTCCATCGCCACCAACTGTCCTGAGCCGGGGTGGCGGTAGAGCCGGCGCAGCGTGGCCTTGGGTTCGGCATCAGCGGCCGCGTCGCCGGTCAACGCCCGGCAGAACCCGGCCGGGACCGGGCCGTAGCCGTCGAGCCAGCCCAGTTCGTCATCGTCACCGGCCAGGGTGGTGTCGGCGATCACCAGGTTCACCGCCACGGGTACCGGTCC
>NZ_BCRS01000368.1 GCF_001552715.1 Mycolicibacterium vaccae NBRC 14118 = CIP 105934 | reverse complement strand
CCCGCAACAGCAGCGGCACGGCGGCCACGATCACCGCGGCCGACACACCGATGATCGTGTACAGCACCCACGGGGTACCGGACTCCCCCGATCCGCCGGTGTGGCCGCGGGACAGGTCGACCAGCGCCACGGTGGCCGCGACAGCCGCGCCCAGAGCGGCCAGCCACACGACTGCACAGCCGCCGAGCAGCAGTCGATCGGTGCGGTCCAGGGCGGCGACGTCCAGGGCGGGACGCGTGTCGGTGAGGTTCGTCATCTTCAGGTACGCGGCCTAACAGCTGGTCTGTGCGGCGTTGCCGGTGTTGGACGACAACACCGTCCCGTCGCTGGTGGTGATCGAGCAGTTCAGCCGGCTGACCAGGAACAGGCTGGACGCCTGGACCGAGCCGACCTCGGACTGGGAGATCGGGGTGACCGTCAGCGACCACGGGATGTACACGTTGCGCTGGGTGCGGCTACGCCCCGAGGCGTCGATGTAGGTGACGGTGATGATGTCGCCGGGCGCCTTGGTACCGGTCACCGAGTACGTGACCTGGCGGGGCCCGGCCCGCGTGGTCGTGGGCGGCGGGGCGGGCTCCTCGGTCGTCGGCGGCGGCGGGG
>NZ_BCRS01000367.1 GCF_001552715.1 Mycolicibacterium vaccae NBRC 14118 = CIP 105934 | reverse complement strand
CAGGCCGCGCTGGCGATGGTCCGGCGGGCAGGCGGTTCGGCGGGCACGCCCGCGCCGAAGTTCGGCCACGCCGCGACCGCCGACCTGCAGACACCGCACGGGCAGGTCACGTTGCTCGGCTGCTATCACCCCAGCCAGCAGAACACGTTCACCGGCCGCCTGACGCCCGCGATGATGGACGGCCTGTTCGCCACGGCTCTCGCGCTGTCGGGGTGACCGACGGGGAACGGAACCGTACCGGCGCGCGTTGGACAGTGGATGCGTCTCTCAGTCCTCGACCTCGTTCCCGTGCGCTCCGACCAGAGCACCTCCGATGCGCTCGCCGCCTCGACGCTGCTGGCCCAGACCGCTGACCGGCTGGGATACACCCGCTACTGGGTTGCCGAACACCACAACATGCCCTCGGTCGCGGCGACCAGTCCGCCGGTGCTCATCGCCCACCTGGCCGCGCACACCGCGGCGCTGCGGCTCGGTTCCGGCGGGGTGATGCTGCCCAACCACGCGCCGCTGGCGGTCGCCGAACAGTTCGCGCTGCTGGAAGCGGCCCACCCCGGGCGCATCGACCTCGGCATCGGGCGCGCGCCCGGCTCGGACCCGGTGACCTCGCTGGCGCTGCGCGGTGCGGCAGG
>NZ_BCRS01000366.1 GCF_001552715.1 Mycolicibacterium vaccae NBRC 14118 = CIP 105934 | reverse complement strand
GTCAGGTGTGGGGCGGGCGCCGCTGCCGACCGGGGGGAATGCGTTCATGGCGTTGGTGCATGCGGGCTGGGATGTCGAGGCCGCACGGCGCCCGCATGGGCAGCACACCACGGTGGTGGTGCATGTTGATGTCAAAGACAAGGTCGCCGCGCTGCATCTGGGGCCGGCGCTGTCGGCCGAGCAGCGCCGGTATCTGGGTTGTGATGCCACCTGTGAGGTGTGGTTCGAACGCGACGGCCAACCCCTGGGGTCCGGGCGCGCGACCCGCACGATCAGCCGCCGGCTGCGCCGGGCGCTGGAGTACCGCGATCGGTCGTGTGTGGTGCCCGGGTGCGGGGCCACGAAGGGGTTGCATGCCCATCACCTGCGCCATTGGGAGGACGGCGGCGCGACCGAGTTGGACAATCTGGTGCTGATCTGCCCGTTCCACCACCGGCTGCATCACCGCGGCGGGATCACCCTGACCGGGCCGGCCGATCAGCTGGTTGTGACCGATCGGGTCGGCCGACGGCTGGAACCGGGATCGCTGGCCCGACCCCCGACCAGCCCGCCACCGCAGGTGCCGCCCTACCGCGGACCGTCCGGGGAACGCATCCAATGGAAGTGGTACCACCCCTACCAACCCCCACCACCCACCAGAAACT
>NZ_BCRS01000365.1 GCF_001552715.1 Mycolicibacterium vaccae NBRC 14118 = CIP 105934 | reverse complement strand
GGCGGCCAGCGCACCGCGGGGGGCGCGGCCGGACGCACACGCGACGAGCGCACGGGCCAGCGGAGTCGGGCCTTCGCGGCGAACCGCGGCGTCGTCGGCGAGAAGTTCGATCAGCAACCGGACCGCGTGGAGTGCGTGCGCGCTGCGCACCCAGCGGGGGAACGCCGCGTGCACCGCGGTGAACATCTCCAACACGAGATCGTGGCGGGCGCGCAGGTGGGCGTGCTCATGCTCGAGGATCGCGGCCACTTCGCTGTCCGACAGGGCTTTGAGGGCGCCTTCGCTGACCACCACGCGGCTGCGGACACCGGGGAGGCAGTAGGCCAGCGGCTCGGCGACGTCGAGGATGCGCAGCCCGCTTCCCGCCCGGTGCCGGGGGTCGTGGGCACCGACCAGGTCGACGACCATGCGGTGGTGGGCCCGCCGGCGGCGCGTCGCGATCGCGACCTGCAGCACAGCAACGATCAGTCGGGCGCCGATCACCAGCGTCAGGACGAACACGATGACGTACGCCGTCCACAGCGGCCAGCCGAGTACGGCGATCTCACTGACGATGGTGGCGGTCGGCCTGCCGTCCGGACCCGGTACGAAAAGCCTGCTCGCGATGGCTACTCCGGCCGAGAACGCCGACAGAACGGCTGCCGAGGCGATCGCCTGCCACAGCACGATCGCGGCTCGGGG
>NZ_BCRS01000364.1 GCF_001552715.1 Mycolicibacterium vaccae NBRC 14118 = CIP 105934 | reverse complement strand
CCGTCCCCGCCGTAGGGCTGCGGCGGGTAGCCGCCCGGATAGGGGCCGGAGGGAGGCGGCGGCGGTTCGCTCATGTCGCTGAGACTACCGTCACAGGCAGATTCTCCGGCAGATGGTGAGTGGCGACGACCACGGTTCGGTGACGGTCGAACAGCGCACCGGGGGTGAGGATGTCGGCCAGCATCCGGTCGGCATCGGACGCGTCGAGGTGCTCGGTCGGCTCGTCGAGCAAGACCGTCGGTGCCGTGGACACCAGGGCGCGGGCCAACAGTAACCGCCTGCGCTGGCCGGCCGACACCGCCGCGGCGCCGCCGACCAGAACGGTCGACAGGCCCCGGGGCAGGCTGTCCAGCCACGGGCCCAGTCCGGTGCGCCGCAACGCATCCCGCAGTTCGTCGTCGGTAGCGTCGCCGCGGGCGACGAGCAGGTTGTCGCGCACAGTGGTGGAGAACAGGTGCGCGTCCTCGGCGAAGAACACCCCTGGCGTGTGCATCAGCAGGGTGGTTTTGCCGCTGCCGCTGGGGCCGACGACGGCGACCCGGTCACCCGGACGCAACTGCAGCGGGGTGACCACGGGCCGGCGATCAGGTCCTGCGGGCGGCTCGGTGAGCGCGAGCAGTCGCCGGGCGGCGACGCGGCCCCGGGTGAGTGCCACCGCGGCGCCCGGCAGCGCGGCGGTCGCCTCGAACGACGCCAGCGG
>NZ_BCRS01000363.1 GCF_001552715.1 Mycolicibacterium vaccae NBRC 14118 = CIP 105934 | reverse complement strand
GGGCTCGACGACTGGCACGAACTCCGCACCCACCGGCACGGCGTCGAGGTCATTGGCTACTGGGGCGAGGCCGTCGGCACCGTCGCGCAGGCCCGCGAGCTGATCGCGGGCACGCAGGCGCGCGGGCTGGCCGGTGATCTGTTCGTCGACGGCGCGCTCGGGTCGCGTACCGCCTGGCTGCACGAGCCCTACACCGACGTGCCCGCCGACTGCCCGGCGCCGACCGGCAACAGCTACCTCGACGAGGATGCGGTCGCCGCGCACCTCAGTGCGTGCACCGAGGCCGGGATCACGGCCGGTTTCCACGTCATCGGCGACGCCGCCGTGGCCGCGGTCACCACGGCACTGGAGACGGTGGTGCAGCGGTTCGGCGTCGCGGCGGTGGCCCGCTGTGGGCACCGCCTCGAGCACCTCGAGATGGTCACCGCCGAGCAGGCCGACCGGCTCGGCGCCTGGGGTGTCATCGCGAGCATGCAGCCGAACTTCGACGCGCTGTGGGGCGGCGCGCACGGCATGTACGCCCAGCGCCTCGGCGTCGAGCGTGCCGCGGGGCTGAACAGGTTCGCGATGCTGGCATCCCGGGGCATTCCGCTGGCGTTCGGCTCCGACACCCCGGTCACCGACATGAACCCGTGGGCCACGGTCCGCGCGGCGACCACCCACCACACCCCGGGCAGCGCGGTCTCGGCCCGCGCCGCGTTCGCCGCCGCGACCCGCGG
>NZ_BCRS01000362.1 GCF_001552715.1 Mycolicibacterium vaccae NBRC 14118 = CIP 105934 | reverse complement strand
CAGGCACCGACGCAGGCGCGTGGGCCTCGGGCAGCGCGTGCGGCACGGCCTCGGGCACGGGGCCGACGACGTGGGCGGGGTTCACCCCGGCGGGCAGATGCGCCTCGGTGCCGGGCACCGCGCCGGTCGCCGGGACGTGCGCGACGGGCTGGGCGACGAAGGAGTTGACCGCCGACGCGACATCACGCGAGGGCTGCGGCGCCGCCATGTCCCCGGCGAACACGGCGGCGGCCGCCATCAGCATCGACGCCGCATTGGTGGGATCAGAGGCCGCCTGCTGGATCACCGGTCCGATGCTCTGCACCGCGGGCAGGCCGGGGGCCTGCAACCCGTCGATCGGCAACGGCGGCGCCGGTTCTGCGTGCGCCACTCCGGTGACGCCGGCCGTCAGCAGCAGAGCAGAGGTGCAGACCGCCAGCCTGGTGGTGAGCGCGGTCGCCTTCGCTGAGATGGGCCGGGTCGTAGGCATGATCCCCCAATACGTGGGTCGTTTCAGATGGTTTCAGAGGGCTTCGGCGCGTGCCGAAGGTCAGGGCAGAGCCGACAGCGGGCTGAGCAGCGACCCCGGTGCCGGAGCAGCAGCAGGAGCAGCCACGGGGGCCGCGACCGGAGCGGCGGCGTCGGTCGGCAGCAGACCGGCCAGCGGCGTGCCTGAGGGCAGCAGCGAGGCCAGCCCGCCGGGAACTCCCAGCGAGTCGGTCAGCCCCGACAGCGGCGACGCGGGAGCGGCGGGCGC
>NZ_BCRS01000361.1 GCF_001552715.1 Mycolicibacterium vaccae NBRC 14118 = CIP 105934 | reverse complement strand
CGGGTCGGCCACCGGGGGCACCACACTGGCCGATGCCACGTTGTCCGGCGGTATTCCGCTGCTCGGGCTGGAGTTCAACGAACAGGTGCCGCTGCCGGTCGGTCACGCCACAGCGGGCCGGGGCGGCGACGGCGGTAACGGCACGCTCATCGGCGGGGCCGGCGGTACCGGTGGCACCCGGCAGCACTCGAACCCGTTCGATCTGCTCGACGACGCCGCACTCGCGCAACTGCTCTCCGCCCTGCTCGGCGATGGCGAACTCGACCTCGACTTCACCCAGCTCGCCGGCATGATCTCCACCGAGGAGGCGGCGGGCGGCAACGGCGGCGACGGCGGTCTGGTCGGCGGCACCGGCGGGACCGGCGGCAAGGGCGTCTTCGCCCTCGGCGGTCTGCTCGAACTGGCCGGCGACAACATCGACATCAACGATCTGCTCGCCGGGCTGGAGTTCGGCGGCATCGACGTCGGCGACCTCATCGACCGGCTGGGCATCGATGTCGGCACGTTCACCATCGGCACCGGGGGCAACGGCGGCAACGGCGGTGACGGCGGCATCACCGGCGGCACCGGCGGCACCGGCGGCAGCACCGCTCACTTCACCTCCACCCTGCCGTTCCTGACCACGATCATCGGGGTGGCCGGCAACGGCGGCGCCGGCGGGCAGGGTGAGACCTTCGGTGGTTCCGGCGGTCGCGGCGGAGCCGGGGTCGCGCTGGGCATCGCCGAGGGCGGAGACGGCGGCGACGGCGGCACCG
>NZ_BCRS01000360.1 GCF_001552715.1 Mycolicibacterium vaccae NBRC 14118 = CIP 105934 | reverse complement strand
CCACCCGGGAACGGATCGAGCTCGACCTGGTCCGCACCGCGGTGGGCAATGGACCCAAGGAATTGAAGGACTCAGCGGACCGCACCTTGTTCCTGCTCGACCAGGACGGGCCCGAACCCGATGACACCGAACGCGCCCGCAAACGCGGGGTCACCCTCGGTAAGCAGCGCCCCGACGCGATGACCGACCTGTCGGCGACGTTGACCCCCGAAGCCCGCGCGGTGTGGGAGGCGATCTTCGCCAAATTCGCCGCGCCCGGGATGTGTAATCCCGACGATCCGGAACCGTGCACGTCGGGGACCCCGTCGCAGGCGCAGATCGACAACGACCATCGCAGCCTGGCCCAGCGTCAACACGATGCGTTGGTCGCGGCCGGCCGTATCGCGTTGATGAGCGGCGAACTAGGCCAGCTCAACGGGTTGCCGGTGTCGGTGATCATCCGCACCACGTTGCAGGATCTGGAATCGCGCGCCGGGGTCGGCACGACCGGCGGGGGCACGGTGGTGCCGATCGCCGAGGTGATCCGGATGGCCGGGCACGCGAATCATTACCTGGCGGTGTTCGACCGCGCGACCGGATCGGCGCTGGAGTTGTTCCGCACCAGGCGGGTGGCTTCCCCGGCGCAGCGGATCATGCTGATCGCCCGTGACGGCGGGTGTACGAAGCCGTGTTGCACTGTCGGGGCGTACGGTTCCCAGGTCCATCACGTGGTGGCTGATTGGGCCAAGGGCGGTAACACCAACGTCGACGAACTCGGCCTGGCCTGCGGCCCGCACAACCGCTCCGTCGACGAGAAT
>NZ_BCRS01000359.1 GCF_001552715.1 Mycolicibacterium vaccae NBRC 14118 = CIP 105934 | reverse complement strand
CGCAGCGCGACGACCGCGCCGTCCGGTGCCATCCGCTTCGCTGCCGCGGTGGCCGACACATCGTCGCCGCGGGCGGCCAGGCGCGCGGCTTCGCGGGCGGCGTCGATGCAGCGCACCTGCATCGACACCGCGGTGAGCCCGGCGATGCAGACGACAAGGACAGCCACCAGCGCCAGGATCGCGAAAGCCGCTTCGGCGGTCGCGATTCCGGACTCACCGGTCAGACGTTGGTGTTGAGCGCCCGGCTGATGATGTTGGTCAGCGCCGTCACGATCGAATCCCCGGTCACCACCGTGTAGAGGATCGCGCCGAACGCCGCGGCGGCAATCGTCCCGATGGCGTATTCCACGGTGGACATGCCGTCGTCGGCGACCGCCAGCACCAGCAGACGGGTCTTGATGTCCCGAAGTTGTTGTCTCATGGTTGTTTTCCCCTTCGTTGTTGGTCACAGAACTCCCGACTGCAGGACCTCGCCGGCCAACCCGGCGACGACGGGAACGATGCCCAGGCACAGGAACGCCGGCAGGTAGCACAACCCCAGCGGCCCGGCCATCAGCACCGAGGCGCGTTCGGCCCTGGCGCTCGCCGCGTCCCCCGCCTCACCGCGCAACTGCACGGCCAGGTCCTCCACCCCCTGGGCCAGCGCAGCACCCGACAACGCCGACCTGCGCGCCATCCGCAGGAACGCGTCGACGGAATGGTCCACCGCACCTTCGGGATTCGCCCATGCCCGGACCGGATCCGCGCCCAGCGCCAGCAGGTCGGCCGCGCGCCGCAGCAGCGCGGCCAGTGCGGGCGGCGCGGAC
>NZ_BCRS01000358.1 GCF_001552715.1 Mycolicibacterium vaccae NBRC 14118 = CIP 105934 | reverse complement strand
GGCCCTTGTGGGCCTTGTTGAAGTGGCTGACGGTGGTGCGCCTGCCGTCGGCGTGCTCGGCCACCACGTCCACCGAGACCGCACCGGGCACCCGGCCCAGCGCGGCATACGATCCCGACCTCAGATCGACGACCAGTTGCTGTTCGGCGATCTCGGCCAGGACCGGTTCCAGGACCGGTTTCCAGCGCGCCGCCAGCGTGGGCCGCCCCGGCAGTTTCGAGCCGGCCGACAGCCGGTAGGCCGGGATGTGGTCGCCGGCCCGCAGCAGGCCGAACAGCGCCGAGCCGACCGCCAGTCGCTCCCGGGCCCGGCCGGCCGCGGCGCCGGTCAGGGATTCGACGTCCAGTGCGTCGTAGAGCACACCGGTGTACCGGCGGATCGCGGGCAGCGTCGGGCTCGTGCACAACGCGGCATTGCGGTCGATCTCGGTGTCCTGGGACGGCGAGATACCGAGGGCCTTGCGGCAGGCGGGCCGGTCGGCGGCCAGGGTGATCAGTTCGCCGACGAGTTCGGCGCGCAGTCCGTTCAGCGCGGGTGTGCTCAGCGTGTCCAGCGACAGAGGGGGTCCGTCGCCGCCGGCGCGTTTGGTCTCCGAGGGCGGCAGCAGCACGATCACCGCACAGAGGCTAGTGCCCCGCTCGGCGAGCCCGAATCAGGGTGCCGGCGGAGGGGGAACCTGCTGGCCGGCCAGCATGACCGGCGCCGGTGGCGGCGGGGGAGGCAGCTCGCCCGGCGGAGGAGGCGGCGGCGGGAGCAGCGGGTCGAACCCGGGCGGCGGAGGCAGCTCGCCCGGCGGAGGGGGCGGCGGCCCCATCGG
>NZ_BCRS01000357.1 GCF_001552715.1 Mycolicibacterium vaccae NBRC 14118 = CIP 105934 | reverse complement strand
CCCCCGCCACACCCTCGGGTGTGGCGGGGTTTTCCGTGTCGCGGTCATCGAGAGGGCGCTCAGCGCGGCGTCCGGGCCGGAATCGCGCTCTGGACGCACTCTCGGTGCCGTGGTGGGCGCTGTGATCTGCCCCCGAGACCGGGTTGTGACCCAAACGGATTCGGAGTGCACCGCATCGAGCGGATACTCTTGACCTAATGGTTCCGCTCTGGTTCACGCTGTCCGCACTCTGCTTCGTGGGTGCGGCGGTACTGCTGTACGTCGATCAGGACCGACGCCGTGGGCTCGGTCGTCGGCGTAAGTCGTGGGCGAAGTCGCACGGGTTCGACTACGAGCACGAATCCACCGACATCCTCAAGCGCTGGAAGCGCGGCGTGATGTCCACCGTCGGCGATGTGACCGCCCGCAACGTGGTCCTCGGCCAGATCCGCGGCGAGGCGGTCTTCATCTTCGACCTCGACGAGGTGGCGACGGTGATCGCGCTGCACCGCAAGGTGGGCACCAACGTCGTCGTCGACATGCGCCTCAAGGGCATCAAGGAACCCCGCGAGAGCGACATCTGGCTGCTCGGGGCGATCGGCCCGCGGATGGTGTACTCGACCAACCTCGACGCAGCCCGCCGTGCCTGCGACCGCCGCATGGTGACGTTCGCCCACACCGCGCCCGACTGCGCCGAGATCATGTGGAACGAGCAGAACTGGACGCTGATCAGCATGCCGGTCACCAGTACCCGGGCCCAGTGGGACGAGGGGCTGCGCACGGTGCGCCAGTTCAACGACCTGCTGCGGGTGCTGCCGCCGGTGCCTTCGGCGGCGACGGGCCAGCCGGTCGCCCG
>NZ_BCRS01000356.1 GCF_001552715.1 Mycolicibacterium vaccae NBRC 14118 = CIP 105934 | reverse complement strand
TCAACCGGGGCCCGCTTCACGCTGGTCGGGAGGCGCCCGAGGTTCGATCGAAGTGGCCGACTGCGGCAAACGCCTGCGCGCGCGATTCTTCGAGTCTGACGCAGGGTCTGGTGGTAGTCGACTGTCATCCTGTGACTCCACCTCATCGCCCGAGACGCGACGGCCGGGGTTCCGGTGTGTGGGCGCCGGCCTTGGGCACGTACGGGGGCGACCGACGTCGTGATGTGACGAGCGTCGCAGTGTTTGCCGGCAACCCGGACGGCCCGGCCGAGTCCCCGCATCCGTCCAGCGAACCGCTCCTCCGGGCTTTACCTGCTCGGTTATCCGTCGAGCGCAAACTTGAATTCGTGATTTGGCAACAAAGTCTGTGAGTAAGCTGTTAATGAATTCAACAGCTGATCGACAGACTGTGTTTGCATTCGCAATCAATTGAGTCGGATTATCCCTAGCGTCAATTTATTTTCCGGTCTCAGTTTGCGCGTAGTACGCGTCGTTGCCGACCGCACTGGTTGAGCTGTCATCGCAGGTCACAGCAGTGCGTGACCCTACCGGGTGGGACGACTGTTATTGCATATGCAAATAAATTGCGGATCCGCGGGGAAAATTCGCCCGGAGATGTTGCACGGCGGGCGCATCCGTTCGATATGAATTACATTAGGTGCGGCTTAAGGCCACGTGAGAAAGCGAAATTCAGGATGCCCCCTGATCTCTCGCCCATCCGGGTCCGGAAGGTCGCCAGTATTCAGCCAGGTACGACGATCGACGGCGTAGGCCGTCGAATTCCAAGGGAGATCCATGAAGACAATCAGTCGGATGTTGATCGCGATGGTCGCGGCCA
>NZ_BCRS01000355.1 GCF_001552715.1 Mycolicibacterium vaccae NBRC 14118 = CIP 105934 | reverse complement strand
CCGCGAGAATCGCGGCGTGCACCCGAAACCGTCGCCCGGCCCGGTTTACTTGCCTGCGCAGACGGATAAGCAGCCCGCATGACCGGCCGCGAGACCCTTGCCGGCCGCTACGAGCTACGCGGCCTGCTCGGCTGCGGCGGCATGGCCGAGGTGCGGGACGGCTGGGACACCCGGCTCCTCCGTCCCGTCGCGGTCAAGCTGCTGCACCCGAGCCTCAACGCCGACCCGGTCGCCCGGCAGCGATTCGCCGCCGAGGCGCGCGCCGCCGCCGGCCTGTCGCATCCGGGCATCGTCGCCGTGCACGATTTCGGCGACTACGACGGACGGCCGTTCATCGTGATGGAACGGCTGCCCGGACACACGCTCGCCGACGTGCTCGCCCGCGGTCCAATGCCGCCGGTCCAGGTTCGGTCTGCGCTCGACGACATCCTGGCGGCGCTCGAGGTCGCCCACGCGGCAGGCGTGCTGCACCGCGACATCAAGCCCGGCAACATTCTGGTGTCGGCGGCCGGGGACCGGATGCAGGTCGCGGACTTCGGCATCGCCAAGAGCGGCACGACCAGCCACACCGCGACCGGGCAGATCATCGGCACGTTGAGCTACCTGAGCCCGGAGCGGATCACCGGAGCGCCCGCCTCGGTGGCCGACGACCTTTACGCCGTCGGTGTCATCGGATACGAGGCGCTGCTGGGCCGGCCCGCCTTCCCTCAGGACAATCCTGCCGCCCTGGCGTGGGCGATCACCGAGGGCCCACCGCCGCCGTTGGCCGGGCTGCGCACCGACGCCGATCCCGTGCTGGTCGCGGTCATCGACCGCGCGATGAGCCGGGACGCCCGCCTG
>NZ_BCRS01000354.1 GCF_001552715.1 Mycolicibacterium vaccae NBRC 14118 = CIP 105934 | reverse complement strand
CGCACGCTCGCGGGGAAGCGTCACCACTCGATGCCCTTCTGGCCCTTACGGCCGGCGTCCATCGGGTGCTTGACCTTGGTCATCTCGGTGACCAGGTCGGCGGCGTCGAGCAGCGCCGGAGGGGCGTTGCGGCCGGTGATCACCACGTGTTGGGTACCGGGGCGGGCGGCCAGCGTCGACACCACCTCGTCGACGTCGACCCACCCCCACTTCAGCGGGTAGGTGAATTCGTCGAGCACATAGAAGTCGTGACGCTGCTCGGCGAGCCGGCGCGCGATCTCGGCCCAACCGTCGGCTGCCGCGGCGGCGTGGTCGACCTCGGAGCCGGCCTTCCGCGTCCACGACCAGCCCGAGCCCATCTTGTGCCACTCGACCGGACCGCCGACCCCGCGCTCGTCGTGCGCGCGGCCGAGTTCACACAGCGCGGTCTCCTCGCCCACCTTCCACTTCGCGCTCTTGACGAACTGGAAGACCGCGATGTCGAAACCCTGGTTCCACGCGCGCAGCGCCATCCCGAACGCGGCGGTCGACTTACCCTTGCCGGGCCCGGTGTGCACCGCGAGCAGCGGGGCGTTGCGCCGCGCCCTGGTCGTCAGGCCGTCGTCGGGAACAGTCAGCGGTTGCCCTTGCGGCATGGCGCCACCCCTTTCTATGCAGCGTCTTTTTAAGCGGCGTCCCGGCCGGCCTGCGCCTTGACCAGGGACGTCAGATTGTCGGCCCGCAGCTCGGCCAGTCGCACCGCGGGTGCCCCGAGCTGTCGGGCCAGGTCCTGAGCCAGATCGAGCCGGATGTAGGACGTCTCGCAGTCGACGACGACCGCGGCCGCACCCTCGGCGACCAACCGGGCCGCCGCGGTGCGCGTCCGGCCGAGCGGGTCCG
>NZ_BCRS01000353.1 GCF_001552715.1 Mycolicibacterium vaccae NBRC 14118 = CIP 105934 | reverse complement strand
CCGCCGGGGAGCCGCCGATCCGGTTGTCGCCGCAGCCGGCGCGTCGCCGGTGCCGCGCATGTGCCAGGCGATCGCGGCGGTTGCGCTCGCGAGGGCCGCCGAGGCCCACCAGGCGCCGCTCCACCCCGTCAGCTGTGCGGAGCGGCCGCGGGCGTGGTCCAGCATCCAGTCCACGGCGATCACGAACAGCACCGCGCTTGCGAACCCGGCGACCGCGCGGATCACCAGCCAGGCGAACACGTTGTGCGCCAGCGGCATCAGCGCCAGGCTGGCCACGAGCGTGACGAGCGCCAGCCGCCACGTCGTGGTGGTGCGGACCAGTCGGGGTGCTGCCACACCCGTGAGCGCCCCCGCGAGGTAACCGGCGTAGTTGGCGGTGGCGAGGCCGGCCGCCCCCGCCGGGCTCAGACCGGCCTGCGCCGTCATCAGCGGCAGGATGGGGGTGTAGACGAATCTGCCTATGCCCATGGCCGCCGCCAAAGCCGCTGCGCCACGGGCGATGTGCACGTGTGGATGGGGCAAGAGCATGACGCCATCGTGGGCGGTGCACCGCGGTGCCCGCCAGGACCGCTTTACTCCCACCTGAAAGGCGCTGCCTCACAGCGG
The DNA here is from genome assembly GCF_001552715.1 of Mycolicibacterium vaccae NBRC 14118 = CIP 105934. Taxonomy (GTDB): domain Bacteria; phylum Actinomycetota; class Actinomycetes; order Mycobacteriales; family Mycobacteriaceae; genus Mycobacterium; species Mycobacterium vaccae. The sequence continues at coordinate 392 of NZ_BCRS01000353.1, read as the reverse complement.
AGCTGGACGGCTAGAGCTTCGCGCCGAGCTCCGCCAGGATCGTCGCGGTCGGCTTCTCCTCGGCATGCCGGTATCCCGTGCCCGCCCACAGGTGCACGAGGTCGGCTTCGCCGGCCGCCGCGGCCGCCTTGCGCAGCGGACTGGTCAGGTGGTGGATCGCGGGATAGCCGAGCGGAGCCTGCGATTCGAACTCGTCGATGAACCGGTTGCGCAGTCCGCGGGCCGGCCGCCCGGTGAACGCGCGGGTGAGGACGGTCTCGGTACGCAGCGGGTCGGTCAGCGCGGCGCGGTGGGTGGCCGAGGCCCTGCTCTCCTCGGCCCGCAGCAGCACGGTGCCCACCGCGACCGCGGCGGCACCGGCGCCCAGCACGGCGGCGACGTCGCCGGCGGTG
>NZ_BCRS01000352.1 GCF_001552715.1 Mycolicibacterium vaccae NBRC 14118 = CIP 105934 | reverse complement strand
TGGACGTCCGACGTAGTCGGCGACTCCCTCGGTGAGCCACACCGGCGCATCGGCGGCGGTGTCGGGCCGGGCCGCGTAGTGAAAGAGCTCGTGGCGCAACACGGTCCGCAGATCGGTGTCGGTCATCGTGCCCGCGTTCGGGGAGAACATGATGCGTTCGGGGGTGGCGGTGGCCGCGACGTCGGCGCCGCCGCCGGCCAGGACCGCGAACTGCTCGGCCGACCCGGCGACGACCACGGAGATGTCGCGACGCCAGTGCGGACCCCAGAACGCGGTGACCGCTTCGGTGGCGGCGGGCAACTCACCGGCGATGCGCTCCAGCAGCGCGGTGCCGCCCGGGGCGCCGAGGTCGACGAGCTGGGCGGTGCGACCGTCGGGGGTCTCCACGGTGAGCGGGGCCGGCGAGGCCGACTGCGTATACGACACCGGGGCGGCTACCTGCGGACCGGCCGGGACCGCAGTCGGGTTGCTCACCAGCAGTACCGCGCAGACCAGTTCCGCGCCCAGCACCGCACCCACCTTGCGGCGGGTGCCGGCGGACGTCCCGGAACGGGCGGACGTGTCAGTACCGGCGGACGTTGTAGATCGGCGCATTGTCCACCGGCGCGACCCGCACCGGTGTGCCGTAGGTGGAGGCGTGCACCATCATTCCGTCGCCGATGTAGATACCGACATGCGACGCATCGGAGTAATAGGTGACCAGGTCGCCCGGCTGCATTTGCTCCCGGGACACCGGCTGTCCGCCGCGGGCCAGCGCCTGGCTGGAATGCGGCAGCGAGATGCCGGCCTGCTGGAACGACCACATGACCAGGCCGGAGCAGTCGAACGCGCTGGGGCCGGAGCCGCCCCACGAGTAGGGCGACCCGATGCGGCTCAGCGCGGCCTGGATGACCGTGGTGGACGCGGGCGATCCGGGCTGCGCGACGTCACCGGGCGGGATGGCCCCGGGGACCGGAGGCGCAGCCAACACGGCCGGGTCCTGGCCCGGCGGCACGGGCGCGGCGGCGGGCACCGGCGGAGG
>NZ_BCRS01000351.1 GCF_001552715.1 Mycolicibacterium vaccae NBRC 14118 = CIP 105934 | reverse complement strand
ACGAAGCCGGTGTGGTGACCCCGCCGGCCCCGCCTGCGCCGGGTGGCCCGGTCGACGGTGCGACCGAGGTCGTCACCCCGCCCGGACCGGGAGCGCCGGGCGCCCCCGTCGAGTCTTCGGTGGAGGGCGCCACGCCGCCCGCCCCCGGCGGCCCGGGCACCCCGTCGGTGAACACGGTGGAGACGTTCTCCCCGCCGGCCCCGCCCGCGCCGGGAACCCCGTCGTCCAGCACGGTCGAGACGTTCTCGCCGCCGGCTCCTCCTGCGCCCGGTACGCCGGTCGAATCCTCGGTGGAGATCCCGGCGCCGCCGGCTCCCGGCGTGCCGGGTGTGCCTGCCGGTGGTGAGGTCAATGTGGCGACCCCGCCGGCCCCGGGCGTGCCCGGAACTCCCGTGCATACCGCGCTTGAGGTGGCCACGCCACCCGCACCGGGTGTGCCCGGTGTGCCGATCGAGGCATCGTCGAGTGTGGTGACCCCGCCGTCGCCGGGTGTTCCTGGGGCCCCGGTGAACTCGTCGATCGAGGTGGCGACGCCTCCTGCTCCGGGTGTGCCCGGTGCTCCGATCGAGGCATCGTCGAGTGTGGTGACCCCGCCGTCGCCGGGTCTTCCCGGTGCGCCGGTGGATTCGTCGATCGAGGTGGCGACGCCGCCCGCGCCCGGTGTGCCCGGCGAGCCGGTGGTGGGTGAGGCCGGTGTGGCGACGCCGCCTGCTCCGGGTGTGCCTGGTGCGCCGGTGGATTCGTCGATCGAGGTGGCTACGCCGCCTGCTCCCGGTGCGCCTGGTGTGCCCGCTGGCGGCGAGGTGGATGTCGTGACGCCGCCTGCGCCGGGTGTGCCCGGTGCTCCGGTGGTGGGTGAGGCCGGAGTGGCCACCCCGCCGGCCCCGGGTCTGCCTGTCGTCCCTGCCGGCGGCGAGGCCGGCGTCGTGACGCCGCCCGCACCCGGTGTGCCCGGTGCTCCGGTCATCGGTGAGGCCGGCCTGGTTCCGCCGCCGGGGATTCCTGCGCCCGGCGCCCCGATCGACGCGGCTGCCGGTCTC
>NZ_BCRS01000350.1 GCF_001552715.1 Mycolicibacterium vaccae NBRC 14118 = CIP 105934 | reverse complement strand
CGCCGCGGACCTGCCGTCGGTGCGCCACGCGGTCAAATCCCAGGTGGTCCTCGCGGCGGCGCTGTGCAGCCGAGGCGACCTCGTTCAGGCCCGCCGGGAAGGCTCGGACGCGGTGCGCCGGGCCGGCCGCCACGGGCTGCTGCCGCTGCAATGGGCCGCAGCGTCCCTGCTGGCCGACATCGGCGCCGACGACTGTTCACCGGCGCAGATCCGCGACCTCAGGGACACTGCCGCCCAAACCGTGACCAGATGGGGCGGCGTGTGGCGTCCCAGGTAACCGGGTTGCGCCTGCCTTGATCGTTATTGTTTAGCTCAGTCGGCACCGGCTGGTGCCGATTGATACCGCCACCTCCCCTCCGGGATGTGTCCCGACGTAACGCTGGAGATCCTGCTCACGATGACAATCTCGGGAGAACGTCTCGACGGTGTCGTTGCTGAAGCTGTCGCCGGTGATCGGGACGCGCTCCGGGAGGTGCTGGAGACCATCCGCCCCCTTGTCGTCCGGTACTGCCGGGCGAGGGTGGGGACCGCGGAACGCAGCGGTCTTTCAGCTGATGACGTAGCTCAGGAGGTGTGCTTGGCCGCCATCACGGCGCTGCCGCGTTACAGGGATCAGGGACGACCGTTCCTGGCCTTCGTGTACGGGATCGCAGCGCACAAGGTTGCCGACGCGCACCGCGCCGCCGGGCGGAACAAATCCGATCCGATGGAGGTCGTGCCTGAGCGGTTCGCCGGCGAGGCCGGTCCGGAACAGTTGGCCATCGACTCCGAAGCGTCGGCGCGGATGGCCAAGCTGCTGAAGGTGCTCCCGGAGAAGCAGCGCGAGATCCTCATCCTGCGGGTCGTCGTCGGGATGAGCGCGGAGGAGACCGCGGACGCCGTCGGCAGCACCGCCGGAGCGGTGCGGGTCGCCCAGCACCGGGCGCTGGCGCGGCTGAAATCGGAGCTCACGGCGAACGGGCGGGACCATGCCTGACTTCGGACGCTGGAACTCGGCCGGCGGGGATCCGTCGCTCAACGAGATCAACCGCACCGACCAGTTCCTCGATGCGCTGGCCGCGCAGCAGCCGCCGTACTCGACCGACCGGGACGAGGCCGAAC
>NZ_BCRS01000349.1 GCF_001552715.1 Mycolicibacterium vaccae NBRC 14118 = CIP 105934 | reverse complement strand
TTGTCCAGCGCCGCGCGGGCCAGCGGCCCGATGATCCGCTCCGGCAGCCCGCCGGGCGCGTCGCCGACGGTCTCCTGGCCGAGCAGCTCCTGGCCCCGCAGTGCCGCGCGCAACGCGTCCACCGCGTCGAGCACCACCGTCACGACATGGTTGCCCGCGTGGGCCAGCGCCGCGTGGTACAGCGTCCTGGCATCCTCGCGGACCCGGAACGGTTCGCCGCCGACCTCCAGCACCAGCGATGCTGCGATGGCGTAACCGATCTCGTCGCCGGCCGTCACCCCGAAGCAGGTGCCGCGGAGCCGGTCGACGTCCTCGTCGGTGCCCGCGAACGTCATCGCCGGATGGATCGCCAGCGTGATGCAGCCCTGGTCGGCCAGCGGAGCGAGAATTCCGATGCCGTTGGCTCCCGAGGTGTGCGCCACGATCGTGTTGGCCCGCACCGCGCCGGTGGCGGCCAGGCCGTTCACCAGCGCGGCGAGCTCGGCGTCGGGCACAGCCAGCAGTAGCAGCTCGGCACGCCCGGCGACCTCGTCGACCGGCAGGATCGGGGTGTCGGGCAGCCAGCGTTGCGCGCGGCTGCGGGAGGCGGCCGACACCGCACTGCACCCGACGACGACGTGCTCGGCGCGCTCGAGTGCCGCGCCCAGCGCGGCACCGACCCGACCGGCGGAGATGATCCCGACGGTGAGCCGGGCCGGGCGGAGTCCGTCGGGCGGGCTGTCACCGCCGGCGGGGGGCTGCACCATCGCAGTCGACCTCGCTGATCCTCATGGCTTCGTTCCGGTCCCGTGGTGCGGGTACCGGACGGTCGCCACGAAGCCTACTCAATCCTCGCGCCGTCTCCGGCGCCCACCACCCGAGGGTGACGCCGCCTGCAGACGGGCCAGCAGCTCGGCGACCGACTGGCCGCCGGTGTGGGCGCCGCCATCGGCGTCCTCCTCGACCGGTTCCTCTTCCGGAGCGGGAGGTGCCTCCTCGCCGGGGGCGTAGTGCTTGCCGCGGGGCGGTTCGGAATCCGGCGCCCGGCGCCTGCCGACGTACTCGTCGTCCGGCGCGCCGTCGGCGGGCGCGGTGTCGGCCGGCGGGGTGTCGGCGGGCGCGGTGTCGGCGGGCGGGGTGTCGGCC
>NZ_BCRS01000348.1 GCF_001552715.1 Mycolicibacterium vaccae NBRC 14118 = CIP 105934 | reverse complement strand
CGCTGCGGTGGCCGCGGGCCCGGGCGCGTTGTTCGTGGGGGCGCAGGAAGTCGTCGGCGCCCTGCAGATCGCCGGTCAGCACCAACGCGTTGGCCAGGGCGTCGACCCACGGCCAGTAGCCCGGCTCCTGGAGCGAGGTGCCCGCCGCCTGTCTGGTCAGCGGCTCCAACGCACGGCGTACCGCGGCGTAATCGGCTTGCGCCTCGGCGATGTTCGCGCGTACCAGCAGCGCCGGGATCCGCATCATCGCGTACTCGCCGGCGCCGCCGTCGGCGGCCGCCGCGGCCACCTGGGCGCCCGCCCAGTTCCCGCGCAGTGCGGCGATCTGCCCCGCGGTCCACTCCAGAAGCGGTGTCGCCAAGACGATTCCGCTGGAGCCGGCGAGGCGACGACCGTGCTCGACGTTCGTCAGCGCCGCATCCCACTCGCCGAGCACGAACTGGGTGCGTGCCAGCCATGCGTACGCCCACAACGTGATCCGGGTGGAACCGCCCAGCGCCGCGGCCGCCACCGCGCTCTCCAGGCTGGTGCGCGCCGCCTCGACGTCGTCGCGCACCAGTTGCACCCAGCCGCGACCCATCACCACGCGTTGCGCCTGCGCGCCGTGGCGTACCTGTGCGTGCAGCTCGTCGTATGCGGTGGCCGCGCGTTTCGGTTGCCCGGCCGCGAGCAGGCCCAGGCCGCGGATCGCGGCGGCCTCGACAGAAGCGGGGGAGTCTGGTGAGGCCAGGGCCAGCGCGCGGTCGGCCCAGCTGACCAGTTGTTCGCCCCGGCATTGGACGAGAGTGTGCAGCACATAGCGCTGCGCGATGAGTGCGGCGGTGTCGTTGTCGCGGTCGATGTTGACGATGTCCCAGGCCCGTCTCAGCCGGAGTTCGGCCTCGGTGGCCCGGCCGCGCAGAATCGCCAGGTAGGCCAGAACCGCGTTGCGCAAGGGAGTTTCGCGGAGGTTCTCCACTGCAGGCACCAGCGCCGCCGCACCTCCGCAATCACCTGCGGCGACGAGCGCGTCGACCGACCGCGTGAGGCGTTCGTCGCGCAGCAGCGGGTCGGCAGTCAGTCGGGCGGCGTCGCGGAACAGGGTCGCGGCCCGACCCCACTCGCCCTCGGCGCCCGAGTGCCGGGCCAGCGCGTCCACCTCGTCGGCCAGGCCGTCGTCGAGCACCGGGGTGGCC
>NZ_BCRS01000347.1 GCF_001552715.1 Mycolicibacterium vaccae NBRC 14118 = CIP 105934 | reverse complement strand
GACGGCACGGTAGAGGACATGGCGCGCGCTGTCGGTGCGGCGCGGCGGGCCTTCGACGAGACTGACTGGTCACGCGACAAGGACTTCCGCTACCACTGCCTGACTCAGCTGCACGAAGCGCTCGACCGCAACAAGGAGCGGTTGCGCCGGATCCTGATCACCGAGGTCGGCTGCCCTGTCTCGGTGACCGGCAGCCAGATCGAGAGCCCGATCGAGGAGGTCAAGCACTGGGCCGAGCACGGCCGCGACTTCCAGTACCTCGTCGACAACGGCGTGCACGACACGCCGCTGGGCCCGGCGCGCCGCAAGATCCACTACGAAGCGGTCGGGGTGGTGGGCGCGATCACGCCGTGGAACGTGCCGTTCTACCTCAACATCGCCGAGACCGTGCCCGCCCTGATGGCGGGAAACACCGTGGTGCTCAAGCCCGCTCAGCTCACCCCGTGGTCGGGCAGTGAGTACGGCCGCATCGTGGCCGAGGAGACCGACATTCCGGCGGGCGTGTTCAACGTGGTGGTCTCGAATGCCAACGAGGTGGGCGCGGCGCTGTCGGCCGATCCGCGGGTGGACATGATCACGTTCACCGGGTCCACCGCCACCGGCCGCGCCATCCTGGCCGCGGGCGCACCGACGGTGAAGAAGACGCTGCTGGAGCTCGGCGGCAAGTCCGCGCACATCGTGCTCGACGACGCCGACTTCGGCTCGGCGCTGCCGATGGCCGCGATGATGGCGTGCGTGATGAGCGGCCAGTCCTGCATCCTGCCCTCCCGGATCCTGTTGCCGCGCAGCCGCTACGACGAGGGCATCGAGGTCCTCAAGAACATGATGGAGAACTTTCCGGTCGGGGATCCGTGGACCCCGGGCAACATGCAGGGCCCGCAGATCAGCGACACCCAGCGCCAGAAGGTGCTCGGCCTGATCCGCAGCGGCATCGATTCCGGTGCCCGGCTGGTCACCGGCGGCGGCATCCCGGAGAACCTGCCGGTGGGGTACTACACCCAGCCCACGCTGCTGGCCGACGTGGATCCCGACTCACAGGTGGCCCAGGAAGAGATCTTCGGCCCGGTGCTGACCGTGACCCCGTACGACACCGACGACGAGGCGATCGCCATCGCCAACAATTCCATCTACGGGCTGTCCGGCGAGGTCAGCAGCGCCGACGTCGACCGGGCCTTCGCGGTGGCCACCCGGATGCGCACCGGGAACGTCACC
>NZ_BCRS01000346.1 GCF_001552715.1 Mycolicibacterium vaccae NBRC 14118 = CIP 105934 | reverse complement strand
CAACGCCACCACCTCGGCGTGCGGCCCGCCCGGCGGCGCCGTCGCGCCGACGCCGGCGATCGCCCCATCGCTATCCAGGATCACCGCTCCCACAGGGGGATTCGGGTAGGTCCTGCCCTTGACCTTCTCGGACTGCTCGATGGCCGCGGCCATCGCGGCGTCGAGGTTCACAGCGTCAGGTGTTTGGACGCCGAGGCGGCCTGCCTGCGTAGTGCCTGGACCGCCGCGGCGGGATCCTCGGCGCTGTAGACCGCCGAGCCGGCCACGAAGCAGTCCACCCCGGCTTCGGCTGCGGCCTCGATGGTGTCGGCGTTGATGCCGCCGTCGATCTCGATGAGGATGGTCAACTCCCCCGCGTCGACCAGCCGGCGCGCGGTACCGACCTTGGGCAGCACCTCGGCGATGAACTTCTGCCCGCCGAAGCCGGGTTCGACCGACATCACCAGCAGGGTGTCGAACTCGCGCAGGATCTCCAGGTAGGGCTCCAACGGGGTGCCCGGTTTGATCGCCAGCCCCGCCTTGGCGCCGGCAGCGCGGATGTCGCGGGCCACCGCCACCGGATCGTCGGTGGCCTCGGCGTGGATGGTGACGTTGTAGGCGCCCGCCTCGGCGTAGGGCGGCGCCCACCGCTCGGGATCCTCGATCATCAGATGGCAGTCCATCGGGATGTCGCTGGCCTTGAGCAGGGACTCCACCACCGGCAGACCGAGAGTCAGATTCGGCACGAAATGGTTGTCCATCACGTCGACGTGCAGCCAGTCGGCGCCCTGCACGGCCGCGGTCTCGTCGGCCAACCGGGCGAAATCCGCCGCCAGGATCGACGGTGCGATGAGCGGCGAGTTCTTGGCATCTCGGGCGAGCGGTCCAGACATGGACATCACCCTAACGGTGCTCAGTCCACCCGTAGCGCGGCGGCGAACATCGCATCGGTGCCGTGCCGGTGCGGCCACAACTGCACCGACGAGCCCGCGCCTGCGTCCTCGGCGGGCTCGAACAGCTCGCCGGTGTCCAGCGCGGTCACCGGATACCGGCGCAGCGCGTCGGCGACCACACCCGCGGTCTCGGCCAGATGCGGCGAGCACGTCGCGTAGAGCACCACACCGCCCGGCCTGGTCAACCTGATCGCCGAGGCCAGCAGTTCGCGTTGCAGCTTGGCCAGCGGCGGCACGTCGCCGGTCTGGCGCCGCCACCGCGCCTCGGGCCTGCGCCGCAGCGCGCCCAGCCC
>NZ_BCRS01000345.1 GCF_001552715.1 Mycolicibacterium vaccae NBRC 14118 = CIP 105934 | reverse complement strand
TGGCGTTGCAGGAAGGCACCGCGTCCGCGGTGCCGCCGGCCTACGACGAGTCGTGGGACGACGTGCTGCTGCGCCGGTTGCGGACCGCGGCACGCTCCGGGCGCACCCCGCACCGGGGAGCGGTCGCCGAGCTGCGCGAACACGACCGCGCGCACGGCACCGCCTATGTGCCCACGCTGCGGGCGTGGCTGCAGCAACACGGCGACCCCGGACGCACGGCCGCCGACCTCGGCGTGCACGAGAACACCGTGCGCTACCGGATGCGGCGGATGGCCGAACTGACCGAGCTGCACCTCGACGACGCGGACAAACGGTTCGCGATGATGATTGAACTCGCAGTCCTCGACTGATCCGTTTATCGCGCGGGCACATTTTCAACACTGCTCTTTGTCGACCTGGCACAACATCCCGCGCTGTCGGACCCCCCACGATGGAGGTTCACCAACGAAACGGGAGGTCGTGCGATGTCGGGCGGGTCAGGGATCGACAGTGGTCCCCGCTCTGTGGTCGTCGTCGGCGCAGGCATCGTCGGGCTGTCCACGGCGTGGTTCCTGCAGGAGCGCGGGGTCGAGGTCACGGTCGTGGACCGGACCGGCGTCGCGGCAGGCGCCTCCTGGGGCAACGCGGGCTGGGTCTCCCCCGCGCTCACCGCGCCGCTGAACTCGCCGTCACTGCTGCGCGAAGGTGTGCGCGCACTGCTCGACCCCGGCGCGCCGCTGCACATCCCGCTGCGCGCGGACACCGCGCTGGCCCGGTTCCTGCTGCGCTTCGCCGCGAACTGCCGGCCCACCACCTGGCAGCACGCCGTCGCGGCCAACGCCGTGCTCAACAACGAGGCCATCGAGACGTTCGACGTGCTGGTCGCCAACGGGGTCGAGGCCCCGGTGACCGACACGTCCCTGGCGGTGGCGTTCCGCGACGCCGACAACGCCCGGCGTTTCCTCAGCGAGCTGTCCCAGGTGCACACCTCCGACCGCGACCTCTACGTCGAAATGCTCACCGGCGCGACGTTGCAGGAGCAGGTGCCGCTGGCGTCGGCGCAGGTCGCCGCCGTGGTCAACGTGTCAGGTCAACGCTTCGTCGACCCGGGGCGGTTCACCCACGCGCTGGCGCACGCCGTCGCCGAGCGCGGCGCCGACCTGCGCACCGGTGAGGTGCGTGCGGTCTCCCGCACCGCGGACGGCGTGCGGCTCGACCTGCGCGCCGGAGAACCGCTGCGCGCCGAC
>NZ_BCRS01000344.1 GCF_001552715.1 Mycolicibacterium vaccae NBRC 14118 = CIP 105934 | reverse complement strand
CCGGTGCGCCGCGGTCGGACGGCCGCCGAGGATGGCCCCGAGCCCCATGTCCAGGTTGGGGGCGTCCCAGACCAGCAGCACGCGGGCCGCGGGTGCGGTGTCCGCGCCCAACGCCGCCGGCGTGACCGGAGCCTCGCTGTTCTCCACGCCGGGCGCCGCCGGGATGTCGTCGGTCAGGCTCACGGCGTTCTCTCCCAGAGCAGTTCGGTGACGATGGGGCCGGCCAGCGCCTTGCGCTCGTATTTGGTCACGGGGCGGGCCGTCGAGATGGGGAGCCCGCCGGCGGCCGGGTCGACCCGCCGCAGCAGTGGTTCGGCGTCGCCGACCTCGGCGATGTGTTCGGCGTAGCCGCGATGGTCGGTGGCCGCGTGCAGGACCCCGCCGGGGCGCAGCCGGTCGGCGATCAGCGCGACCACATCGGGCTGCAGCAGCCGGCGCTTGTGATGGCGGGCCTTGGGCCACGGGTCCGGGAAGAACACCCGCACGCCGGTGAGCGAACCGGGGCCGAGCATGTGGGTCAGCACGTCCACGCCGTCGCCGCGGATCAACCGGATGTTGGTGACGGGGTCGGTGTCGGACGCACGGTCGATCGCGGCGAGCAGCTGCGCCAATCCGCGCCGGTAGACCTCCACGGCGATCACGTCGACGTCGGGTTCCTCCCGGGCCATGGCCAGCGTGGAGGTGCCGGTGCCGCAGCCGATCTCCAGCACCACCGGCGCCGAGCGGCCGAACCACGCGTCCGTGTCGAGCCGGCCCGCCGGCGTGGTGTCGCCGTCGCGGGCCTGACGGCCGAGCTGCGGCCACAGCCGGTCCCAGACGGCCTGCTGGTTGTCCGAGATCGTGGAGCGACGGGCGCGGAAACTGGTCACCCGGCGGTGGAAATGGGGGTGCTGCTCGGAGTCCGGCGCCACGGGTGCGGCGACGCCCGACTCCGGTGTGTGCATCCGTCCATAGTCGCTCATCAAGGCTGTGCTCTCCGCATCGTGTTACAGATTGATACCCAACAGTTGCCTGGCACCTGTACTGGGCGTCCACCCGGTCCGGCATGCCGGAAATTCGTGTCCGGAGCGGTTCGTGACGGGTGTCACGATGGGTGGGGGCGGGCGTGGGGCCCGGTCCCGGACACGGGGGGCAGGCCCATCTTCGCCGACGTCTTGGCTGACTTCGCCGCGCGTACCCGCGACCCGCGGCCGCGCGCGGTCCTGACGCGCCTGCGCGCCCCGACCAGGGTAGCCGTCCGCGGCAGGGTCGGG
>NZ_BCRS01000343.1 GCF_001552715.1 Mycolicibacterium vaccae NBRC 14118 = CIP 105934 | reverse complement strand
GTGCGGGCGGGACCGCTGCGGCACGCGCTGCCGGCACCGGGCACCGGCGAGTCCCGGCAACTGCGACGCTGGCTCACCCAGGTGCTGGTCGCCGAAACCGTGGTCGCGTCGGCGTCGGCCGGCCTCGATCCGGCGGCGGCGCCCGCCGAGGAGGAACTCCTGCCCGATATGGTCGCGTGTATGGAGCTCGGCAGCGTCGCGGCGGCCACCCTGGCCGACCCGGTCGGCCGGGCGGTGTTCGTCGCGGTCACCGCGGGCGTCGAGGTCACCGACGCGGCCGTCGTCGCCTATCATGCGCGAAACCCGTTGCGTTTCAGCGCATCCGGTGACAGCGTCGGCGGTTGGCGACGCGCCCCGGCCGCGGCGGCACTCGAGGACGTGTGTGCTGAGATCACCGCGCATCTGCTGGCCGCCGGCCGGCGACGGGCGTACCGCAGGTGGCTCGACGCCCGGACCGCCGAACTCGCCACGCTGGCCGAGGGGTTCGAGCATCCCGGGGATCCAAGGCAGCCCGACAACACCCACAGGCACTGATGAGCGCTTGCGCGAAGAAGAGTGGGTCCTGATGAGCGCTTGCGCGAAGAAGAGTGGGTCCTGATGAGCGCTTGCGCGAAGAAGGGTAGGTCCTGATGAACGACCTCGTCCTGGCCCTCGACATCGGCGGCACCAAGATCGCCGCCGGACTCGTCGACCCCGACGGCGCTGTGGTGCACCATGCCCAGCGGCCTACCCCCGACCGCGATGCCGAGACCGTGTGGGAGGCGGTCGCGGCGCTGCTGGCGGAGGTGCGGGAAGCCGCACCGGGGCGGGTGTCGGCGGTCGGAATCGGATCGGCAGGCCCGATCGATGTGCCCGCGGGCACGGTCAGCCCGATCAACATCGGTGCGTGGACGGGGTTCCCGATCGTGCGACGCGTCGCGGACCTGACCGGGTTGCCTGTCACGCTCGGCGGCGACGGGCTCTGCATGGCGTTGGGGGAGTGGTGGTGCGGCGCAGGCCGCGACGCCGATTTCCTGCTGGGGATGGTGGTGTCGACCGGCATCGGCGGTGGGCTCGTGCTCGACGGGGCGCCCTATCACGGGCGCAGCGGCAACGCGGGCCACGTCGGACACGTCGTGGTCGAACCCGGCGGGGCGCCGTGCACCTGCGGTGGTCGCGGCTGCGTGGAAACCGTCGCCTCGGGTCCACACCTGGTGCGGTGGGCCCGCGGGCAGGGCTGGACCGCGGGCGCCGACGCGCGGGAACTCGCGGCCGCAGCCGACCGCGGCGACCC
>NZ_BCRS01000342.1 GCF_001552715.1 Mycolicibacterium vaccae NBRC 14118 = CIP 105934 | reverse complement strand
GCCGGAGCGGGCGGCGCCGCCGGCCTGGCGCCGATGGCCGCCGGCGGCGGGATGGGAGGCGGCGGGCCGATGGGGATGCTCGGCCAGCGCGGCAAGAGCGGCGGCAACAAGCCGGGATTGAACGCGCCCGCTCCGCTGGAGCATGACCTCAGCGAAGACGAAGACGACGACTGGTAGTCGTCCACCACAGACTTACCGGCCACCTGGGTCGGGAGGGCTCGCCCGACGGGCGAGAGCACAGGGAAACCGAAAAGCCGGTAACAGAGGGAAGGTCAGCACATGGCACTTGAGGCAGATGTTGCGTCGTTAGCCACAGAGGCGGGGACATTCGACAGGATCGCGGGGGAGCTCACCGCCGTGCGCGGACAGGTCGAGTCGACCGCTGCGGCTCTCGCGGTCAACATGGACACCCCGGATGCGGGCAGGGCGGCGCAGGCCGCGTTGCTGCGCTACCAGGAGGCCTCCGATCAGCAGATCCGTCTGCTCACGGACATCTCGCAGAACATCCAGATCAGCGGCACCAAGTACGAAGCCACCGACGCCGACAACTCCTCGCGCGTCGCGGCCTCGATGAGCAACGTCCTGTAGACCACACCCACGAACTCAAGGAGAACCATTGTGACTAGCGGAGGCTCGATCAACTACAACTTCGCCGGCATCGAAGCCGATTCCGGTGACATCAGCGCGGCCGTGGGCAAGGTCAACGGCCTGCTCGCCGAGGGGCAGGGCGCCCTGAACCGGCTCCAGGGCACCTGGCGTGGCGACGGCGCGATGTCCTACGAGGCCGTGCAGCAGCGCTGGAACCAGAACTCCGAAGAGCTGAACCTGGCCCTGCAGAGCCTGGCGCACGCCGTGCGTGACTCCGGTGTCGACATGGGTGGCACCGAGCAGAACGTGATGGGAATGTTCACTTAGTCGCTGCGCGCACGCCGGTGGGCGACCGGCCCCGGGCCGTGATCGCCCACCGCGTGCACGGCCCGCTCCACCCCAGAACCCTTTGAGAGGTGCACATGTCGGCCGACTATGACCGGCTCTTCCACTCCCCGGATGCCGTCCGAACGGCCGACGAGGAACCCGGCCGCGACTCCGCTGTTCCGCAGGGGAGCGCGCCCAGCGGCGACGCCACCCCGCCGCCGATGCCGGCGGCGGCTCCGCGCACCCAGACCGCGCAGGCGCCACCGTCCTGGCAGACCGAAGTCATGAGCCCGGTCAGCGATGTGCAACCGCCGCCGCAGGCAGCCCCGCAGCAGCGTGTTCCCAACAACGGGATGATGCGGGCTCCGCAGTCGGCGCCGTCCGCGGGT
>NZ_BCRS01000341.1 GCF_001552715.1 Mycolicibacterium vaccae NBRC 14118 = CIP 105934 | reverse complement strand
CCCCGCCGCGACCGTCAGGTCGATCTCGACCGGCGCCCCGGACGGCAGCGCCGCCACCCCGATCGCAGACCGGGCGGGCAGTGCGGCCGCGCCCAGTTCGGCGGCCAGCGTCGCCGACGCCCCGTCGGCGACCGCGCTGAGCTCGGCGAATCCCGGCCGGCAGGCAATGTAGACGGTCATCCGAAGACACCGTAGAGCTGCCGTTCCGGGCAGTACCGACCGTACCGCGGCCAGCGCGTTGCCCGCCGCGAGCGCGGCGGCCGCGCGGGCCTGCTCGACCGACAGGGTGTCCCCCACCAGGCCGGTGACGACCAGTTTCCCGTCGCGCCGCGGGGTCATCCCGGCCGAGTAGGCCACGTCGCCGTGGCGCACCGCGGGCACATAGTCGCCCTGCGGGGACGGCACGGGCTGCTCAGTCGACACCGAGGGCGATGCCTTCCTGACGCGGGTCGGCGGCCCCGGCCAGCACGCCGCGGTCGTCGACGGAGACGACCTGGGCGCTGCCGCCACCGCCGAACTCGGGCTGAACGACGACGTGGTGTCCGGCGGCTGCGAGCCGGCGACGGGTCTCGGCGGGCAGGGTCTCCTCCACGCGCAGTTCGTCGGGCGCGCCGACGACGTCGGCGTCGGATCCCGGGAACACGGTGAACCGGGGCGCCGACACCGCCTCGGCCGGATCGAGGCCGTGGTCGAGCAGGTGGGAGAGCAACTGCATGTTCCACTGCACCTGACCGTCCCCGCCCGGGGTGTTGCCTGCGTGCCGCAGCGCACCGGCGTCGTCGGTGACGACCCACGCGTTGAGGGTGTGCAGCGGCTTGCGGCGCGGCGCCACCTCGTTGGGATGGCCGGGGATCAGGTACGCGCCGCGGCCCAGCCGGTTGTTGAGCACCACGCCGGTGCCGGGGACGCTGAACTTGGCGCCGAAGGTGAACGCCAGCGAGTGGATGAAGCTCACCGCCCGCCCGTCGGCGTCGACGGCCACGGTGGATGTGGTGTCGCCCGCGTGCACCTCGGCGCGGCCGTGCTGTTCGACACCCAGGTCGAGATCACGCCGCTGGGCGTCGATCCGGTCGGCCGCCAGCACTTGGCGGGCGCCGTCATTGTCGCTGGCGCACAACGCGAATCGGTCGGCGAAGGCCAGCCGGGCGGCCCGGGCCAACCGGTCGACCACCTCGGCGCTCATCCAGCCGGCGAACCCGACGCTGCCGTCGCACAGCGCCGCCTGCTGCAGCACCATCCAACCGGGCGTGGGCAGCGGCGTCTGATGCACCGTCGCCCCTGCGTACCGGCCGGTCAGCGCGGGTTCGGGCGCGACGTGCGCACCCGCGGCCCACTCGTCGCCGGTGAACGGCGCTCCGCCGG
>NZ_BCRS01000340.1 GCF_001552715.1 Mycolicibacterium vaccae NBRC 14118 = CIP 105934 | reverse complement strand
GTGGCGCTCCTAGTGTTTTAATGGGCGCATTCTTGCTGGTCAGCGATGGTTTCAGTTGTGGGTCAAGGGTATCGGCGTTTCACGGCGGAAATAAGGGACGCGCACGCGGTAGCGCTCTAAGTTGCGGGGTTACCACACCAACCTCAACCAGAGAGCTGATCCGCGTGCGCGTCAGTACTGCATTTAACCGTCTCCTGCAGATCCCCGGGGCATCGGTTACCGAAGTCGCCATCGGTGACCGTGATGTCGAAGTCGCGGTCCGTCCGACCGCCCGGCTGTTGAGCTGCCCGTGTGGCAAACGAGTCCGCACCGGCTATGACCGGCGGCGACGCCGCTGGCGCCACCTCGATCTAGGTACCAAACGGTTATGGCTGATCTATGAAATCCGCCGCCTGCGCTGCCCAGACTGCGGGGTCATCACCGAAACGGTGCCCTGGGCGCGACCAGGTGCCCGGTTCACCCGCGACTTCGAAGACATGGTGCTGTGGTTGGCCCAACGCGCTGACCGCACCACCGTCTCGACACTGATGCGGTGCGCCTGGGAATCGGTCACCGCGATCATCAACCGCGGAGTGACTGAACTGCTCGATCAACGACGCCTCCAGACCCTCTACCGCATCGGTGTCGATGAGATCTGCTACCGCCATCCACACCGATATCTGACCATCATCGGGGATCACGACACCGGCACCGTCATCGACATCCAACTTGGACGCAGCGAAGAATCCTTAGCGAGTTTCTATATCCAACAATCGCATTCGACGCTATCGACAATCACAACGGTCAGCATGGACGTCAGCAAGGCCTACCGTGGAGCCACCACCACCCACATACCGCAAGCCACCATTTGTTTCGATCCGTTCCACATCATGCAATGGGTCAACCGAGCCCTGGACCGCGTCTACGCCGAGTCGGCCACCGGGCCGGGTCGATCCTCGATCAGCACCGCCGACTGGAAGGCCGGCCGCTGGGCGCTGCGTACCGGAGAGAACAAGCTCACCGACAACAAGCGTGACCTGCTCAACCGAATCACCCGTACCAACCGCCGTATCGGGCGAGCCTGGACCCTGAAAGAACAACTGCGCGACCTCTACCGGCTTGAGCATGACCCCGGCACCGCCCGCCGCCTACTCAAAGCCTGGGTCACCGCCGCTAAGCGCAGCCGTATCCCCGCCTTCACCGCACTTGGCAAACGCCTCCAGGAACACTTCGAAGCCGTCATCGCCGCGGTCGAACTACGAATCTCCAACGCCCTCATCGAAGGCATCAACGCAAAAATCCGCCTGATCAACGCCCGCGGCTACGGCCACCACTCCGCCCAAACATTGACCGCAATGATCTATCTCTGCCTCGGCGGACTACGCCCACAGCTACCCACAACAAGGTGAGGAGCCGCA
>NZ_BCRS01000339.1 GCF_001552715.1 Mycolicibacterium vaccae NBRC 14118 = CIP 105934 | reverse complement strand
CCGCCATTGCGGCGACGTGCACGCGGGCCTCCCGGGCCCGCGCCGCCCGCACCCTCGCCTCACGCTCGGAGACAGCGGCACGGCGCAGCGAATCTGCCTGTCCGCGAACGGCGTTGGCACGTTCCTCGGCGGTGCGCACGGCCAGCCGCGCTTCCACCTCCGCCGAGCGCGCCGCCTCCGCCGCGGCCGTCGACTCCGAGCGGTCCACCACCTCGACGTCGAACATCGGCTCCTGCTGGGCGAGGTGAAGACGCTGTTCCAGCTCGGTCAGTTCCTCGACGGTGCGGTTGCGCGCGGCCTCCAGCTCGTCACGCTGCTTGATCAAGCGTTGCCACTCGTCGTCGGCGGCGCGGGCATCCTGGCCGAGCCTGCCGAGCTGTTCGTAGATCGACGAGATCGCGGCGTCGGACTCGTTCAGCGCGGCCAGCGCCTGTTCGGCGGCGTCCTGGCGGGCCGTCTGCTCGGCCAGCGCTCCCGACAGCGCCGCCGAGAGCTCGCCGACCTGCCTCTCGGCGGCCGCCAGTTCCGTGCGCGCCTTCTCCACCTCGGAGGTGATCTCCAGGGTGCTGGGTTTGCGATCCGAACCACCGCTGACCCAGCCGGCGCCCACCAGATCGCCGTCGGCGGTGACTGCGCGCAACTGCGGTTGCGCCGCAACGATTTCCAGTGCAGCGGCCAGGTCACCGACGACCGCAACACCGGCCAGCATCGCCGACATCGCGCCCTGGACCCGCGGGGCCGGGTCGACGAGGTCCACCGCCCAGGCCGCACCCGCGGGCAGCTGCCCCGTCAGCGACGGCGGCGCCGGCCAGTCCCCCAGCACGATGGCGGCCCGGCCGCCGTCGGCCTCTTTGAGCGCGGCCAGCGCGTCCTTCGCCGCTGCCGAGTTCTCGGCGGCCAACGCGTCCGCCGCGGCCCCGAGCACAGCCGCGATCGCCGCCTCGTGCCCGGGACGGACCTTGACGAGATTGGCCAGAGAGTCGAAAAGTGCTGGGACACCGTGGTTCTCCCGAAGCCATGCGGCCCCGTCCTTGCGGTCCAGGCCGACCGACAGCGCATCGATGCGCGCCTGCAGCGAGGCCACCTGTCGTTCCGCGGCCCGCTCGGCGGCCTGCAGCTCGGCGACGCGTTCGTCAGCCAGGCGCAATGCGGTCACCGTGCGGTCGTGGTGTTCGTCGAGACCGACTTCACCGGCGTCGAGCTCACTGACCCGGCCCTGGACCATCTCGAACTCGGCCTGTGCCTGCTGGGCGCGGGCGGCGGCCTCGTCGATGTTGGCGGTCAGCCGTGCCACGGTCTCGTCGGCCGAGTCCACCCGGCTGCGCATCGTGTCGACCTGCCCGGACAGCCGCGCCAGCCCCTCCCGGCGGTCGGCCTCGGCGCGGGCGGCGGCCATGTGG
>NZ_BCRS01000338.1 GCF_001552715.1 Mycolicibacterium vaccae NBRC 14118 = CIP 105934 | reverse complement strand
TCAAGTCCAGCGACGTGGTGTACGACGTCGTCGTGTGATTCTTCGTGGTGATGGTTTAGGCGGTCAGTGCCGCGGGGGTGGCCTCCTGTTCGGTCGGGGTGTCGTTGACGGCGCGTGATTTGCTCAGGACGTCGAGGCCGAGGTAGCGGCGGGATTCGGCCCATTCATCGTGTTGTTCTGCGAGCACGGCGCCGACGAGGCGGATCAGGGCGTTGCGGTCGGGGAAGATGCCGACGACGTCGGTGCGCCGGCGGATCTCCTTGTTGAGCCGTTCCTGGGGGTTGTTCGACCAGATCTGGCGCCAGATCTGCTTGGGAAACGCGGTGAACGCCAGCAGGTCGGGTCGGGCCGCTTCCAGGTGGTCAGCGACCTTGGGTAGCTTGTCGGCCAAGGCATCGACGATCCGGTCGTATTGCGCTGCAACGGATTCAGCATCTGGCTGATCGAACACCGAATGCAGCAGGGTGCGCACCCACGGCCACGAAGCTTTCGGCGTGATGCTCATCAGATTCGTCGTGTAGTGGGTTCTGCAACGCTGCCAGGCCGCCCCTGGCAGAGTGGCGCCGACGGCGGCCACCAGTCCAGCGTGGGCGTCGCTGGTGACCAGTTTGACTCCGGACAGGCCTCGGGCGGTCAGCGACCGCCAGAACGTCAACCAGCCGGCACCGTCTTCTGCGGTGGTGACGTCGATGCCCAGGATCTCGCGATAGCCCTCGGCGTTGACCCCGACGGCGATCAGGGCGTGCACGTTGACTACCCGTCCCTGCTCGCGGACCTTGAGCACCAGAGCGTCGGCAGCCACGAAGGTGTACAGGCCGGCGTCCAGCGGGCGGGTGCGGAAGGCTTCCACGGCGGCGTCGAGTTCCTTGGCCATCACCGACACCTGCGACTTCGACAGGCCGGTGATGCCCAAAGTCTCGACGAGCTTGTCCATCCGTCGTGTCGAGACACCCAGCAGGTAGCAGGTGGCGACCACGGTGGTCAGGGCCCGCTCAGCTCGCTTGCGCCGTTCCAGCAGCCAGTCCGGGAAGTAGGAGCCTTGTCGCAGCTTGGGGATGGCCAGATCCAGACTGCCTGCGCGGGTGTCGAATTGGCGGTGCCGGTAGCCGTTGCGCTGGTTGGTCCGTTCGGTGCTGCGTTCGCCGTACCCGGCGCCGCACAAGGCGTCGGCCTCAGCACCCATCAGGGTGTGGATGAACGTGGCGAGCAGCTCGCGCAGGACGTCGGGATGGGTGGTGGTGAGTCGTTCGGCCAGCACGGTGGGCAGGTCGATATTGTGGTCAGCGGTCATCGCGTGGTTCCTTTGCTCGAGCGACTTTGGACGGTCCCTCGAAGAATCACGCGATGACCTTCAATCATTCGGCTACGACACGCCGGTACCGCTGATCAGGTCCCGACTAGTACACCACTCTGCTGGACGCAACC
>NZ_BCRS01000337.1 GCF_001552715.1 Mycolicibacterium vaccae NBRC 14118 = CIP 105934 | reverse complement strand
GTGGTGCGAGGGGTGCCACCGAGCCGAGTGCCCGGATCTTGGCCGCGATCCGCTCCCCGGCGTCCGCGCGGACCGCCCGGCGCTGTTCGTCGGGATCGTCGTTGCCGGCGAAGCAGCCCGGCGGCGCGGCCGCGATCACGTCCAGCGCGCTCTCGTACCGCTGCCGCGCCACGTCCAGGCGCGCCTCCCAGGCGTCGATGTCACCCCGACGTTCGCGCACCAGCGCGAGGTTCACCCGCACCGCGCACGACCGGTCCGGCCCCGCGCCGGCCAGCGCTTCGGAGAATCGGGCGTCGGCGTCGTCGAGTCGCTCCTCGCGCACCGCGAGGGTGCCCGCGGCGAAGGCGGTGGTGGCGGGTTCGACGATGTCGAGCAGCGAGAGCGCCGACACGTCGTCGCGCAACGCGCCGACCTCACCGGCGGCGAAGTGTTCCTGCGCCGAACCCCCCACCAGCACCACCGAGATCAGCTTCGCGGCGAGCACCAGCGCGGCGAGTGTCACCGGCGCAGACATCAGCAGCAGCCGCCGCCTCAGCCGTACCCGGGCCGGGGTGCGTGTCATGACAGCACCTCCCGGCGGGTGGCCCGCGCGCGCAGCAGGTCCCGTGCGGTCAGGTAGATCTCGCCGAGCAGCAGCAGCCCCGCCAACATCGTGAACACCCAATAGAATTCGACGCGCGTCGGCACGTCGGCGGGTTCCCGGGCCGCTTCGGCGGTGTCGGCGGAGACGGTGTCCGCGGGCAGCGGCCCGCCGGACGCGCGGGGCACGAACGGCACACCCAGCTGGTCGGCGATGGCGCGCAGGGTGGCCTCGCCCCGGCCGGACCCGTATCCGAGCACCGCCCCGCCGTCGACCGGGGGAGTCTCGAAAGTGCCCTGGGGTGCGGCCGATTCCGGTGCGCCGGAACCGAGGTAGTAGACGACGTCGGGTGCGCCCGGATACTGCTGACCGGCCGCGATGAGCTGGTAGCGCAGCACGTTCGCCGCCGCGGCGGCGTTGACCGCGGTGGGATCGGCGGCGGGACCGGCGTAGGGGGTGAGGGTCTCGACGACGGGCTGCAGGCTCCAGATGTCGTCGGACAGCGGCCAGTCGACGGAGGGTCGGGCGGCGAAGGCGATCAGTGCGAACCGTGCGCCCGGATGTGCGGCGATGAGTTCGCCGATGTCGTCCCGCATCTGGGCCATCCGCTGTCGGCCGTCGGGGTCGGTCGCCGCCGAGTCCGCGGACCGGTCGACGACGAAGTAGACGTTGGCACCGGTTTGCGCGGGACGGCCGGGCTCGGTCTCCTCGCCCGCGCCGCTGATCGGGCGCGCGGCCGCCAGCAGGATCAGCAGCATCGCCCCCGTCGTGGTGGACCAGCGCAGCACAGCGCGCCGCCCCGTGCCGGCCGCCGCGCGCAACGCCACCATTCGCAGCGCGATCAGCGCGCCCGCGGCGACGGCGAGCAGCGCCGGGG
>NZ_BCRS01000336.1 GCF_001552715.1 Mycolicibacterium vaccae NBRC 14118 = CIP 105934 | reverse complement strand
AATCGGTTGGATCCCTTTCTATCTCGACCGCAGCGACCGGCACTACAGTAATCAGAAGTGGCTGCGCCGTGACTTCGGCGACAAGATGCCGAGCGATGTGTTCCGCGAGCATTCGTTGGCCTGCTACGTCACCGACAAGACCTCGCTCAAACTGCGTCACGAGATCGGCATCGACATCATCGCCTGGGAGTGCGACTACCCGCACTCAGATTGCTTCTGGCCCGATGCCCCCGAGCAGGTACTAGCCGAACTGGACGCCGCGGGTGCCGACGACACCGACATCAACAAGATCACCTGGGAGAACTCCTGCCGATTCTTCGGCTGGGATCCGTTCAAACTCACCCCGAAAAGCCAAGCGACAGTATGGGCTCTGCGAGCCAAGGCCACCGACGTCGACGTCTCGATCAGGCCCCGTAAGGAATGGGAACGACTCTACGAACAGAAGCAACTCGCCAAAGCGTAAGGAGCAATGACGTCCAAGCAATCCCATCAAGGGATAAGAAGGGCAGACGCCGCCCAGCGCCCAGCTGCGGCGGAGCTAGCCACCGCAGCTTGTCGTCGTCGGAGGGAGGCCCCCGCGGGCCGGCGTTCCAACGTCATCGGGGAGACATTAGATTTTCTGATCTGACTGAAGAATTATTAGCTGTACTGCATCTCGGACGGGTCCTAGCGTCATTGACGTGAACCCTGCCTACGTCGTCGTGCTCAGCGGCTTCGCCACCACGATGGCGCTGATCGCGGCCATCGGGGCGCAGAACGCGTTCGTGCTGCGCCAAGGCATCCGCGGCGAACACGTGCTGCCCGTCGTCGCGGTGTGCACCGTGTCGGACCTGCTGCTGATCGCCGCGGGCATCGCGGGGTTCGGCGCGCTGATCGCCGCCCACCCCGACATCGTCACCGCCACCAAGTTCGGTGGCGCCGCATTCCTGGTCGGCTACGGCCTGCTCGCCGCGCGTCGCGCGCTCAAGCCCGGCGTCCTCACCCCGGCTGACGCCGCGCCGGCCCGGTTGACCGCGGTGCTGGCCACCTGCCTGGCGATGACCTTCCTCAACCCGCACGTCTATCTGGACACCGTGATCCTGCTCGGCGCGCTGGCCAACGAACACCAGGACGGCAAATGGCTGTTCGGTGCCGGTGCCGTCGCCGCCAGCGCCGTCTGGTTCAGCGGCCTGGGGTTCGGCGCCCGGCGCCTGCGCCACCTGTTCGCGTCACCGAAGACCTGGCGACTGCTCGACGGGGCGATCGCCGCGACGATGCTCGCCCTGGGCCTCGCGCTGCTGGTGCGCTGAGCCGGCCGAAAAGTATCGCGCTGTAACGCCAGGCACTAGCCTCGTCGATGTGACCGTTGTGCAGGTAGTCAAATTCGCGGCCGTGAACGCGCTTCTGGGCGGCGCCGCGCTGGCTGCCGCCACCCAGGTCGGCGCCCAGCCCCTTCCAGTGGACCCGGCGCTGCCGCC
>NZ_BCRS01000335.1 GCF_001552715.1 Mycolicibacterium vaccae NBRC 14118 = CIP 105934 | reverse complement strand
CCCCGCCGGTGCTCGCGATGAGCACGTCGACGGTGTTGTCGCGCAGCGCCCGCGGCCCGACGTCCTGACCCGCGGCGTCCTCGACGGTGATGCCCGCCGGGGCGCACGACTTGGCGATCGCCCCGACGGTCGCGGCCAGCCGCGCGTTGGGCGTCTGGTAGCCGATGCGCACGGTCAGCGGGGCGTCCTCCAGCGCGGCGCGGGCCGCGGCGGGGTCGGCCACCGCGAACTCACCGACCTGCGGGGTGGCCTCGGCCGCGCTGTAGGCGTCCTCGGTCGCGGTGTTCAGCCGCGCGTTGGCCACCGGGACGCCCGCGTTGCGGGCGATGACGTCGCGCGGGGTGCACAGCGCCAGCGCGCGGCGGGCTGGCACCGCGGCCAGCGGTCCCTGCGGGGCGAAGATGAGCTGCTCGATGCCGGCCGACGGCGAGTCGGTGCGCACGTAGTCGTCGGGCAGGTTCAGCGTGCCCGACGAGCCGGTGGCGATGTCGACGACGTCGTAGGCCCCCTCGTTGACCTTGTCCTGCAGGTCGGGGCTGCGCGGCCACACGGTGATCTCAGAGGTGACCGGCGGCGTGCCCCACCACTTGTCGTTGGCCACCAAAACCACGGCGCCGTCGTCGGTGACCGACTCGAGCTTGTAGGGCCCCGACGACGGGAACTTCTTCAGGTCGAGGTCGGGGCTCAGGTCCCAGGTGCTGTTCCAGACCTGCGCGATGCGTTCCACCACCGGCCCGTCGTTGGCCAGCAGCGCGGTCGTCACCCCGCCCTCACCGAGTCCGAGCACGTCGGCGATCACGTGCGCGGGCATCAGCGACGTCGCGGCGAACAGCTGGCCGTAGTCGGTGAAGGCGCGTTCCGGCGCGAACGACACCCGGGCCTTCTTCTGGCCCGGCGCGCAGTCGACGGTCGCGATGTCCGCGTAGCCCGCGCGGCTGGCCGCGTCGAACCCCGGGAACCGGCCTGACTGCGCGGCCCATGCCAGCACCATGTCGTCACACGTGATCGGCTTGCCGTCGGAGTAGACGGCCTCGGCCTTGATCTCGTAGTCCAGGATCAGCGGGCTGCGGCCGACCACCGAGATGGCGCCGAAGTCGTGGTCGCCGACGATCTGGCCGTCCGGGCCGTGGTAGTTGAACCCGGTCAGGACGCGGGCGAACGCCTGCGGCCCGCCCGACGCCGCGCCGACGACCGTGTTGGTGTTGTAGGTGACCAGAGTCCCGTCGACCGCGTAGTCGACGGTGTCTGCGGTCCTCTCCCCGCACGAGGTCAGTCCGAGTCCGCCCATCAGGGCCGCCACCGCGGTCACCGCGATCGCGCGACGTGTGCGGGGAGCTCCGAGGGTTCGCAGGCGCGAGCGACCGGCCATCGGCCTACCGGTTCCGCGGGGTGCGCTTACCCGACGGTCGCCCGGTCCTGCTGGTGGTGGGCCGCACGGGGCGCGCACCGGGAACAGGCTTGTCCGGGGCGGGCGCGGGCGGCG
>NZ_BCRS01000334.1 GCF_001552715.1 Mycolicibacterium vaccae NBRC 14118 = CIP 105934 | reverse complement strand
GGGGCTCGCGGTCGCCGACCTGGCCCCGCTGCCCACCGCGGTGCGGCGGCGGGTGATCCGCGGCTGGTTGCTGGCCGGCGGCGCCTGCGAGCTGACCGACCGGCAGATCCGCGCGGTCGACGCGCTGGTCACCGACTGGCGCGGGCAGGGTGGCGTCGCCGTCCCTGGCGACCGGTCACGGGTACGGCTGTTCGCCGGACGCCGCGACGGGAGGCTGACCCTGTACCGCGAACCGGTGGCCGAACGGCACCGCTAGGCTGTGGGAGTGCCTGTGCCGACTGCGGACTTGTATCCCGGGGACATCAAATCGGTGTTGCTGTCGGAGGAACAGATCAGAGCCAAGACCGCCGAGATGGCGGCGCAGATCGCCGAGGACTACCGCGACGCCGCCTCCGGGCAGGACCTGCTGCTGATCACCGTGCTCAAGGGCGCGGTCATGTTCGTCACCGATCTGGCCAGGGCCATCCCGGTGCCCACGCAACTGGAGTTCATGGCGGTCAGCTCCTACGGCTCATCGACGTCGTCGTCGGGAGTGGTGCGCATCCTCAAAGACCTCGACCGCGACATCAACGACCGCGACGTGCTGATCGTCGAGGACATCGTCGACTCCGGGCTCACGCTGTCGTGGCTGCTGCGCAATCTGGCGACCCGCGGGCCCCGCTCGCTGCGGGTGTGCACGTTGCTGCGTAAGCCCGACGCGGTGCGCGCCGACGTCGACATCCAGTACATCGGCTTCGACATCCCGAACGAGTTCGTCGTCGGGTACGGCCTGGATTACGCCGAGCGCTACCGCGACCTGCCCTACATCGGAACCCTCGATCCGAAGGTGTACGAAGACTCCTGAGCGCAGAATGCAGGCATGGCCGACACTGCCCTGCGCATCTGCCCGTTCTGTGAGGCCACCTGCGGACTGACGCTGACCGTCGAGGACGGTCGGGTGGTCGCCGCCCGCGGGGACCGGGACGACGTGTTCTCCGCCGGGTTCATCTGCCCCAAGGGCGCAAGCTTCGGTGAGCTCGACAACGACCCCGACCGGTTGAGCGCGCCGCTGGTCCGTCGCGACGGCGTGCTGACCGAGGCGACGTGGGAGGAGGCGTTCGCCGCGGTCGCCGAAGGACTCGGGGCCGTGGTGCGTGAGCACGGCGGGACCTCGGTCGGGGTGTACCTGGGCAATCCGAACGCCCACACCGTCGCCGGCGCGCTGTACCCGCCGCTGATCATCCGCGCCCTGGGCACCAGGCAGGTCTGTTCGGCGAGCACGCTGGACCAGATGCCCAAGCACGTCTCACTCGGGCTGATGTTCGGCAGCCCGGTCGCGTTCACCGTGCCCGACCTGGACCGCACCGACTACCTCGTGGTCATCGGCGCCAACCCGTTGGTGTCCAACGGCAGCCTGGCCACCGCCGCCGACTTCCCGGGCAAGCTGCGCGCGCTGCGCAGGCGGGGCGGCCGGCTGGTGGTCGTCGACCCGGCCCGCACCCGCACCGCCGAGCTGG
>NZ_BCRS01000333.1 GCF_001552715.1 Mycolicibacterium vaccae NBRC 14118 = CIP 105934 | reverse complement strand
TGCTGGCGCTGGGCAGCGACCGCCCGCTGCCGCAGCCCGACATGTGCGCCGCCGCGAGTGATGCGCTGCGGCTGGGCGATCTGGAGCTCAGTGAGCGGCTGGGCCGCGCCGCACTGGGCAAGGCCCAGGACCTCCGTGCCCGCCTGACCGTCGGGTACGCGCTGGCCTGGCAGGGCCGGGGCCGGGAGGCCGACGCGGTGCTCGCCGAGATCGACCCGGCCGGGCTCAGCGAGGACGAGCTGATGGCGTGGGCGCTGCCGACCGCGGCCAACCAGTTCTGGATGCTGTCCGAACCGGAGCGCGCGACCGCGTTCCTGCGGGCCACCCGCGGCCGGGTGAGCTCCCCGGCTGCCCGGGTCACCCTCGACGCGCTGTCGGCCACGTTCACGATGAACGCCGGAAACCTGGCCCGCGCAAGCGAACTCACCGAGGAGGTGCTCTCCTCGCCGGCAGCAGACGAGACCGCCGTCGGCTGGGCGGCCTCGGCGGCAGCGTTGAGCAAGGCCCGGATGGGGCGGTTCGCCGATGTCGACACGCTGGCCGAGCGGGCGCTGGCCGCCGGTCAGCCGGGACTGCTGCGGTTCACCAGCGGGCTGGGCCAGACCACCGCGCTGCTGATGACCGGCAGCCCCGACCGGGCTCTCGAGCTGGCCGAGCGGATCACCGATCTGGCACGGCGCAGGCAGCCGGCCCGCGCGATCGGCGAAGTGGTGATCGCCGACGTGCTGATCGCCCACGGCGAGCTGACGCGCGCGGTGTCGCTGCTTCGGGAAGCGGCCGCGACCCTTGCGCCGACCGGGTATTCGTGGGGTCCGCTGGCGTGGATGCTGCTGGCGCAGGCGCTCGGCCGGTCAGGTCAGCCCGTGGAGGCCGCGAAAGCGTTGGCGCGCGCCGAGTCCCGGCACGGACTGAAGTCGATGCTGTTCGCCCCCGAGCTCGCGCTGGCGCGGGCGTGGACCGCGGCGGCCCGGCAGGACACGCACGGCGCCGTCGCCGCTGCCCGGGAATCCGTGAAGGCCGCCGAACGTGGCGGGCAGCAGGCGGTCGCGCTGCGCGCCGCCGTCGACGGGATGCGGTTAGGCGATCCGCGCGCCGGGGCGACGCTGTCGCGGCTGTGCGACGACCTCGACTGCGCGTTCGGTCGCGCCGCGCTGGCCGAGCTCGCCGGGCGGGCCTGACCGCGCCGGTTTTGCCGTCAGGACACCCGGGCGCGCGGCCCTAAACTCAGATCCGAGTGATCGGGAGGTGTGCGATGACCCAGCCACTGTCGGTGGATCCCGGCGCTGTGCGGTCTCTCGGTGAGGTTCATCAGCGGGTCGCCGGCGAGCTGGGTGCGTTGTCGGCCGCTCCCCCGGGCTCGGTTGCGCAGTCGCACGGCACCATCGCTGCGGCCGTCGATGCGGCGCTGACCGGCGCGCTGGGCGCCAGGTCGGACACCATGGCCACCACACACGCCGCCGGGGACACCATCTCCGAGCTGCTACGGCAGGCCGCGCTGGCCTACGAGCGCGGCGACGACCGCGGCGCGGAGGCGATCCGCGCCGCGGCCGACCATATGGC
>NZ_BCRS01000332.1 GCF_001552715.1 Mycolicibacterium vaccae NBRC 14118 = CIP 105934 | reverse complement strand
CGGGGACTACACCGCCGCCGCTGCCTATGCGGACCCTGCGGGCACCGCCGCGCGCCCGGCGATGGATTTCGCCCCGCAGGACGAGGGCTACCCCGATGAGGTGGCGCCGCTGCCCTGGTACAAGCGCCCGCCGGTGTTGTTCGGCGCCGCAGCCGCCGCGGCGCTGCTGGCGGTGGGCGGTCTGGCGATCACGCTGACCAGTGCGGACAGCGATCCGGGCACGGTGACCGAAACCGCGACCCCGCCGAGCGAGGCCCCTCCGGCCGAGCTGCCCCCACCGGTCACCACCGTGACCGTCGGGCCCGACGGCGTCGCGACCACCACGGTCAGCCAGCCGCCACCGCCACCGCCGGCCACCACCACGACCCCGACGACGGCGACCACCTCGCCGACCACGACGACGACGACCACCACGACGACCACCACCACCACCACGTCGCCGACCACCACGACGACGAGGACCACCACCACGCGTCCGACCACCACGCCGCCGACGACGCCCCCTCCGACGACGACGCCCCCGCCCGTACCCACGACGGTCGAGCCGCCGCCGGAGCCGGTCGATCCGCCGGACCCGATCATCACGACCGTCATCCCCGAACCCGAGGCCTGACCGCGACGATGACCGGTCCGGCGACGCCGCGACACACCGATCTCCCCCCTGCAGCGCGGGAGGCCGTCGCGGCGGTCGAGACAGATCCGCACGCCGCGCACAAGCTCGTCGTCGCGGGCGGCGTCGGCACCGGCAAGTCCACGGTGCTGACCGCGGTGCGTGCGGCATTACGCGGGGCCGCCCGTCCGGTGTCGTCGCGCCCGCGCGGGCCCGGCGACCCGCCCGAGGTGGCGACGGTCGTCGACGACAGCCATCTGCTCGACGCCGCCGAACTGGCCCGGCTCACCGAACTCGCCACCGACCCCACGGCGACGGTGATGATCGCCTGCCAGCCGCTGGCCCACCACCGGCCGCTTCGCGAACTCGTCACCGCGCTGGAACGTGAGCGTCCGGCCGTGACGCTGGGGCCCCTCCCCCCGGTCGAGGTCAGCCGGGTCGCCGCTGCCGCTCTCGGGGCGCCGGCGACGCCGGAACTGTTGCGCGCGTTGATGTCCGCGACGGCCGGGCTGCCGTTCCTGCTGCGTCCGGTTCTCGCCGCGGCGGCCGACGGCGAGACGGCGATGCGCCGGGCGGCTCGCTTCGGCCTCATCGAGCGGCTGCGTGGCTGCGACGAACGCCTGCTGAACACGTTCGTCGTCGCGTCGCTGAGTGCCGACCTCGGCCCCGACGATGTCGCCGCGGCACTCCGCCTGTCCGCCCAGGACGCGCTGACCAGCGTCGACCAGGCCCGCGCCAGCGGGCTGGTCGAGCCGTCGCATCCGCAGGGGTTCCAGCACACGGTCCACCACGCGGTGGCCCAGATCGTCGGCGCGGCAAGGCATCACGACGTCGAAATCTCGGTGTTGGTGTCCCAGCTCGAATTAGGCACCCTGACCACCGATCTGGCGTTGCGACTGGCCGAGCACGGGCTGCGCGACGACCGGCTGGCCGCCGCGCTGGGCGAGCTGGCCGCGCACACCCGCGACCATCCGGCCCGCACCGCGCGCCTGTACCGGGCCGC
>NZ_BCRS01000331.1 GCF_001552715.1 Mycolicibacterium vaccae NBRC 14118 = CIP 105934 | reverse complement strand
GGGAAGAGTCCGGGGCGAGCGAAGCGACGGGGGAAGAGTCCGGGGCGAGCGAAGCGACGGGGGAAGAGTCCGGGGCGAGCGAAGCGACGGGGGATGGTTCGGTCATCAGCGACGCCCGCCGTATTTGGCCATCCACTGCGCGGCCTCGTCGGGAAGCGTGCCGAGGCTCTCGGCTTTCCTGCACCACTTCACCGCAGCGGACGCGAACCGCAGCGGGTTGTACACGTCTTCCTGGCGGCACCATTTCCCGTCGCCGGCGTAGGTCAGGATCGAGATGTTGGTGGCGCTGATGACGGTGCCGTCACCGGGATCGCGCATCGGGTTGTCGAGTTCGCAGATGATCCGGTCGGTGCCTTCGTCCACGACGTGCCACAGCGACGGGAACGACGTCATGTAGCTGCCGGGGAAGGACTCCATCGTCTTCCAGATCCACGGCCGGACCTCTTCCCGACCGCGCATCGTGCCAGCGGCGTGTTCGATGTAGAGGACGTCGCTGGTGTACTGGTCCACCCACGGATCCCAGTTCCTGGTCTGCGCAGCCCGGTCGACCGTCCGCTCGAACTCCGCGAACGCGTCGGCCAGCTCGTCCCGCGTGAAAGTGTTGCCGGTCACACGGAGAAATAGAACACGTTCTAGCTGCACTTGTCGAGGGTGGCTCAGGTCGCGCTGAGCACACGGCGCGCGCCGAGCGGCTCCTGCAGGGGCACGTCGAGGTCACCGAACAGCCCGATCGCGATGCAGGCCCGGCCGACGGCCTGCGGCAACGTCCCGGTGCGCAGATCGACGATCACCGCGTCGGGACTCTCCTGCACCGTCGCGGTCACGCCGTAGCACTCGGGGGTTCCCGTCGTGAAGTGCAGCCGGACCATCCGTTCGTCGGGCACCCGGCTCCACGACTGCGGACGGGTCGGATGGGCATCGACGACGGCCGGGTCGTCGACGAACATCGCCGCCATTGCGTCCGCGGGAGTCTCGGGGATCGGCACCGGTGCGAGAGGTTCGGCGGCCGCGGGCGCGGCCGATATCGCCGGTGCAGCCAGGATCAACGGAGCCACGAACAGTACGGCCGGTACACCCAGTACACGCATCCTTCACAGCCTAGCCACGGAGACCGCAGTACCGTGGGTTATCCACAGCGAGCGAGAAGGAGCACGCGTGAGCGACTACAAGCGAGCAGTACTGGCCGGCGGATGCTTCTGGGGCATGCAGGACCTGATCCGCAAGCAGCCCGGTGTGGTCTCCACCCGGGTGGGTTACACGGGCGGGCAGAACGACCATCCGACCTATCGCAACCATCCCGGCCACGCCGAGGCGATCGAGATCGTCTACGACCCCGCGCAGACCGACTACCGCGCGCTGCTGGAGTTCTTCTTCCAGATCCACGACCCGACGACGAAGAACCGGCAGGGCAACGACGTCGGCACCAGCTACCGGTCGGAAATCTTCTACGTCGACGACGAGCAGCGTCAGGTCGCGCTGGACACCATCGCCGACGTGGACGCGTCAGGCCTGTGGCCGGGCAAGGTCGTCACCGAAGTCAGTCCGGCACCGGACTTCTGGGAGGCCGAGCCGGAGCACCAGGACTACCTGGAGCGCTATCCCACCGGTTACACCTGCCACTTCCCGCGGCCGGGCTGGAAGCTGCCCAAACGCGCCGAAG
>NZ_BCRS01000330.1 GCF_001552715.1 Mycolicibacterium vaccae NBRC 14118 = CIP 105934 | reverse complement strand
CGCCGCCGGACTTCACCCCGGGCATCGCGCCGCTGCCGCCGGCCCTGACCGGGCCGCCGCCACCGCCGGGGCCGGGACCCGCACCCGCGCCCGCGGACCAGCCTTTGCTGCCGGGTAATCCACCGTTCCTCCCACCGGGATCGCAAGGGTAGGGGGCGAGCACGTGTCGACAGTTTTCAACGTTCGAAATCTCAAGGTGCCCAAGGTGGCGGTGATCGTCGGGGCCGTCGTGCTGGTGGTGGCCGTCGTGGGCGCGATCCTCGGCTGGAACGTGTACAAGAACCTGACCACCAAGACCGTGGTCGCGTACTTCACCCAGACGCTGGCGATCTATCCCGGCGACAAGGTCCAGATCATGGGTGTCCAGGTGGGCACGATCGACAAGATCGAACCCGCAGGCGACAAGATGAAGGTCACGCTCCAGTACGAGAGCAAGTACAAGGTCCCGGAGAACGCGACCGCGTCGATCCTGAACCCGAGCCTGGTGGCCTCGCGCACCATTCAGCTGTCGCCGCCCTACACCGGCGGGCCCGAGCTCAAGGACGGCGCGGTTCTCGACGTCGACCGCACGCAGGTGCCCGTCGAGTACGACGACCTGCGCGATTCGATCAGCAGGCTGCTCACCGATCTCGGCCCGACACCGGAACAGCCGAAGGGGCCGTTCGGCGACATCATCGAATCGGCCGCCGACGGTTTCGCCGGCAAGGGTGAACAGCTGAACACGACGCTGAACAACCTGTCGGAGGCGCTGTACACGCTCAACGAGGGCCGCGGCGACTTCTTCAGCGTGGTCAAGAGCCTGGCGCTGTTCGTCAACGCGCTGCACCAGAGCGACCAGCAGTTCGTCGCGCTGAACAACAATCTGGCGCAGTTCACCAACGCGTTCACCGACACCGACCGCGAGGTCGCCACTGCCGTCCAAGACTTGAACGAACTGCTCACCACCACACGGGAGTTCGTCGACGAGAACGGCGAGGTGCTGGCGCACGACGTGCAGAACCTGGCCGATGTCACCAACGCGATCTTGCAGCCCGAGCCACGCGACGGTCTGGAGACCGCACTGCACGCCTACCCGAACGTCGCGGCGAACCTGATGAACATCTCGTCGCCGAACGCCGGCGGCATCGTCGCGATGCCGGTGATCGCGAACTTCGCGAACCCGATGGAGTTCCTGTGCAGCGCGATCCAGGCGGGCAGCCGGCTGGGCTACCAGGAGTCGGCGGAGCTGTGCGCGCAGTACCTCGGCCCGATCCTCGACTCGATCAAGTTCAATTACCTGCCGTTCGGGGCGAACCAGCTGCAGACGGCGATGACGCTGCCCAAGCAGATCGCCTACTCGGAGGAGAGGCTGCGGCCGCCGCCCGGCTACAAGGACACCACCGTGCCGGGCATCTTCTCCCGCGACACCTTGTTCTCCCACGGCAACCACGAGCCCGGCTGGGTCGTCGCGCCCGGGATGCAGGGCGTCGAGGTGCAGCCGTTCACCAGGAACATGCTGACGCCCGAGTCGCTGGCCGAACTGATGGGCGGCCCCGACATCACGCCGCCGCCGGCGCCGCCGGCGTTCGGCACCACGCGCAACGGCAACCTGCCCGGCCCGCCGAACGCGTTCGACCAGAACAACCCTCTGCCGCCGCCGTGGTACCCGCAGCCCGGCCCGCCGCC
>NZ_BCRS01000329.1 GCF_001552715.1 Mycolicibacterium vaccae NBRC 14118 = CIP 105934 | reverse complement strand
AGCCACGCGCCCGGCGTGCGCACGGTGTCGCCGCGGCCGATGTCGCGGCGATCCACGCCGCGCAGGTTCACCGCGACCCGCGCCACCGCGCCCACCTCGGTGCGGTCGCGTTCCAGTGACTGCAGCCCCCGCACCGTGACCCGCCTGCCGGCGTGCTCCAGTTCGTCGCCGACGCGCAGCGTGCCCGCGGCCAACGTCCCGGTGACGACGGTGCCCGCGCCGCGCACCGTGAACGAGCGGTCCACCCACAGCCGGACGTCGGCGTCGGAATCGGGCTCGGGCAGCGCGTCGACGAGCGCGGTCAGATGTGCGCGGACGGCGTCCAGGTCGGTGCCCGGGACCACCGGTGCGTCGGGCAGTCGTTGTCGCACGTCGGCGACGGCCCGGGCCGGATCCGCGAGGTCGGCCTTGCTGATCACGACCAGCATGTGCTCGACGCCCAGCGCCTGCACCGCGGCGAAATGTTCGTCGGTCTGCGGCATCCAGCCTTCGGTCGCGGCGACCACCATCAGCACCGCGGGCACCGGGCCGACGCCGGCCAGCGTGTTCGCGACGAACCTCTCATGGCCCGGCACGTCGACGAACGCGATGTCGCGCCCGTCGATCGAGGTCCACGCGAAACCGAGGTCGATGGTCAGGCCGCGGCGCTGCTCCTCGGCCAGCCGGTCCGGCCACCTCCCGGTAAGTCGTTGCACCAGGGTGGATTTGCCGTGATCGACGTGTCCGGCAGTCGCAACTACGAACACGCCCGCACGGCCTCCACCAGCCTGCTGTCGTCTTCCGGTGCGACCGTGCGCAGGTCGAGCAGGCAGCGCCCGTTCTCCAGCCGGCCCACCACCGCGGGGTTCCCGACGCGCAGCGCAGCGGCGTACCTCTCGGGCAGGCTGACCGCGAAGCTGGGCAGTTCGACACCGGGAGCGCCGCCACCGCCGACCGCGGCGATGCACGCGACGGCCCCGGCCTCTGGCAGCGCGGCGACCAACGTCTGGGCGCGGGTCTGCAGCGAGCGGACGTCCGCGTCGAGGGCCCGCGCGACCGGTGTCGGCGGACCCACCAGCGTGGCTTCCAGCGCGGCCAGCGTCAGCTTGTCCACCCGCAGCGCGCGTGCCGCGGGATGGCGGCGCAACCGCTCGATCACCTCGCCGGTGCCGAACAGCAGACCGGCCTGCGGGCCGCCGAGCAATTTGTCGCCGCTGGCGGTGACCAGGTCGGCGCCGTCGGCCAGCACCGTGGTGGCGTCGGGCTCGTCGGGCATCAACGGGTGCGGGGCGAGCAGGCCGGAGCCGATGTCGACGACCAGCGGGGGGTCCAAGCCGGCGAGCTCGCGCACCGAGACCCCCGAGGTGAATCCGCTGACCAGGTAGTTCGACGGGTGCACCTTGAGCACGAAGCCGGTGTCGGGGCCGATCGCGTCGGCGTAGTCGCGCAGGTGGGTGCGATTGGTGGTGCCGACCTCGCGGATGCGGGCACCCGCGGACTCCATCAGCGCGGGGAGCCGGAAGCCGTCGCCGATCTCGATCAGCTCGCCGCGGCTGACGATCATCTCCTTGCCCGGCGCCAGCGTCATCGCGGCCAGCAGCAGCGCGGCGGCGTTGTTGTTGACCACGTGCACGCCCTCGGCGGTCGGAACGGCGGCGGCCAGCGCCGCGAGCGCGCCGCGGCCCCGCC
>NZ_BCRS01000328.1 GCF_001552715.1 Mycolicibacterium vaccae NBRC 14118 = CIP 105934 | reverse complement strand
GGCGGGGCGGCCCGCCGGTAGGGGGCCCACACCGAGTCGTCGCGGGGGTCCACGGCGCCCAGCAGCACAGCGACGAGCATGTCCAGCAGCGGCACCTCGCCGAGGCCGTGGCTGAAGTCGATCGCGAGATGGTCGCCGGCAGCCAGGATCCGCAGACCGTCGCCCGGGCACTGCCGCAGCATGGTCAGCAGTTCCACCGGATCGGCCGGCTCGTGGTCGGTCGCCGAGACCGCACGCCGCAGTGCGGACGGCGAGAACCGCCATCCGGTGCCGGCGGTCGAGGGCTGCAGCGCGATTCTGGCGGCCGGTCCGGAATCGGCCATCGCCAGCAGGCGGGCGGTGAGTTCGTCGAGCGGGGGGAGCGCCACCGGCCCGACCACGACCGCCGAACGTCGGTGGCTGTGCTGCACGTCGAGCGCCGCGACGCGAACGCTGTCCGTACGCGCGCGGCGCCCAATTCTGCCCATCGGTTCAGATAGTAGGTTCTCCGAATGCCCAGGACTCGAGGACAGGCGTTGTGGACGGCCGCCGCCGTCGTGGCCGCCGGCTACGGCGTGTTCCTGATCGTGACCGCCACCCGGGTGCCTGCGGGCGCCGAGCTGACCGGCCAGTTCGGCCTTCAGCCTGCGGTGAAGGCGTTGGCCGCGGTGCTGCTCGCGGCCGCTGCCCTGACTCATCCGATCCGCCGGGAGCGGCGCTGGCTGGTCGCGGCGCTGGTGTTCTCCGCAGCCGGGGACTACCTGCTCGCGATGCCGTGGTGGGAGCCGTCGTTCGTGTTGGGGCTGGCCGCCTTCCTGATCGCGCATCTGTGCTTCCTGGCCGCACTGTGGCCGTTGGCGGTGTCCTCGCCGGCCCGGCTGGCCGGGGTCGCGGTCGTTCTGGTGGCCTGCGCGGCGCTGCTGGTGTGGTTCTGGCCGCAGCTGCTGGCACAGGGGATGGCGGTGCCGGTCGTGGTGTACATCGCGGTGCTCGCGGCGATGGTGTGCGCCGCGCTGCTGGCCGACCTGCCGACCCCGTGGACCGCGCTCGGCGCGGGGTGTTTCGCGGTGTCGGACGCGATGATCGGCATCAACAAGTTCGTCCTCGGATCGGAGGCGCTGGCGGTGCCGATCTGGTGGATGTACGCCACCTCGCTGTTGCTGATCACCGCGGGCCTGCTGTTCGGCCGCACGTCCGTGCCGTCTGCTACACCTGCGGGGTGACCACCGCCCGGCAGGCCGCCGAACACGAGCCGATCGCGCGTGTGTTGCCGATGCTCACGGTGCCGCACCTCGACCGGGAGTTCGACTACCTCGTGCCTGGCGAACTGTCCGACGACGCCCAGCCCGGCGTCCGGGTCCGGGTCCGCTTCCACGGCCGGCTGGTCGACGCGTTCGTGCTCGAACGGCGTTCGGACACCGACCATGTCGGGAAACTGGGTTGGCTGGAGAAGGTGGTGTCGGCGGAGTGCGTGCTGACCCACGATGTGCGCCGGCTCGTCGATGCGGTGGCCGCCCGGTACGCGGGCACTCGCGCCGACGTGCTGCGGCTGGCGGTGCCGCCCCGGCACGCCAACGCCGAGAAGCGCAAACGTGAGCCGCTCGGCCCGCCGTCGGCCGAGCCCGTCGACGGCACC
This sequence comes from Mycolicibacterium vaccae NBRC 14118 = CIP 105934, assembly GCF_001552715.1. Taxonomy (GTDB): domain Bacteria; phylum Actinomycetota; class Actinomycetes; order Mycobacteriales; family Mycobacteriaceae; genus Mycobacterium; species Mycobacterium vaccae. The sequence goes on along the minus strand of NZ_BCRS01000328.1, from coordinate 110 downwards.
GCCTGGCAGGCCTACAGCGGGGGAGAGCAGTTCATCACCGCTCTCGGTGAGGGCCGGGCCGCACGCGCGGTGTGGCAGGCGCTGCCCGGGGAAGCGTGGCCGCGGCGGCT
>NZ_BCRS01000327.1 GCF_001552715.1 Mycolicibacterium vaccae NBRC 14118 = CIP 105934 | reverse complement strand
GGAGCCGCTATCGGCCCGCGCGGCTGATGCCGTCGCTGGGCGAGCTGGTCAGCACCGCCGCGAAGATCCCGGGTGCGATCCGGGAAGGTCTGGATTCTCTGGCGGCCAAGGATTCGCCGCAGCGGTCCGACGAGCCGGAACCGTCTGCCCGGCGGGCGAAGAGCGCCGCTGACGTGTCCGAACCGGGCGGCGTGGACGAACTCGGCAACCCGGCCGCAGACGACGAGGGGCCGGATACCGAGGCTGCGGGTGACGAGGACGCAGACACCGACGCCGCGGACGACACCGAGCCCGACACCGAGGCCGAGCCCGAGGATCCCGCCAACGCAGACGACGAGGACGCAGACACCGACGCTGCGGATGACAGCGAGCCCGACACCGAGCCCGGTGCCGGCGCCGGGGATTCCCCGCAGCCGGCAGCTGCGTAGGCTCGCCGTCGATGCCGGTGAACCCCGTCGACAATCCTCTGGCCGCACTGCCGGACTCCGGCTACGTCTACCGCACCGCATGGCGGGTGGCCACCGGCGACATCGGCGCTGACCTCAACCTGCGTCTGGACGGGGTGGCCCGCTACATCCAGGAGGTCGGCGCCGAGAATCTCGTCGACGCCGGGGAGGCCGAGGCGCATCCACACTGGCTGGTGCAGCGCACCGTGATCGACGTGATCGAGCCGATCGGCTTCCCCAACGAGGTGTCGTTCAGCAGGTGGTGCTCGGCGCTGTCCCTGCGCTGGTGCACGATGCGCGTCGATCTCGTCGGCAGCGATGGCGGCCGCATCGAGACCGAAGGCTTCTGGATCGCGATGAACGCGAAAACGCTGACCCCGCAACGGGCCACCGACTCGCTGATCGAGAAGTTCTCCACCACCACCGACGAGCACCGCCTCAAGTGGCGGCCATGGCTGACCAATCCCGCCGAGCCCGAGCAGGCGATGCCGTTCGCGTTGCGCCGCACAGACATCGACCTGTTCGAACACGTCACCAACACCGCCTACTGGCACGCGGTGCACGAGGTGATGGCGGTCGAACCCGACGTCTGCACCCCGCCCTACCGGACGGTGATCGAGTACCGCAAGCCGATCAAGTACGGCGAGGAGGTCACCGTGTGCTGGCAGCGCCGCACGGACACGCCGACCCCGGAGGTGCACCTCGCGCTGACCGTCGGCGACGACGTCCGGGCGGCGGGTCTGCTGCGGAGGCTGTCGCTAGGCTGACCGGGTGTCCGAACTCGTACTGACGCAGGTCGAGGACCGCGTCGCGCTGATCACCGTCAACGATCCCGACCGCCGCAATGCGGTGACCGCCGAGATCTCGGCGGCGCTGCGCGCCGCGGTCGAGAGCGCCGAGGCGGATCCCGAGGTGCACGCGGTGATCGTGACCGGTGCGGGGAAGGCGTTCTGCGCCGGTGCCGATCTGACCGCTCTCGGCGAGGCGACCGAGGAGGGGCTGCGGGTGATCTACGACGGTTTCCTGGCCGTCGCGGACTGCACCCTGCCCACGATCGCCGCGGTCAACGGTGCGGCCGTCGGCGCCGGGCTCAACCTGGCGCTGGCCGCCGACGTCCGGATCGCCGGGCCGGCAGCGATGTTCGACCCGCGCTTCCAGAAGCTCGGCATCCATCCCGGCGGCGGCGCCACCTGGATGCTGCACCGGATCGTCGGTCCCCAGACCGCCCGCGCCGCGCTGTTGTTCGGCATGCGGTTCGACGCCGACGCCGCGGTGCGCCACGGCCTGGCACTCGAGGTCGCCGAGGACCCGGTCGCCGCGGCGCGCGCGCTGGCC
>NZ_BCRS01000326.1 GCF_001552715.1 Mycolicibacterium vaccae NBRC 14118 = CIP 105934 | reverse complement strand
CCGCCCGCGCCGAACAGGCCGGCGTTGCCTCCGTCGCCGCCCTTGCCGTCGTTGTAGCCGAGCAGGCCGGCGCCGCCGACGCCGCCGTTGCCGATGAATCCCCCTTGCCACCGGCGCCGCCGAACGCGCCCGCACCGCCGTTGCCCCACAGCAGGCCGCCGTTTCCGCCCACACAGCCGGCCGTGCAGGAGGGATCCAGATCAAGCGCGCTCAGCCCGTTGCCGATCAGCAGGCCTCCGGGGCCGAACAGCGGCAGTGCAGTGCCCGCGCCGTCGACCGGCACGGCACGCGAGCCCGCGTAGCCGAACCCGACGGCACCGGGCGCGCAGTCGGTCCGTTCGGTGAAGGTGCAGGTCACCGATGACGGCGTGGAGTCGGCCTCGGCGGTCGCCACGCCCATGCTGACCAGGGCTCCGGCGGCGAGCCCCGCGTTGAGGGCTGCGCCACCGGCCAGCCGCTTTGCCAGCGCACGCCGTTCGGCGCGGTTTCGGCGGTGCCGCCCGCCCGTCGTCGGCATTACTGGAATCCGCGGTTGCGCAGACATCAAATGACCCCCCTCAGAATCGAATACGGGGGACCCACCCCCCACGCGGAGAATAGCAAACCCCTGTGGACATTCTGTGCGAATGCTGAATCGGATCTGTTGGCGATATTCGCATCGTCGTCAACGGAATTGAGGGGGTGGACCGCCACGCCGACACGCATGATGTCGACTGCCGCTAATTAATCCCGAGGTCAGCGAGACGTCCACCCGACTGACCACCGGACAGCGGCGATGTCATCACCCAGCCTCGGCGCGCCAAGGTGGAGAGGCATCGACCCTGGTGGGGACAGAGCTTGCTGAACGTTGCCACCGGCGTGTCATCGTGCGAAATCGACGTCCGGGGGGGGGCGGGCGCGGGGCCCGTCAGCCCGAGGAGCCCAGGTACTCCGACTCGAGCACCAGATCGGGCAGCAGCGACTGGTACTCGACGTGGGCTTTGTGCTCGATCGTGTCCCAGCGGGTGCCCTGGTGGTCACGCATGTACCGCCGGTAGCCCGGGGCGCCGGGGATGCGCACGTTGTCGGCGACCACGACGGATCCCGGGTGCAGCCAGCCGCGCTCTTCGACGCTGAGCAGGTCCGGCAGGTACGCGCTCTTGTCGTGGTCGATGAACAGCAGATCGACGCTGCCCGCGGTGACGCCGTGCTCAACGGCCAGCGCGTCGAGGGTGCGCCCGCCGTCGCCGAGGGTGCCGACCACGCAGGTGACCCGGTCGGCCACCCCGGCATGGGTCCAGATGCGGCGCGCGACGTCGGCGTTGGCCGCGGAGAACTCGACCGACAGCACCCGTGCCAACGGCGCCGCGCGGGCGATGCGCAACGCGCTGTACCCGCAGTAGGTGCCGAGCTCGAGCACCAGCGCCGGATCGGTGCGGCGCACCGCGGCGTCGAGCAGCTCGCCCTTCTCCACCCCGACGTTGACCAGCATCGCCTTCTTGTAGGCGAAGGTGTCGATGGCCGACAGCGCCGCGTCGATGTCGCCGGGGCGGGTGTGCCCCTCGACGTAGGCCGCGCAGGCGGCTTCCCGGCCGTCACCGATCTGGCCGGTGCGCACGAATGACGGCATGCCCACCGCCAACCGCACCCACCGCGACAGCGGCAACTTCATGGCGCTCAGCATAGATACGCCGCGCCCCGTCAGTCCGAGCTTGAACCCGAATCCGAACCCGAATCGGACGAGCCAGTGTCCGAGGCGCCGGAATTCCCGGAGGCGCCCCCGCTGCTGCTGCCGAATCCACCGGACCCGCC
>NZ_BCRS01000325.1 GCF_001552715.1 Mycolicibacterium vaccae NBRC 14118 = CIP 105934 | reverse complement strand
GGACCGGCTGCTGGCGGCGGTGGCCGGCGTCGACGACGAAATGCTCGGTGCCCGTGTGGATCTACTCCGGGCCAAGATCGCCTTTGCCGCCCAACGGGGTCGGGACGCCCCTCCGCTGCTCCTGGCCGCCGCGCAAAGACTGCGTCCGCTGGACACCGTACTGGCCCGCGACACGTATCTGGAGGCGCTGATGGCGGCGATGATCGTCGGTCGCCTCTACGCCGGGCAGCGGTCGTCCGCCGCCGCGATAGCCGCCGCAGCCCGGCACGCCCCACCGCCGCTCGGCCCACCGACTGCTGCAGACCTCTTCCTCGACGGCATCGTCGTACGACTCACCGAAGGACACGCGGCCGCCGCACCCCTGTTGCAGAAGGCGATCGGTCAGTACCTCAGGGAAGACGAGGAGGGCACCGCGGATCCGCGGTGGCACGACATCACGCTGAGGGTCCTGCTCGATCTGTTCGATCAGGACGTCTACAGCTCGCTCAACGTCCGGCAACTCGACCTGCTGCGCGTCGCAGGCGAATTGACGGTGCTGCCTGCCGCGTTGACCACCTTTGCCGGGGCATGTGTCACCTCCGGCGACTTCGCCCACGCGGCGGAGCTGCTCGAGCAGTCCGAAGCGATCTCGCATGCGACGGGTGCCCCTCCGCACCGCTCCATCCACACCTATCTCGCTGCCTGCCGGGGACAGGAGCAGCTGGCCGAAGAATTCGCGCAGGCCACGATCAGGGATGCGACCGCCCGTGGGGAGGGCAGCGAGATCACCGTCGTGCTGTTCTCGTTGGCGATCCTGCACACCGGCCTGGCACGGTACGACGAGGCGTTGGCGGCGTGCACGTCGGCCCTGGAGTACGACGACGTGGGAATGTACGGCCACCTGCTCAACGAGACCGTCGAGGCCGCTGCCCGGTCCGGGAATCCCGGCATCGCCGAAACGGCGGCGGCACAGTTGGCCGAACGGGCCCAGGTAACCGGTACCGCCACCGCGCTCGGCTACGCGGCACGCGCAAAGGCGCTTGTCACTGCGGGTCCGGCTGCTGAGCACGAATATCGCACTGCAGTAACGGAATTGGAGCGCTCACCCCTGAGAGTCCTTGCTGCGCGCACTCACCTGATCTTCGGCGAGTGGCTGCGGCGCGAGAACCGCCGAGCCGAGGCGCGCGACGAACTGCGCGTCGCGTTCCAGATGTTCGCCCAGATGGGCGCCGACGGCTTCGCCGAGCGGACGCGCCGAGAGCTGCGCGCCGCCGGTGAGCCCGAGCACAAGCAGCGCGTCGACAGGTCAGTGGCGGCGTTGACGACGCAGGAGAGCTATATCGCCCGGCTGGCAGGCGACGGATACACCAACTCCGAGATCGCCGCCCATCTGTTCATCAGCCCGCGCACCGTGGAATGGCACCTCGGCAGGATCTTCGCCAAGCTCGGGGTGTCGTCGCGGCGGGAGTTGAGACGCGCACGCGAGTGACGGCGGTATCTCGTGACCTGGCCCTTGGGACACAACAGATCACGGGACACAACAGATCACGGGACACAACAGATCGACAGTGTGCACACCACTGTCTGCTGCCGGCACCCCAACTCCGCTGACCAATACAGCTCCGGCATTCGAAAAGTGCGGCGATGGGTCAGGCCGCTTCGTTATCGGGTGGTGCGGGTCCGCCAGGTTGCCCGGGATCGCCGGTCGGCTGGGGCTCGCCAGGCTCGGCGTCGCTGACCTTCCCACTGTCGGCGGGCTCGGCCGCCGCAGCAATGTCGTTGGAGCTCATCGACTCTGGCTCCTCGGGTGGGCGGAGGAGTCGTTCGGGGC
>NZ_BCRS01000324.1 GCF_001552715.1 Mycolicibacterium vaccae NBRC 14118 = CIP 105934 | reverse complement strand
GGCCCGGCCGACCGCGTCGGCCATCACGCCGACCAGCGCGCCCTGGCGCAGCTCGCCGGTGAGCAACCGGCGCAGGAACGTCTGCTCGACCGCGGTGGCCCCGGCGAAGAGTCCGGCCAGCAGTTCGGCGCGCCGGGCCTGCGAGCCGCGGCCCGCGGTCGCACCGATCTCCCCGAACCGGGCGTCGACGTCCTCGACGGTCAGAGTGGGGGTGTCGGCCGGCTCGGGAACCGAGCGCAGTGACGCCCAGCCGACGCCGATCTGGCGCTGGGTGAGCTCCCCGGACAACCACGACACGACGATGCCGACCAGGCGCGGATCACCCTGCTCGCCTTCCGATCGCAGCAGTTCGGCGATGCGGGCCGTCTTGGCCAGCCGAGACGACGAGGACGCCACGTCGGCCGAGGCGGTGGCGACGTCAACCAGCAGCACGACACCACCCTGCCACGGTGCCCGGACACGCCGTGCCGGTGCCGGTGGTCAGCGCACCGCGAACGTGATCGAGTGCCACCCGGTCGCACCGTCGGGCACGGGATCGGCCCGGTCCGGCGTCTGGGTGTAGCCGGAATTGTCGGTGGCCCGCACGGTGATCGTGTGGAAGCCGGGGTCGCGGGCGTCCCAGCCGAAGCTCCACAACCGCCAGGTGTCACCGGAGTACGCGTCGCCGAGGGTCGCCGGCTGCCACGGACCGTCATCGATCTGGACCTCGACGGCGCGCACCCCGCGCTTCTGGGCCCATGCGACGCCGCCGAACGTCACCGGGCCGACGGGGACGTCCTGCCCGCTGCGCGGCACGTCGATGCGCGACGCCGTCTTGATGGGTCCGCGCGCCGACCAGCCCAGCCGGGTCCAGTAGGCCTGTGCGCGGTCGAAGCGCGTCACCTCCAGATCGGTGACCCATTTGGTGGCCGAGACGTAGCCGTAGAGTCCGGGCACCACCAGACGCGCCGGGTAGCCGTGCTCGAGCGGCAGCGGCTCACCGTTCATCCCCACGGCCAGCAGTGCGTCGGCGTCCGTCAGCGCCTCGACCGGGGTGCCCGCCGTCCACCCGTCCACCGACATCGACAGCACCATGTCGGCGTCGGGCTGCACCCCTGCCTCGGCGAGCAGGTCGCTGACCCGGTAGCCGGTCCAGATGGCATTCGAGATCAGTTCGCCGCCAACCGGATTGGACACGCAGGTGAGGGTGACGACCTCTTCGACGACCTCGAAGCGGGCCAGATCCTGATAGCTGTAGGTGACTTCGCGGTCCACCATGCCGTGGATTCGCAACCGCCAGTCCTGCCTGCTCAGCTGCGGGACGCTCAGCGCGGTGTCGATGCGGTAGAAGTCGGTGTTCGGGGTGACGAACGACGGCAGCGCGACATCTCCGGGCTGCACCGAGTCCGGTATCGGTGGTGCGGCCCGGTCGATCCTGGGCAGCGTGAACGCCTCCCGGTCGCCGGACACCGACGACATCCAGCGGTTCACCAGCACCCCGAGGACCCCCGCGGCCACGCCGCCGCCGAGCAGGCCGAGGGTGACCAGCGACAAACGTCTGCCCTCGTCGGCGCCGTCGCGCTCGTCGGCGTCGGTGAACCGGCCCGACACCAGCAGGCGCAGCACCGCGACGCCGCACCCGACGCCCACCAGGGTGGGCACGACGTCGAGCGCGGTGGCGCCGGCGCGGGACAACACCGCGGCGCACCCCGCACCGCCGGCGGCCACGAACATCGCACTGCCCACCGGTCGGCGCCGGGATTCAGCGAGGCCCGCGACGGCGGCGATCGCCGCGATGGTCAGCAGCACGAGCACGCCCAGCGCCAGCTTGTCGGCGGTGCCGAAGGTGCTGATC
>NZ_BCRS01000323.1 GCF_001552715.1 Mycolicibacterium vaccae NBRC 14118 = CIP 105934 | reverse complement strand
GGGGATGGCGCCGGCAGCGCCACCGGGACCGGCCTGGCCGCCGGGGCCGCCGGGGATGGCGCCGGCAGCGCCATCGGGACCGGCGACGCCGTTGACGGCGCACGGGGTGCCGTCCGGGTTGAAGCACGGGGGAGGCGCCGGCTGGGCAAACGTCAGGGGCGCAGTTGCGATCGCCGTCGCCGCAGCGCCCGCGAAGAGGAAGGAACTGATGATTCGCGGAGTTGAGGTCTTGTTTCGCATGACAGGAATGTTGCCGGGGAGGAGGGAATCGAAACCACCTATTTTGTGACCGTGCTCCCGTGGTCGCGTCGTCACTGGTCGGCGCGGTGGCATGCTGGCCCAATGGGATTGGTCATCAGACTGCTCGAGTTGATGCTCGTGCTGGTGCCCCTGATCGGGGCGGTCTACGCCGCGGTGCGCGGGTTCACCGCGCTGCGGGGGCGTCAGTCCGCGCGCGAATCCCAGCCCGCCGAGATTACGCAGACCGGTGACCCCGCGGCGGCGCAGCGCAGGGTGATCCGCCGCGCGGTCGAGGAGCACGACCGGACGGACACCCGCTGGCTGGAATACGAACTCGACGTCGCCAGGGTGCTGGACTGTCCGATGATGACGGACCTGCGCGATCCGCTCACCGAGCGTTTCCACCGGGCGAAGCTGCGTGCCGACTTCCTGCGGCCCGCGGACGTCGCCGACCTCGTCGACGACCGCGACGCCACGCGCGATTACCTCAGCGCGGTGCAGGAGTACGTCACCGCGTTCGACATCGCCGAGGCGGAGGCGTTGCGGCGCAGGCGTTCCGGATTCACCGGCGAGGAACAGGAGCGCCTGGCCCGGGCTCAGCGGCTGCTGCGGACAGCCGCCGATTCGGCTGCCACACAACAGGAACGGGAGCGCGCCTACCAGCTGGCGCGGCGCGAACTCGACGGGTTGCTGGTGCTTCCCGAACGTGCCCGCGCCGCGCTCGAGCGGGGGATCAGCGGCGAACTGGCTTAACCGTGGTCCAGCGCGGCGTCGGCCACGTCGAGGGCACGGTCGAGCAGCGCGAGGCCTTCGCGGGCCTGCTCGTCGGTGATGATGCACGGCGGCACCACATGGATGCGGTTGTAGTTGGCGAACGGCAGCAGGCCGAGCTTCTTGCACTCGCCGATCACCGAGTTCATTGCGGCACTGGAGCTTCCGTACGGCGCCAGCGGCTCGCGGGTGTCCTGGTCGGCGACCAGTTCGACCGCCCAGAACACCCCGGCGCCGCGCACCTCGCCGACGCACCGGTGCCGTGCGGCGATGTCCCGCAGGCCGGGGCCGATCACCTCGGCGCCGACGCGGGCCGCGTTCTCGACGATGCCCTCCTCGGCCATCGCATTGATCGTCGCCACTGCGGCGGCCGTCGCCAGCGGATGCCCCGAGTACGTCAGGCCGCCCGGATACGCACGGTGGGCGAAGGTCTCGGCGATGGCGGGGCTGATCGCCACGCCGCCGAGGGGCACGTAGCCGGAGTTGACCCCCTTGGCGAAGGTCAGCAGATCAGGGGTGACGTCGAAATGGTTGATGGAGAACCACTTTCCGCTGCGACCGAAGCCTGCCATCACCTCGTCGGCGATGAACACGATGCCGTACTCGTCGCAGAGCTCGCGCACGCCGGCGATGTAGCCGGGCGGGGGCACCATGATGCCCGCGGTGCCCGGGATCGACTCCAGGATGATGGCCGCGATGGTGTTCGGGCCCTCCATCCGGATGGTGTCGTTCAGGTGCTTGAGCGCGCGCTCGGATTCCTCGGCCTCGGTGGTGGCGTGGAACTGTGACCGGTACAGGAACGGGCCGAAGAAGTGCACGACGC
>NZ_BCRS01000322.1 GCF_001552715.1 Mycolicibacterium vaccae NBRC 14118 = CIP 105934 | reverse complement strand
TTCGCTTGCCGACCGGAGAGCATACCGGGTAGCGCCGCCGACGCCCTGTACCGGATATTCCAACCACTTGTGCAGGAGCTGCAGAAGAAGCGGGACTGAAGTTGGTGCGATTTCGGGTCCGACCAAGCGGTTAGGCTCGATCTACTCCCCCAAGTGTGCCCCGGCCGTCGACGCGGTGCCGGGGCACACTGCTGTCCAGGTGTCCCGTTTGGGACAGGTGTTCCAGATGGAACAGGTGTCTAAAGTTAGACACCTGGAGGGTGGCATTTGAAATGCGACCCCTGAGCCATTTTGTTTGGTGTCGACAAAATGCCCGTTCAGCGGCTGGCCGGGGGTACTCACTCAGCGAGGACCCATCTACGAGGAGGGTCGAAAAGGTCAGCGGTTCCCGCATAGGGGATCGGGAACCGGGAACCGCATCAGTTGACCTACTGAGCGGCTTTAATGGTGTCCGATGACGACGTGGATGACTGCAGAGTCTGCGGCGAAGTACGCGACGGTGTCGTTGCGGACAATCCGGCAGGCCGTCCAGGACGGTGACCTTGCCGCCTATCCGGTGGGGAAAGTTGGTCGGCATTACCGGCTCACGGCCGACGACATCGACGCATGGATGAAATCAAGGTCGTGGGAACCCCGATGACCGGGCATGAGCCGGAGAAGTCGACTCAGCCAGTGAGCAGCGCTCCGCCGATCGTCACGTACAGCCTCGAAGAAGTCGCCGCGATGGTTCTACCGCCCGACATGAAAGCACCGGAACGCTGGCTGGCCGAAAGGCTCCGACGTAACAAGATCTCTGGATACAAGATCGGGCGCACCTGGCGCATGACGCACGCGGACGTCGAAGATTTCATTGCCCGCCACCGATCCTCCCCGCCGCCTGTGCCTGTGTCCGAGACTGAGGAGCGTGAGACCTATCCGGGTGGGCTCACCCGGCGCTCCTGGCAGAACCTTCGACGAAGTCAGATCCCCGGAACGGTTCAGTACAACCGTCGTAATGGAATTCCGCGCACTATGCCAGGCGAGGGTCGAGCGATCGAGCACGACAAGGTTCACCCCCTCCCGAGCTCGTTCGTGAAGGTGATTCCAGAGTCACTGGGAGCGATCGCGGCGATGCCGCCGCTAACCGAGGCCCAGCAGGCCCTGTGGGACCGCGTACAGGCGGAGGGCGAAGTGATTTTCAGCGGCAAGACTGCGAAGAAAACCGTTGAGGCATTGGCAAAGCGCGCCCTAGTCGACTACGACGCTGAGTACATCCTGAATGAGAAGCACCTCTACTACGCGTACCGCTTTACTGTCCGGCTGCGGCCAAAAGCTTAGTCGCTGTTACAGCCGAGATAGTAGCGCTGCGATGAATTCCTCAGGCTCGGGACTGTAATAGCCGGGTGGAGGAAGCTCCACGTCATCTCCGGCATCAAATTGCACTCGCACCTTCGGGGACGCGATGGCGCGGAAGCCTTTATCCTCTACTACCGCTTGAAGTTTCACAGATTTGATCCGCGCAAGAGGCCGGTAGTCGCCGGACATTTCGGCGTCGTCGCCGCCACCTTGACAGGTGATGACTCCCAAGCCGGTATCTGTGAGCCAATAGAGGCCCCACGTTTTCGTTTTGGGGTCAAGGTAGGAGAAGTAAAGAATCGCGCTCGGCGCATACTCATAGGCGAGCTCTAGAAAGTGCCGTGGTGGGCGCTCTCTGATATCTCCGCCGAATGCCTTTACGAAGAACGCGTACACCGGATCGTTCTGAGCCCCCGTCATGCACAGGCAAATTACCTGAGTCGGCAGGCGTGAGAAGTGGACCTGCGAAACTCAGGGTCTGTTTTCGCGGCCTAGTTTGATCAC
>NZ_BCRS01000321.1 GCF_001552715.1 Mycolicibacterium vaccae NBRC 14118 = CIP 105934 | reverse complement strand
CGCCGCCCCCACCGCCTCCCGGCTGGAACGGTCCCCCGCCTCCTCCGGGCTGGCCAGCCCCGCCGCCGTGGATGCCACCCCGCCGCCGCCACTCGCCGCCCCTGGCGCGATCACGGGCCGGGCAGGGCCCACGACACGGAACAAACCCCGTCGGCACTGAACACCGGGAACCGACGCGGTCGCTGACTGATCGCTCCGTCGACACCGGCGATTCCCTGGTCCGCGAGCAGTTGACACCGCAATTCGGTTGGCGGCGAGTGCTTTACCGTGCAACCAAGGGCCGGGTCAACCCGGGTGTGTCGCAGAAGGACCGTGAGCAGCAGGCCCTCTTGGAGCAGATCAGGCAGCCTATCGCCAGCGACTTCCGGATCGCGGTGCTCTCGATCAAGGGGGGTGTCGGGAAGACGACGACCACCATCGGGCTCGGTTCGGCATTCGCCATGGTTCGGTCCGATCGTGTCATCGCGGTGGACGCGAACCCCGACCGCGGCACGCTAGCCGAGCGCATCTCGGACCCGTCGACCTCCTCGACCGTGCGCGACCTGCTGCTCGACCCGGACATCTCGCGGTACGCCGACGTCCGCCGGCACACGCGCCTGGCACCCAGTCGGCTCGAAGTGCTGGCCAGCGTGCAGGATCCCGCGGTCGCAGAGATCTTCGGTGAGAGCGACTACCGTCGCACGATCGAGATCCTGCAGGCGCACTACAACATCATCCTGACGGACTGCGGGACCGGAATCATGCACTCTTCGATGGCGAGCGTGCTCGACCTGGCTCACGCACTCGTGCTCGTCAGCTCACCGGCAGTGGACGCCGCGCGCAGCGCCGTGGCGACGCTCGATTGGCTGACCCAGCATGGTTACGGGAGGCTGGCGCGGGAGTCACACGTGGTGCTCAGTGGCGCGCAAACCGGTTCGCAAACGACAGCATTCGCCGAGGTGTTCCAATACTTCGAGGCGAGAAGCGGATCCATCCACGTCGTCCCGTTCGAACCGCACCTGGCCAGAGGCGCCGACGTCGACTTCGCCATGCTGTCACCGGATGCGGTGCGTACCTACCTGGAGCTCGCCGGTGCCGTGGCCACCAAGTTCTCGCGGGTCGGTTGAGGCCCCGCACGGGTCCTTCCCGCCGGCTTGCTCAAATCTGTCGGCGCTAGGCTGTCCCGTCGCCGATTCGCTGGGCGCGTTTCCCGAACTCGTTGAGCAAGAATGCCTGTCGATCGGCGACGAGTTTGGCCGCAGCCTGCGCGACCTCAACGATCTGGACCGCCAGCGCGTCGGCCCCGCCCCGGTAAGCGCGCTCGTGCAGCCACAATCCGGTCAACGCGCCCCAACCATCTACCTGCACGCGCACCGACCGATCGGCATTGCTCACCTCCACCGAGAGCGAGTCGATCTGCTCGTTGAGCGCGACTGTGAGATCGCACTGCTCGACCCGGCGTTCGTTCATCCCAGCATCATCGCCGGTAGCTGAGGCACCAGGATCTCCCGCAGAGTACGGCGACATCCGCTCCCTCACACCGGCCCCAACCAGGTGTCGGGCTCGGTGTCCTCGTCGAACTCCTGGAGTCGAGTCTCGGCTCGTTCCAAATCGTCCGAGGTACACAGATTCAGGCCTTGAATAACGGCTGCGCTGACGCCGCGGGCAGCCAGTTCGCGCCGTCGAGCAACTTGCTGGCGTCTGCCGGATAGCTGACACAAAAAAAGGATCTCCTCGGCCAATTCCTTTGCCGGCCGGGTCAGCTCGCGTTCATCGAGCTTGAGCGCCACCGGCAGGCCGCGTTCGGTCGTACGGACCTGAATGCCGCCACCTGGGGAACGCAACGATCGGTCCACAGCGGTGTTCCTCACCCGATTGTTGGTGTATGTGTCCTCGAGCTTAGTTAGGAGCCGGCCCCCGCGGTGGCGGTCGAGGTCAGGTGCGGGCGGGGCGGATCTCGCGCGGCAAA
>NZ_BCRS01000320.1 GCF_001552715.1 Mycolicibacterium vaccae NBRC 14118 = CIP 105934 | reverse complement strand
GCGCCGCTGCGGGTGCGCGCGCGCCGGGGCGCCACCGCGGCGCACTACGAGCACACCGGTGGCGCAGCGACGATCGCGGTGCCCGAGGGCCGCAGCACCTGGGCGCTGCGAGAACTGGTGGTGCTGCACGAGATCACCCATCACGTCTGCGACGCGGACCCGCCGCACGGCCCCGCGTTCGTGGCGGCGTTCTGCGATCTGAGCGCGGCGGTGATGGGTCCCGAGGTCGCGCACGTGCTGCGCGTCGTGTACGCGAAGGAAGGCGTGAAGTAGCGTCGAGGCGGTGACCGACTGGGGTGCCCTCGACGACCTGTTCACCCGTGTACTGCACAGCGAGGACGACGCGATGCGCGCGGCCCGGCAGGCCGGCGGCGCCGCCGGCATGCCCGCGATCGAGGTCTCCGCGCAGCACGCGAAACTGCTGTCCCTGCTGGTGAAGATCGCCGGGGCGCGCCGCGTGCTGGAGATCGGCACACTGGCCGGCTACAGCACCATCGCGCTGGCCCGCGCGGTCGGACCCGACGGGACGGTCGTCAGCCTGGAATACGAACCCGCACACGCCGAGGTGGCCCGACGCAACCTCGAGCGCGCCGGGATCGGCGACCGGGTCGAGATCGTGGTCGGCGCCGCGCTGGACTCACTGCCCGGTCTGCAGCAGCGCGGCGACACCTTCGATCTGGTCTTCATCGACGCCGACAAGGAGAACAACGTCTCCTATGTCGAGTGGGCGATCACTCTCGGCCATCCGGGCACCGTGATCGTCGTCGACAACATCGCCCGCAACGGCCGCGTGCTCGACCCGGCGCCCGACGACCGGCAGGCCCAGGCGATCCGGGACATGTTCGGCATGATGGCCGCCCACCCGCGGCTGGACACCGCGGCGATCCAGACCGTGGGCACCAAGGGCTGGGACGGCTTCGCCGTCGCGGTCGTCGACTAGTTCCGGCCCCCGGCGGCGAGGTTCCGTCCGCGACACGTTCGGGTATGCCTGCCGGATGTGGACCGTGAGCAGGGACATCGACGCCTCCGCCGACGCGGCCTGGCATGTACTGGCGGATCTGGATGCGTGGCCGAAGTGGGGGCCGACCGTGTCCGGCGCCGAACTCGACGGCTCGGCGTTCGAGCTGGGCGCGACCGGCCGGGTGTGGACGCCGGTCGGGGTGCCGTTGCCGTTCGTGATCGACGAGCTCGACCAGGGCCGTTCGTGGGGTTGGCGGGTCGCCGGGGTGCCTGCCACCCGCCACGGCGTGCACCCGCGCGACGAGGGCTGCCGCGTCTGGATGAGCGCGCCGGTGTGGGCTCCGGGCTATCTTCCGGTGCTGACGATCGCGTTGCGCCGGATCGAGGAGCTGTGCGCACGCGAGCAGGAACTCAGAGGTCCGTGACGCTATTCAACCCGGAGCGTTCAACCCGGACGCGTCCAGCCCGGACGCGTAGCTTTCCTTGACCACGTCGAGGTGCGTCCAGCTCTCCAGCGTGCGGACGCCGGGCAGGCCGCGCACCGTGTCCATCAGCTCGACCAGTTGCGCCGCGGCGAACGCCCGCACCGTGACCAGCACGTCGAAGCGGCCGAGCGTGCGCGCCACGAAGATCACCGCGGGCATGTCCGTCAGCGCCGCGACGACGTCGTGGTGGCCGCCGGTGAGCCGGATGCCGAAACCCATGGCGCTCTGCCGATCCTGGCCGGAGTGCCGGACCACTGCGCCGATCCGGACCACCCGGGCGTCGAGGAGCCGCACCACCCGTCTGCGCACGCCGGCTGCCGACAGTCCGACCCCGGCGGCGAGCGCGACGTAGGAGGCGCGGCCGTCCTGCTGCAGCGCGGCCAGCAGTGCCCGGTCGGTGTCGTCGAGATCGGTGCGGACGTCTCCGACGGGTCCGATGACGTCGCGCATCACCTCGACGTAGGTCAGGGTGTCGACCGCGGACACGCCGGGTAGCGCGCGGAACTCGGCGACCGCGTGGTCGATGTCGCGCGCCGACGCGGCACGCACCTCCGCGACCAGTCCGTGGGGGCCGCTGGTCAGCGACAGGAACGGCACGTCGGCGCGGCGGGCGAGCGCGGCGGCCACCGGCGC
>NZ_BCRS01000319.1 GCF_001552715.1 Mycolicibacterium vaccae NBRC 14118 = CIP 105934 | reverse complement strand
CCCGCGTTCGGGCACACCCGCAACCCGTGGTCGCCCGAGCACACCCCCGGCGGCTCTTCGGGCGGCAGCGCGGCGGCCGTGGCGGCCGGCCTGGTCGCCGCCGCGATCGGTTCCGACGGGGCCGGCAGCGTCCGCATCCCGGCGGCGTGGACCCACCTGGTCGGGATCAAGCCGCAGCGCGGCCGCATCTCGACCTCGCCGCTGCCGGAGGCGTTCAACGGCATCACCGTCAACGGCGTGCTCGCCCGCACCGTCGCCGACGCGGCGCTGCTCCTCGACGCGGCGTCGGGCAACGCCCCCGGCGACCTGCACACCCCGGCACCGGTGCGGGTGTCCGACTACGTCTCCCGCGCGCCGGGTCCGCTGCGCATCGCGAAGTCCACGAAGTTCCCGTTCACCGGGTTCCGCGCAACCTTGCACCCCGAGATCCGCGCCGCCGTGGACACCGTGGCCGACCAGCTGACCCAGCTCGGCCACACGATCGTCGAGGCCGATCCCGACTACAACCTGCGGATGTCGTGGAACTTCCTGGCCCGCTCGACATCTGGGATCCCCGAGTGGATGGACCGGTTGGGCTACGGGGTGCGGTGGGACGAGCGCACGCGGTCCAACGCCCGGATGGGCCGGCTGCTGTCGCAGAACGTGCTGCGCAAGGCCCGCGCACGGGAGGCGCAGAGCCAGCAGCGCATCGGTTGGGTGTTCAACCTCGCCGACGTCGTGCTGGCCCCGACCACCGCGCAGCCGCCGCCGAAGGTGCATGCGTTCGACAAACTCGGCGGGCTGGCCACCGATCGCACCATGATCAAGGCGTGCCCGGTGACGTGGCCGTGGAACCTGCTGGGCTGGCCGTCGATCAACATCCCGGCCGGGTTCACCTCCGACGGTCTGCCGATCGGGGTGCAGCTGATGGGCCCTGCCGACAGCGAGCCGCTGCTGGTGTCGTTGGCCGCCGCGCTGGAGGCCATCAACGGATGGGCCGCGCACCAGCCCGGGGACTGGTGGACGCCCCGGGCCCCGGTAGAGCCGGCACCGCAGCCGGCGGCTCGGGAACCGGTCAGCGATCAGGTCGCGTAATCTGCGGGCTGTGATCAGCCATGTCGCGCGTGCCCTGCCTGCCGTCATCGTGTTGGGCGCGGCGGTGGCCGGTACGCCCGCCGCGCAGGCGGACAACCGGCGGCTCAACGAGAGCGTCGTGGTCAACGTCTACACGATCCAGCAGAACAACGACTGCGACACCGATATCAAGATCAACCCGCAGTTGCAGCTGGCCGCGCAGTGGCACACCAACGACGTCCTGCGTAACCGGGCGCTGAACGGCGACATCGGCTCTGACGGGTCCACGGTGCAGGACCGCGCGAACCGGGCAGGCTTCGTGGGCACCGTCGCCGAGACGGTCGCGATCAACCCGGCGCTGGCGATCAGCGGCATCGAGATCCTCAACCAGTGGTACCACCGGCCCGACTACATGGCGATCATGAGCAACTGCGCCAACACCCAGATCGGCGTGTGGTCGGAGAACAGCCTGGACCGCACCGTGGTGGTCGCGGTGTACGGCCAGCCCGGCTAGCCCATTCGCGTAGTCGGCTACTTACCCCTGCCGGTCGCGGCGGTCTTAGCGTCGAGAGTACGAACGCCGCACGGACCAGGGGGCCACGATGGCTGGATTGGCGGTTCCGTCACCGCATTTCATCGGCAGAGTGGGCGCCCTCGCGGTGGCACTCGGCGTGGGCGCCGGTTTCACCCTGGGCTTCCCCGGCCTGGCCGCGGCCGACGACCCGGATCAGTCGTCCACGTCGACCGAACCGCCTTCTGCACAAACGGATTCCCCGACCGACACCGGCGCTGCGGAACCGGACGAGACCGCAGCCGAGCCCGAGCCCGAGCCTGAACCCGAACCGGAACCGGAGGAGGTCGAGGAGGTCGACGCCGAGGAGACGGCCGAACCCGTCGACGGCACCGACCCGGACCCCGCGCCCACCGAGACACCGGAGAGTTCGGAACCGGTCGAGACGCCGGTCGAGACGCCCGTGGAGACGCCGTCGGCGACGCCGACGCCGGCCACCCACGAGGCAACGCCTGCTCCCGCCCGGACCCGCCAGCCCGACGAGCCCG
>NZ_BCRS01000318.1 GCF_001552715.1 Mycolicibacterium vaccae NBRC 14118 = CIP 105934 | reverse complement strand
GCACCCCGCGGGTGCGCGACGACCTGGCCGGCATCACCGCGCGCGGCGGCCGCGTCGTCGTCGTCGACCCGCGCCGGACCGAGACGGCCCGCGCCTACGAGCATCTGCCCGTGCGCCCCGACTCCGACGCCTGGCTGTTGTTGTCGATGCTTTACGTGATCTTCGACGAGAACCTCGCCGACGTCGCCGCACTCGACGCCCAGACCGCGGACTGGTCGACGCTGCGTGAACTCGCCCGTGGCTTCCCTCCGGAACGCACCCACCTGCGCACCGGTGTCGAACCCGACGTGTTGCGCACGCTGGCACGCGATTTCGCGACCGCGCCGACCGCGGTGGCCTATGGCCGCACCGGCGCGTGCCTGGGCCGCCACGGGACACTGGTGAGCCATCTGCTCGACGTGCTGAGCATCGTGACCGGAAACCTGGACCGGGCCGGCGGAATGTTGTTCGCCCGCGCGGTGATTCCGCTGGAGGATCTGGCCGAGACGTCGGGCAAGATGACCTATGACACGGCGCGCTCGCGGGTGGGGAACCTGCCGGAGGTGATCAGCACCTATCCCGCGGCGCTGATGGCCGAGGAGATCATCACCCCCGGTGACGGGCAACTGCGGGCACTGTTCGTGACGGCGGGAAATCCGGTATTGACGGTGCCGAACGGCCCGATGCTCGAAAAGGCGCTCGGCGAACTGGATCTGATGGTGTCGCTGGACCTCTATGTCAACGAGACCAACAGTCACGCCGACTACATCCTGCCCGCCACCACGTTCCTGGAACGCCACGATGTGCCCTACAGCCTGGCGAACTGCTCGACGACGGTCTTCGCGCAGGCCGCCGAAGCCGTCGTGCCCGCCTACGGACAGGCGCGCAACGAGTGGGAAGTGTTCGACGAGCTGGCCCGCCGGATGGGCCTGTCACTGTTCGCCAACGGCGCGCTGGAGCGGTTCAACGGGGTGCTGAGCTGGCTGGACCGGCGCGGGCTGGGCCGCATGACACCGCGCCGGCTGGTCGAGCTGCTGATGCGGATCGGTCCGTACGGTGACCGTTTCGGGTTGCGGCGCAACGGAATCAACCCCCGCAAGCTCCGCGAGAACCCGCACGGGATCGTGCTGTCCGAGCATGCGCCGACCGGTATCCGCGCCGAGGCGGTCAAGCATCCCGACGGTCTGGTACGGCTGGCGCCGACGGAGATCCTGGCCGAGGTCGAGCGGCTCGGTGAACGCCACCCCGACGATCCCGCTTTCCCCTTGATGGCCATCGGGATGCGCGAGATCCGTTCGCAGAACTCGTGGATGCACAACAGCCCGACGCTGATGAAGGGCGACCGGCGGCACCGGGCCAGGATCAATCCCGCCGACGCCGCGGCCGCCGGCCTGACCGACGGCGCGACCGTGCGCGTGACGTCCCGGGACGGCGCCATCGAGACTGAGGTGCTCGTCACCGACGAGGTTGCCCCGGGAACCGTTGCGATTCCGCACGGCTGGGGGCATCGGGGCGGCTGGCAGCTGGCCAACCGCGCCGGCGGAGCCAACGTCAACGAGTTGATGTCCAACGACGCCGCCGGCCTGGAACGCCTGGCCGGGATGTCGGTGCTCAACGGCGTCGCGGTGCGCATCGAACCTGTGACCTCCACGGCGGGCGTCACGGCCGGCTGAATCCGCGTCCCTCGCAGATCACCGCCGGAAAACGTCCGAAAGTTTGCTAACGCAATGGTAGGTTCTGCTCGCTACGTCAAAGGTGGGGGTCAACGTGGATCGGTGCCCGAAGTCGCCGAGCGGTTCTCTGCGCGGTCTGTACTCCGGGGTCCTGCTCGTCGGTGTCGGGTTGGGTGTGGTCACGGGGCAGGGGGTCGCCTCCGCGAGCCCGGCCGACGGGACCGATTCCGGTACATCGCAGTCCGCGGACTCCACCGACGCCACTAGCGACACCGCGCCGGCCGAGCCCGACGACGAACCTGCCGACGAGCCCGAACCCGAGCCCGAGGTCGACGAACCCGAGGACGACGAACCCGAGCCCGGGGACGAGCCGTCCCGCCAGTCGAAGACGCGCGCCCACGAGGACGACGCCGCCGAAAACGAGGATGCCGCCGAAGACGACACCGTCGCCGTCGCCGAGCCCACCCCCGAGCCGGAGATCGAGGCGGCCCCCGAGCCTGAGGACGCGCCCGCGCCCGCGCCTGCGCCGCGGACCGCGGCG
>NZ_BCRS01000317.1 GCF_001552715.1 Mycolicibacterium vaccae NBRC 14118 = CIP 105934 | reverse complement strand
CAGCCAAACCACCTTGTCGGGGTCGCGCACGGTGACGTTGTCGACCGCGTCGGGGTTGTCGACCACCTGCACGTGGTCGGGGGCCTCACCTGCCGTGCCGACCACTTCTTCGTGGCCTTCGTGACCCACGAGCAGGATGTCGTAGTCGTCGCGGGCGAACCGTTTGGCCTCGTTGTGCACCTTGGTCACCAGCGGGCAGGTGGCGTCGATGGTCCGCAGGTTGCGGGCGGCGGCCTCGACGTGCACGGTCGGAGCCACCCCGTGCGCGGAGAACACCACGATGGCGCCCTCGGGCACCTCGTCGGTCTGCTCGACGAACACCGCACCGGCCTTGGCCAGCGTGTCGACGACATAGCGGTTGTGCACGATCTCGTGCCGGACGTAGACCGGGGCGCCGTGTTTCTCCAGCGCACGCTCGACGGTCTCGACGGCGCGGTCCACGCCGGCGCAGTACCCCCGCGGTTCGGCGAGTAGAACGCGTTTGCCGGTGACTTCGCCGACGCCGGAGCGCAGCGCGGTCTGGCTGGCACCGGGAATCCCCATGTTGACGGTCGAAGGCATGAGTCCAGGGTACTTACCCGCCGCCGGGAACGCCCAGCCGTAGTCTGGTGGCCATGTCAACTGCGCCGTATGGGGTCCGGCTGCTCGTGGGTGCGGCCGTCACCGCCATCGAGGAGACCCGCAAACTCCCCCAGACCATCCTGATGTACCCGATGACCATCGCCAGCCAGATCGCCCAGCTGGTGATGAAGGTGCAGCAGGACGTCGCCGTGCTGGTGGTCAAGGGCGACGAGACGCTGGAGACGATCTTCCCGCCGAAAGACGAACAGCCGCAGTGGGCGACATTCGACGAGGACCTGGAGGCCGGCGGCGACGGTTCCGGCGAAGATTCCGGTGACGTCGTCGAGCTGCCCGTGCGGGACGGCGAGCGGCTGACCGAGGGCCGGTTCGCGCTGTTCAGCGGCGACCCGGACGCCGCCAAGGCCTCGACCGCCGACACCCCGTCGGAGTCCACGACGCCCGAGACCCCCGACGCCCCGGAGATCGTCACCGAGATCGAGTACGACTCGCTGACGCTGGCCCAGCTGCGCGCCCGGCTGGCCTCGTTACGCGTGCCGGACCTGGAGGCGCTGCTCGCCTACGAGGAGTCCACCAAGGGCCGCGCCCCGTACCAGACGCTGCTGGCCAACAGGATCACGCGCGCATCCGCGAAGTGAGCACCCCCGCGGGCCCGGCCCGATGACCGCACCCGAGCAGGGCAAGTCCCCCGAGAACCCGTGGCCGGTGCGCGCCGTCGCGACCCGGGTCGCCAAGTACATCGACCGCCTGGGCATGGTCTGGATCGAAGGTCAGCTCACCGAGCTCAAGGTGCGCCAGACCACCGCCTTCATGGTGCTGCGCGACCCGGCCGCCGATATGTCGCTGACCGTCAGCTGCCCGCGCGACCTGGTGGTCAACGCCCCGGTGCCGCTGGCCGAGGGCACCCAGGTGCTCATGCACGGCAAGCCGCAGTTCTACACGCGCAACGGTTCCTTCAGCCTGCGGATCAGCGAGATCCGTGCGGTCGGGCTCGGTGAGCTGCTGGCCCGCATCGAACGGCTGCGCCGCCTGCTCGACGCCGAGGGGCTGTTCGATCCGCGGCTGAAACGGCCCATCCCGTTCCTTCCTGGCACGATCGGGTTGATCACCGGACGCGCATCCGCGGCCGAGCACGACATCATGGCCGTCGCCTCCGGCCGATGGCCCGCGGTGCGGTTCGCGGTGCGCAACACCGTCGTGCAGGGCCCCAACGCGGTCCCCCAGATCGTCGAGGCGTTGCGGGCGCTCGACGCCGACCCCGAGGTCGACGTCATCGTGCTGGCCCGCGGCGGCGGCAGCGTCGAAGACCTGCTGCCGTTCTCCGACGAGACGCTGTGCCGGGAGATCGCCCGTGCGACCACCCCGGTGGTCAGCGCGATCGGCCACGAGCCGGACAACCCGCTGTGCGATCTGGTCGCCGATCTGCGCGCCGCGACGCCGACCGACGCCGCGAAGCGGATCGTGCCCGACACCGCGGCCGAACAGGCGCTGATCGCCGACCTGCGCCGGCGCAGCGCCCGCGCGCTGCGCAACTGGGTGAACCGGGAGGCCCACACCGTCGCGCAGCTGCGCAGCAGGCCCGTGCTGGCCCGACCCCTGGCCGCGGTCGACGCCC
>NZ_BCRS01000316.1 GCF_001552715.1 Mycolicibacterium vaccae NBRC 14118 = CIP 105934 | reverse complement strand
GGGCCGGCAGACCGCGGGACAGCCCTACGGCCCCCGCCACGAGGTCGCCGCAGCGGTGGACGGCCCGGCGGCGCGGGTGCTGGCCGAGCAGGCCCGGGACCGGTGGCGGGCCGCCACCGGTCGGTCGCTGTCGCCGGTGTCGCCGCGCGAACCGGTGTGGCCGCAACGGTTGCGGCCCGCTCTGCGGGACGTCGAGGTCGGGGTCGCCCGCACGCTTCCGACGTTGCCCGGCCGTCCGGAGGTCCGCGAGGTCGAGGCGCTGGACTTCGCCGCGATCGCCGCCGCAAGCGAGGTGATCTATCTGGAGAACCAGTACCTCGCGGCCCGCGGGCTGGCCGAGGCGCTCGCGGCGCGGCTGCGCGAACCCGAGGGGCCCGAAGTCGTGATCGTGTTGCCGCGCACCTCGGAGAGCCGGCTGGAGCAGCAGTCGATGGACAGCGCGCGGGAGCGGCTGCTGCGCCTGCTGTGGGACGCCGACGAGCACGACCGGCTCGGCGTGTACTGGCCTGCGGTCAAGGGCGGCGAGTCGGTGTACGTGCACTCGAAGGTGATGGTGATCGACGACCGGCTGCTGCGGATCGGCTCGTCGAACCTCAACAACCGGTCGCTGGGTTTCGACAGCGAATGCGACGTCGCGCTGGAGGCCTCCCCGGCCGGCCGCGACGACATCCGGCGCCACATCGTCGACACCCGCGACGACCTGGTCTCCGAGCACCTCGGTGTACCGCTGCCGGACTTCCAGCGAGAGGTGTTGCAGCGCAGCTCATTCCTGGCTGCCGTCGAGGCGTCCCGCGGCGCGGGCCGGTCGCTGCGCAGGTTCACCGACTTTATGGTGGCCGCGGACGCGAGCCCGCTGGCCGAGAACGAACTGATGGATCCCGACCATGTGCCGACCTCGCTCGCCCGCACCGCGTTCGGGGTGGCCACCGGCGTGCTGACCTGGCCGCTGACCCGGGTGGCACCCCGGCTGTGGTCGCTGGTCAGCGCTGCCGTGCCGCAAACGGACTGAGCGCCAACAGGTATACCGCAAGCAGCGCCAACGGCGCGGCCAGCGGCAGCCACGGCACCTGCACCGGCAGCAGCACGGCCACCGCGGCGGCGCAGGCGAATCCGACCGCGAAGAACATCGTCGGCGCCGTGGGCTCGGTGTGGCACAGCACGAGGTACACCGCGGCGGCCAGTCCGGCGAGCACGGTGAACATCGGTGCGGGCTCGGCCAGGGCCACGGTCAGCACCGTCAACAGCACCGCGGCCCCGGCCATCGGCCGCACCCACGCCGACACGGCCACCGCCGCCAGCGCGGCCCCGGCCGCCGGCAGCGCATAGCCGTCCGCGCGCACGGCGGCGGCGCCGACCATCAGCACCCCGAAAGCCAACAGCGACAACCGTTGTCCGACGTGCGCGGTCACCGGCGCGACCGCCGTGCCGGGACCAGCACCATCGCCTGGTCCAGCGTCACCACATCCGGCCAGCCCACGATGTCGACGCCGACGGTCGCCATGTCGCGGTACATGAACGAGCGCTGCATGGCCCACATGCGGTGCACCAGCGGATCGCGGTCCCCCTCGATCGGGCTGCCGTCGAGCACGTCGACGGCGACCACGGTGTGCCCGCGCTTGCGCAGGTCGATCAGCGCGAGCGCGAACTCGGTGTCGAGCAGGGTGGAGAACGCGATCACGATCGCGCCCACCGGGACCGCCGGTCGGGGCGCGAGCGAGCCGGTGCCGGTCTGGTAGGTGCCCGAAACCTCCGCCGCGCCCAGCACGGTGTCCAGGATCCGGTAGAACTGCCGTTGCCCGATGTCGGCGCCCAGCCACCGGGTGCGACGGCTGCCGAGGGTGACCAGCCCGGCGCGGTCGCCGTAGCGCAGCGCGCTCTGCACCACCTGCGCCGCCCCGCGGGCCGTGCGCTCGGTGGCCGCGGTGGCCGGACCTGGAGGCTGCGGATAGGTGTCGACCAGCACCACCACGTCGGCGGCGCGGTCGGTCACCCGTTCGGTGACGTGCAACGCGCCGCGGCGGGCGCTGACCGGCCAGTTGACGGTGCGCAACTGGTCACCGGGGACGTAGGGCCGGATGTCGGCGAACTCGACCCCCGGGCCGACATACCGGGTCAGGTGGGTGCCCAGCCGGTCGAGCAGATCGGTGCGCGGGATCGGTGTGGACTGTGGTGGCGCGACAGGGAACACGCACACCTGGCCGGCGGCGG
>NZ_BCRS01000315.1 GCF_001552715.1 Mycolicibacterium vaccae NBRC 14118 = CIP 105934 | reverse complement strand
CTCATCGCCACTCATACCCGGACTCCTCTGCGTATCGAGAACCGCCGGCCGCTGCGCCGCGACGACAGCTGGTGCTGGGCCCGGTAGTCGGCGATCGCACGCCCGTAGCCCGTCAGCAGCGCATCGACGGTGTGCGACCAGGAGAACGTGGCGGCGTGGGCGAGCGCCGCGCGGCTCATCGTCGCCGGGTCGGCGGCCAGCACCCGGGCCAGCGTGGACGCCCACGCGTGCGGATCGTGCCCGTCGACCAGCGCGCCGGTGACGCCGTCGCGCACCGCGACCGGGAGTCCGCCGACGGCGGCCGCCACCACCGGCGTCCCGCAGGCCTGGGCCTCGACGGCGACCAGCCCGAACGACTCGGAGTAGCTGGGCACCGCGATGACGTCGGCGGCCCGGTAGACCCGGACCAGGTCGTCGCGCGCCTGCGGCGGGAGGAAGGTCACCCGGTCGGTGATACCCAGGTCCGCCGCCAGATCCACGAGGTTGTCCGGGGTGGCCAGCCCCGACCCGGACGGCCCGCCGGCGATGACGACCTGAACGCCGGGCAGCAGGGCCACCGCGCGCAGCAACACGTCGGGGGCTTTGAGCGGCTGGATCCGGCCGACGAACGCGACGATCTGCGCGTCGGCGTCCAGGCCGAGGGCGGCGCGCGCGGCCGCGCGGTCGCCCGGGGTGAAGGTCTTCAGGTCGACGCCGGGGTGCACCACGTCGATCCGGTCCGGGTCCGCACCGTGCAGCGAGACCAGTTGGTGGGCTTCATGTTCGGTGTTGACGATCAACCGGTCGGCTTCGTCGACCACCTGCTGCTCGCCGATCGAGCGCATCGGCGGTTCCGGGCAGTCCCCGGCGGCCAGTGACGCGTTCTTGACCGCTGCCAGGGTGTGGGCGGTGTGCACCAGCGGCACCCCCCAGCGGTCGGCGGCCAGCCAGCCGACCTGGCCCGACAGCCAGTAGTGGGAGTGCACGACGTCGTAGTAGCCGGGTTCGTGGGTGGCCTCCGCACGCAGCACCCCGGCGGTGAACGCGCACAGCTGGGTGGGCAGATCGTTCTTGTCCAGCCCCTCGAACGGGCCGGCCACCACGTTGCGCACCAGCACCCCCGGCGCCACCGGGACCACGGGCTGGTCGGCCGACGAGGTGGCCCTGGTGAAGATCTCCACGTCCACGCCGCGGGCGGCGAGCTCCAACGCGGTCTGCAGCACGTAGACGTTCATCCCGCCGGCATCACCGGTGCCCGGCTGGGCCAGCGGGGACGTGTGCACCGAGAGCACCGCCACCCGGCGCGGCTGGGGCAGTACGGAAGGCGAGCCAGCCGGCTCGGACGCTAGACGCACACCGTCATGTCTACACCGCTCGTCCGGCGGCCGATCTCAGGCACTGACTTCGGGCCTGCGCGACGCGAGCGCGCGCCGCATGCCGCCGATCGGGTCGGCGTAGAGCCCGCCGAGGGACACGATGCCCGCGCCGGCCTCCTGGATCCGGTTGCCGAACGTCGTCACCCGGATGTCGCGGGGCGGCAGCGCCGACCGGGCGGCGAACGCCGACTCGACGATCGACATGCCCTCCGGGTACTCGGTGAACGCCTGCCCGCCGACCACCAGGTCGTCCGGATTGAGCATGTCGCGCAACAACGCCACGGCCTCGCCGAGCACCCGGGCGCGTTCGGCGACCAGCGCCGCGGCCGCCTCGTTGCCCTGGCGGGCGGCGCGCAGCACCGCGGTGACCGTCGACGCCGGGCCTTCGGCGGGCACGATCTGCGCCTTGCGCGCCGCGCTCAGCACCGCCTCGTCGCTCACCGTGGATTCCAATTGTCCTGTGCCGCCGAGGAGTTCGGAGAACGCGGGCAGGCCTGCGATGGTGCCGGGGCCGCTGGCCGGGGAGTGCACCTGGCCGCCGATCGACAGTGCGTAGCCGACGGTTTCACGAGCGTAGACGTACAGGCTGGTGGCCGCCTTGGTGGGCCGGCGGCGCACCCCGAGCAGCAACTCCGCGCCGGCCATCGCGTCCACGTGCGAGGCCACCGACACCGGAAGCCCGAGGGCCTCGGCGAGCACCGGACCGACCGGTGCGTCCGACCAGCCCAGCCGGGGATGGTCGAGATAGCCGGTGGCGCTGTCGACGACGCCACCGGTGGCCACGCCGACCCACAGCGGGCGACGGCGGTGCCAGCGGCTCAGGTACCGGCGCGCGCTGCCGGCGATCGCGGTCAGCGCC
>NZ_BCRS01000314.1 GCF_001552715.1 Mycolicibacterium vaccae NBRC 14118 = CIP 105934 | reverse complement strand
GGGTGCACCCGGCGGCACCGGCGCTCCCGGCACCCCGGCGTCGGGCACCGGCGCACCGGGCGGCGTGACGGGCACGGTGGTCGGCGGGCCCCACGGGATCGTGATGCCCGGCGCGATCTCCAGCGTCGGCTGGATCACGGTCTCCGACGGAATCGGCGCTTCGGTGGTCCGCGGCGGCGGCGGCGCCTGCGGCACCCCGGCGTATCCGCCGATCTCCTCAGGCTTGGGGAACGACTCGTTGTCGGTGCCGTCGAGCGCACCGTCCATCGTCGCCTTCCAGATGTCGGACGGCAGCCCGGAGCCGTACACCGGTGAGCCCCACTTGTTCTCCAGCGGCTTGTTGCCGTCGACGGTGCCGACCCAGACCGCCGTCGACAGCGACGGGGTGAACCCGACCATCCACGCGTCGCGGTTGGCCCCGGTGTCGCCGAGCTGGTTGGTTCCGGTCTTGGCCGCCGACGGACGCCCGCCGGCCAGCGCGTGCCCGTTGGAGTAGGCGGCGATCGGCTGCATGGCGGCGGTGACGTTGTCCGCGACTGCCTTGTCGATGCGCTGCTCGCCGGCGTTGTCCTCCTGGCCTGCGTCGAAGAGCACCGTGCCTTCGGCGTTGACGACCTTCTGGACGAAGTGCGGCTTGTGGTACACCCCGGACGCGGCGAGCGTGGCGTACGCCGAGGCCATGTCGATGACGCGGGACTGGTACTGACCCAGCACCACACCGTTGTTGGGCGGTCCGCCCTGGCCGTCCTCCGACAGGGTGTGCTCGATGCCGGGGATGCTCTCGGCGATGCCGGCGGTGTGCGCGGCGTCGGCGACGTCCTGCGGGCCGTTCTTGAGCTGCAGCATCAGCCGGTAGTAGCTGGTGTTCAGCGACCGCTTCAGCGCCTCGGCGATGTTGCAGGTGCCGCAGCTGTTGCCCTCGACGTTGGAGATCTTGATGCCGTTGACCTCGACCGGCGAGCTGTCCACCTGGTAGCCCAGGCCCATGCCCTGCTGCAGCGCGGCGACCAGCGCGAACACCTTGAACGACGAGCCTGTCGGCAGCCCCGCCTGCGCGAAGTCGAAGCCGTTGGCGTCGGAGCCGCCGTAGTAGGCCTTGACCCCGCCGGTCTTCGGGTCGATCGACACCACCGCGGTGCGCATGTCCGGGTCCTGCCCGTCCAGGTACTCCTCGACGGCGTCGACCGCGGCCTCCTGTGCCTTCGGGTCGATCGTCGTGGTGATCTGCAGGCCCTCGGTGTTGAGGGTCTGCTCGTTGATGTCGAAGATCTCCATCAACTCGTTGACGACCTGGCGCTCGATCAGGCCGTTGGGTCCGGTGGTCTGGTTCTGGGTGAACGCCTGGTCCGGCGGAATCGTCGCCGGGAACACCTGGGCCTGCCGCTCTTCGGGGGACAGCGCGCCGATCTCGACCATGCCGTCGAGCACCCAGCTCCAGCGAATTGCCGACGCGTCCGGGTCGACGGCCGGGTCCAGCACCGACGGCCGCTGGATCAGCGCGGCCAGCAGTGCGCCCTCGGAGACCGTGACCTGCTCGACGGGCTTGCCGAAGTAGGACTGCGCCGCCGCGGCCACGCCGTAGGCGCCGCGGCCGAAGTAGATGATGTTCAGGTACGACTGCAGCACCTGGTCCTTGGACCACTCGCTGGACATCTTCGTCGAGATGACCAGCTCCTTGGCCTTGCGGATCACCCCGCCGACCCCGGACCGGGCGTCGCCGACCAGCGCGTTCTTCACATACTGCTGGGTGATCGTCGAGCCGCCCTGCAGGTCGCCGCCGAAGATGTTGTTCTTCGCCGCGCGCAGGAACCCGGTGAACGAGAAGCCCGGGTTGGAGTAGAAGTCGCGGTCCTCGGCGGCCATCACCGCGTCCCGCACGTGCACCGGGATCTGATCGATGTTGACGTCGACGCGGTTGCCCTCCGGCGGAACGATCTTGGCGATCTCGCTGCCGTCGCTGGCCAGGATCGTCGACACCTGCGCGGTGCGGATGTCCCCGGGCTTGGGGACGTCGACGATCATGTACGCCATCCCGAACGTCAGCAGAGGCAGCACGATCAGCAGCGCCGCGGCCACGATCGCGCCCCGGCGCACCCACGTCCAGTTGATCTGTTCGCGCAAGCTGCGGCGCGGACCGGTCGGGCCGCCACCGCCGGGACCGTAGGCGCTCGGCGGGCCGCCCCGCGGCGGGGGCGGCTGCTTCGGAGGTTGCTTCGGGGGCT
>NZ_BCRS01000313.1 GCF_001552715.1 Mycolicibacterium vaccae NBRC 14118 = CIP 105934 | reverse complement strand
CTCGGCCGACTCGTCCGGGTCGGCGCCGCCGGCCTTGGCGGCCGCGGTCTGCCTGCGGTTGAGCACCCGGCGGGTGTGCTTGCTCACCAGGTCCGTGCGCTCCCGCAGGCTCACCAGCAGCGGGGTGGCGAAGTAGATCGACGAGTAGGTACCGACGATCACGCCGACCAGCTGGACCAGCGCCAGGTCCATCAGCGTGCCGACGCCGAGCAGCCACACCGCGACCACCATCAGCGCGATGATCGGCAGCACCGAGATCAGGCTGGTGTTGATCGAGCGCATGAACGTCTGGTTGACCGCGAGGTTGGCCTGTTCGGCGAACGTGCGCCGGGTGGTGTGCTCGAAACCTTCGGTGTTCTCCTCGACCTTGTCGAACACGATGACCGTGTCGTACAGCGAGAAGCCCAGGATCGTCAGCAGGCCGATGACCGTCGCAGGGGTGACCTCGAACCCGACGAGCGCGTAGATGCCGGCGGTCACCACGAGGTCGAACACCAGCGTCGCCAGCGCGGCGACCGCCATGTACCGCTCGTAGCGCACGGTGATGTAGATCGCCGCCAGCACCAGGAACACCACCAGCGCGATCAGCGCCTTCTGGGTGATCTGACCGCCCCAGGTCTCCGACACCGCGGAATCGCTGATCGCCTGCGGACTGGGCTGGCCGTCGGGGCCGTTGGGCTGGAAGGCTTCGAACAGCGCCTTGCGCAGCTCGACGATCTGGTCGTTGTCCAGCGTCTCGGACCGGATCTGGAACGTCGCCGAATCGCCGGAACCCACGACCACCACCGAGTCCGGCGGCGCGCCGATCGTGTCGTTGAACACCGTCTCCACCTGTGAGGTGGTGGCCTGGGCGTCGCTGCGCGGGAACGACACCTTGGTGCCGCCCTCGAAGTCGATGCCGAACGTGAACCCGCGCAGCAGCATGGCGCCGAGGGAGATCGCGACGATCAGGCCGCTGACCGTGTACCAGAGCTTGCGCTTGCCGATGACCTCGAAGGCGCCGGTGCCGGTGTAGAGCCGGACGAAGAAGCCGTGCTTGGGCCCGCCGGCCGAGGCTGCCTCCAGGTCCGGGGCCTCGACTGCGCCGGACTCGACGTCTGTGCGGTTGCGTGTCGCCATGACCTATCCCCGTCCCGCCGCGTTCGCGGCCGCTCGGCGTTCGCGTGCGATCTGCTGGACCGCGCCCAATCCGTTGAGCGACGGCTTGGCCCATGCCGCGGACTTCGACGCCATGTACACCAACGGCCACGTCACCAGGAACACGATCACGACGTCGAGGACAGTGGTCAGTCCCAGCGTGAACGCGAAGCCCTTCACCTGTCCGACGGCCAGGAAGTAGAGCACCGCGGCGGCCAGCAGGGTCACGGCGTTGCCGGAGACGATCGTCTTGCGGGCCCTGGCCCAGCCTCGTGGCACCGCGGACCGGAACGAGCGGCCTTCCCGGATCTCGTCCTTGATGCGTTCGAAGAACACCACGAACGAGTCTGCCGTCATACCGATACCGATGATCAGACCTGCGATACCGGCCAGGTCCAGCGTGTAGTTGATCCACCTGCCGAGCAGCACGAGGATCGCGAACACCATCGCGCCGGAGGCGGTCAGCGACAGCGCGATCAGCACGCCCAGCGCGCGGTAGTACAGCAGCGAGTAGAGCAGCACGGCCACCAGCCCGACCGCACCCGCGATGAGCCCGGCCCGCAGCGACGACAGGCCCAGGGTGGCCGACACCGTCTCGGCTTCGGAGGACTCGAACGACAGCGGCAGCGAGCCGTACTTGAGCACGTTGGCGAGCTCGCGCGCGGTGTCCTGGGTGAACTGGCCGGTGATCTGCGTGCGGCCGCCCGGGATCGCCTCCTGGATCACCGGGGCGCTGACCACCTGGGAGTCGAGCACGAACGCGGTCTGGGTGCCAATGTTCGCGGCGGTGAAGTCCGCCCACACCTTCGCGGCGTCGCTCTTGAACTCGACGTCGACGACGTACTCGCCGGCCTGCTGGTTCAGCCCGGACGACGCGTTGGCGATCTGCTCACCGCTGATGATCGACTTGTCCAGCAGGTAGACCTCGTCGCCGTCCTGCGAGCACGTGACCAGCGGCAGGTTCGGGTCGTCGTTGCCGGCCAGCACGTCCTCCTGGCCACACCGGGTGGCCTGGAACTGCAGCGCCAGGATCTGGATGGCCTGCTCGGTGCTCTGACGCAGCCGCTTCTCATCCTGGATGCGGGTGGCCAGCGGCACCTCTTCGTCCCCACCGGGCAGCGACGCGCCGGGCGCGGGCGCCTCGGTGGCCGGCGGTGCGCCGGGGGCAGGTGACGGCGCGGGGGTCGGG
>NZ_BCRS01000312.1 GCF_001552715.1 Mycolicibacterium vaccae NBRC 14118 = CIP 105934 | reverse complement strand
GGCGGGTGCAGCGACTGGCCCGCCGGTACGGTCTGAACGCGGCTCGTCTCCTGCAGTCGGCTGGTGCAGATGCGCAGCTGGTCTTCCTGCCGCGGGAGTTCCAGTACGCCGGGGACACCTTCGGTCCGCCTTACGTGTTCGTCGGCCCCTGCTTGACCGACCGGCCCTCGGACGGAGACTGGGAGCCACCGGCTGACCGGGCCACCGTGCTGGTCTCGCTCGGCACCGCCTACCACGACCGCCCCGACATCTTCCGCGCCTGCGTGGCGGCGTTCGCCGATACGCCCTGGCACGTGGTGCTGGCGATCGGGAATACCGTCGACGCCGGGGATCTGGGCACGGTGCCGCCACACATCGAGGTGCATTCCGCGGTACCGCAGCTGAAGGTGCTGCCGCACGCGGCGGCGTTCGTCAGTCACGCCGGTATGGGTAGCACGATGGAATCGCTGGCGTTCGGTGTACCGATCGTGGCGGTACCGCAGATGACCGAGCAGCAGGCCAATGCCGACCGGATCGCCGAACTGGGGCTGGGGCTGCGGCTCTCCCCGGCCGAGGTCACCGCAGAGGCGCTGCGCGCCGCGGTGCACGAGGTGACTGTCAGCGCGCAGGTCGCGGCGAACCTTCGCGACATGCAGGACCGGATCGGCGCCGCCGGCGGCGCGCGCGCCGCGGCCGACGTGATCGAAGGGTTGCTTCGGTCGGCCTGACCTCAGGCGGACCCGATGAGTTTGTGAACCGGCCACGGTCAGTACCGGCATGACTGACGAATTCATGCGCACCGCGCGCGTCGTCGACGCGCCGCCCGAGACCGTGTTCGACGTGCTGGCCGACCCGACCACCCACCAGGCCATCGACGGCACCGGCTGGGTGCGGGAGTCCCTCGACGGCAAGCGGCTGACCGAGGCCGGACAGGTCTTCCGAATGGCCATGTACCACCAGAACTATGGCGGCATGCACTACGAGATGGCCAACCGGGTCGAGGTGTTCCAGCCACCCCGCGCGATCGGGTGGCTACCGGGCCAGGGAGACGACGACGCCAACCTCGACTTCGGCGGCTGGACCTGGCGCTATGACCTTGCGCCGGTGGGCGACGACCGGACCGAGGTCACCCTGACATTCGACTGGTCGGAGGTCCCGTCGACGATCCGCGAAGAGATCGAGTTTCCGCCTTTCGGCTGCGAGCATCTCGACAACTCGCTCGAGCATCTCGCCGCGCTGGCGCGGGAACGCGTGTAGGCGAACGTCGTTCACCATCGGGATGTGCGATTTGCCCTTTTGACAAGTCACCTTGCCGAACGGGTGCGCGGGCGTGACCATCGAGACGTGACCCACGTATTCGATGCGCCGCAAGATGCCCTGTCCTACGCCGATCGTGTCGCCCGGACGGTGCCGATGTACCGGGATGTGCATCGCATGGCGACGATCCTGATGGCCGAACATGCGCCTGAGGATGCCAGGATCCTGGTGCTCGGGGCAGGAGGTGGGCTGGAGACGAAGGCATTCGCCGAGGCCCGACCCGGGTGGACTTTCGATGCCGTCGACCCGGCTGCGGCCATGCTCGACCTGGCGGTCAAAACGCTTGAGCCGCACGCCAGTCGCGTGCGGTTTCACCACGGCTACATCGACGATGCCCCGCCGGGGCCGTTCGCCGCCGCGACCAGCCTGCTCACCCTGCACTTCCTCGCACCGGACGAGCGGCTCCGTACCGCGGCTGCGGTGCGGCAACGACTGTCGCCCGGGGCGCCGTACGTCGTCGTGCACGCGAGCATCCCGCATCGCGACGACGCCGAACGGGCGCTGTGGATGCGTCGCCATCGGGCAAACGTCGTCGCGTCGGGCGTCGACCCCGCCGATGCCGACAGGATGATCACCGTCGTCAACGACGAGGTACCGGTGCTGACACCCGCACAGGATC
Organism: Mycolicibacterium vaccae NBRC 14118 = CIP 105934; assembly: GCF_001552715.1. Taxonomy (GTDB): domain Bacteria; phylum Actinomycetota; class Actinomycetes; order Mycobacteriales; family Mycobacteriaceae; genus Mycobacterium; species Mycobacterium vaccae. The sequence continues at coordinate 419 of NZ_BCRS01000312.1, read as the reverse complement.
GCACCATCCTGGAGCAGGCCGGCTTCACTGACGTGACCGAGTTCTTCTCCGCGTTCATCTTCCGCGGTTGGGTCGGGTACGCCTGACCCACGCGGTGTACCCGCGAGCCGCCGCCACCCCTCGGTGCGAGAACCCGATCGCAAGGGATATCCCCGATTCCGTCCCAGGCGATCCCGTCCTATTTTTGCGCCATCGTCTCTCCCGGTTCCGGGTCGGGGCGCCAACGCAGGGGTGGGCTATGGGGTTTGTCATACGATCTGGCGCTGCTGTGGCAGTTGCGGCGATCACGGGAGCGGGAGTCATGACCGCGCCGTCCGAGGGGGCTGCGCGCGCAGCGTCGCCCGGTGTCACCGGCGCGCCCGCTGCGGTCGACCTGACGGTGGCGTCGCGCGCGCTGCCTCCCTGGCCGCTGCGCTCTG
>NZ_BCRS01000311.1 GCF_001552715.1 Mycolicibacterium vaccae NBRC 14118 = CIP 105934 | reverse complement strand
GCACGTCGAGGCTCGCCGCCACCGCAAGGACGTCGCCCGTCGCCGATCCGCCGGGGACCGACGTCTCAGGCTGCCGATGCCGGTGCAGCCGGGACGCCGAAGCCCCGGGGACGAGCACCGTCGCCAATGCGAGAAGCATTGCGGCCCAGGTCATGCCATCACCGATGCCATGATCCGGTCAGACCACAGCAGGCCGGCGCAGACCAACCCCGTGCCGATCACGAGCAGCCAGCCGCCAGCGCCGCCGGACAGCAGGAAGCCGAGCGGGTCCGCCCCGATCATGTGCCCGAGCAGCATTCCGAGCACCGGCAGTCCGGCCAGAATCGCCGCGGTGGCGCGTGCGCCGGCCAGCCCGGCGTCGACACGTCCGCGGAACCGCTCCCGCTCGGCGATATCCCGCTGAGCGGCCTGCATCAGGGTGGCGATCGCCAGCCCCTGGTTCTGCGCCAGACCCCAGCAGACGCCGAGCCTTTCCCAGTAACCCGGCAACAGCGACCGGCGCCCGGCCGCGCGCAGGCCGTCGGCGACGTCCGCTCCGAGCAGTGCCCGCGCAGCGACCCCGGTGAGGGAACCGGAGACCGCCTGGTTGGACTCGTGGGCGGCGGCCCGCACCGCCGCCACAGGATGAGCCCCGATGCGGAGTTCGCCGACGAGCACGTCGAGTGCACCCTGCAGCGAGACCGCTTCGGCGACGCTGTCCCGGCGCCGCTGGGTCGCGCGGGCGCGGCCCAGCAGTGTCGCGGCCAGCATGCCGACGGCCAGCGCCGCCCCCGGTGTCATCAGCAGGGCCACCGCCGCGCACACGAGCACCGCCCCCACCGGAGCCGACATGCGCAGCCGCCGCGGGCGGCGTTCCA
>NZ_BCRS01000310.1 GCF_001552715.1 Mycolicibacterium vaccae NBRC 14118 = CIP 105934 | reverse complement strand
CCAGCGCGAGCGCCGCCGCGGTCACGGTCCGGTCCTGTCGCGCACCAGGTCGGCCAACGCGGCCGCTGCCGGGCCGAAGCCGGTCTCGCAGTGCCAGCCGGTGACCACCCGGACGATGCCGTCGTCTCGGCGTTGCAGCACGCCGATCTCGGTGAGGCGGCGGCGGCCGGTCCGGTCGCGTGCGACGTGCAGCACCACGTGGATCGCTGCGGCCACCTGGCTGTGCAACGCGGCCCGGTCCAGTCCGCCGAGCGCCGCGAGCGCTTCGAACCGGGCCGGCACCTCGGCGGGGTTGTTCGCGTGCACCGTCCCGGCGCCGCCGTCGTGGCCGGTGTTCAGCGCGGTCAGCAGATCGACCACCTCGGCACCGCGCACCTCACCGATCACGATGCGGTCCGGCCGCATCCGCAACGCCTGGCGGACGAGGTCACGCACGGTCACCTCGCCCGCGCCCTCGACGTTGGCGCAGCGCGCGACCAGCTTGACCAGGTGCGGGTGTGCCGGGGCGAGTTCGGACGCGTCCTCGACGCAGATGATGCGCTCCCCGGCGGGCACCGCGGCCAGCAGCGCGGCCAGCAGGGTCGTCTTGCCCGCCCCCGTGCCGCCGGAGACCACGAAGGCCAGTCGCGCACCGAGGACCCCGTGCAGCAGTTCGGCTGCCTCCGGCGCGATGGTGCCGGCCGCGATCAGCGCATCCAGTCGCTGGTTGGCCGGTCGCAGGACGCGTAGCGACAGGCAGGTCCCCCCGGCGGCCACCGGCGGCAGCACGGCGTGCAACCGGACGTTGAGCGCGGCACCGGACTGCGCGGCGCTCAGGCCGTTGAGGTTCCCGTCGACCCAGGGCTGGGCTTCGTCGAGCCTGCGTCCGGCTGCTAGCGCCAGACGTTGAGCCAGCCGCCGGACCGCCGCGTCGTCAGCGAAGCAGACCGACGTCCGTCGCAAACCGCTGCCGTCGTCCACCCACACCGCGTCGGGTGCGGTGACGAGCACGTCGGTGACTCCCGGGGCGGACAAGAGCGGGTCCAGCAGGCCCGCCCCGACCAGTTCGGTCTGGAGGTGACGCAGGCTGGTCAGCACCTCGGCGTCGCCGAGCACACCGCCGGACTCCGCGCGGATGGCCGCGGCCACCACACTGGGCCGCAACGGGGAGGACTGTGCAGCCAGCCGTTCGCGGACCCGGTCGATCAGTGGAGAACTCATGCGACGGCCTCGGCGGCCGGCCCGAGTTGGGGATGCTGACCGAGCACGCTCAGCACCTCGCGCGCGGCGCGGGCGAGCGGCGACCGGGCGCCCACGCGCAGCCCGCCCCGTTCGAGGGAGGTCTCGATACCGGGCTGGGGCCGCATCGCCGCGAGCACCGGCAGGCC
>NZ_BCRS01000309.1 GCF_001552715.1 Mycolicibacterium vaccae NBRC 14118 = CIP 105934 | reverse complement strand
GGCGGCGAACGGCCCGCCGCGACGAAGCGAAACCCGCAGCGGTCCAACAACTCCGGCCGTAAAGAGCAGAGCCGACCGGCCGGCTCGATGGCTCAGGCGTTGCGGGAGGCCGGCTTCGGCCGGTGACGCCTCCGCCGCCGCGGGGACGCGGCGGCGGGCCCGGCGGTCACCGGAGCTCGTCTTCGGCAGCCGCCAGCGCGGCGAATTCCTCGTCGGGGGAGTTGGCGACCAGGTGGTGGCGGCTGTAGATACCGAAGTACGCCATGAACGCGGCGAACACGAGCAGGCAGCACAGCGCGGCGACACTGTCGACGAGGAACGTCGCGATGACCGCGAGCACCGCGATCACCAGCGCGAAACCCGTGGTCGCGACCCCACCCGGGGTGCGGTACGGACGCGGCATGTCGGGCTCGCGCCTGCGCAGCACGATGTGACTGACCATCATCAGCACGTAGCTCACCGCGGCCCCGAACACAGCCATGTTGAGCAGCAGGTCGCCCTTGCCGATCAGCGACAGCAGGAACCCGATGACGCCGGGCACGATCAGCGCCAGCGTCGGGGCCTTGCGCCTGTTGGTCACCGACAGGATCTTGGGCAGGTATCCGGCCCGCGACAGCGCGAACAGCTGCCGCGAGTAGGCGTAGATGATGGAGAAGAAGCTCGCAATCAGACCGGCCAGCCCGATGTAGTTGACGGCCTTGGCCCATGCGCTGTCACCGAGCGCCTCCACCAGCGGGTTGCCCGACTCCGACATCGCCGCGGCGCCGCCCGCCCCGGTGGTCAGCACCAGCACGGTCACGCAGGTGACCAGCAGTACCGCCATCCCGGCGATGATGCCCTTGGGGACGTTGCGCTCCGGCTGCTCGGCCTCCTCGGCCGCCAGCGGAACACCCTCGATCGCCAGGAAGAACCAGATCGCGAACGGGATCGCCGCCCACACCCCGAGCAGGCCGAACGGCAGCAGCGGCGACGCACCGGCGGCGTCGGTGACCGCGATGTCGGTGAGATTGGCGGTGTCGAACCGCGGGATCGCCGCGATCGCGAACACCACGATGCCCACCAGCGCGATCGCGGTGATCACGAACATGACCTTGAGCGCTTCGCCGACACCGGACAGATGGATGCCGATGAAAATCGCATAGGCGACGAGGTAGACCCACCATCCGTCGGTGATCCCGAACAGATTCAGCGACTCGACGTAAGCGCCGATGAACGTCGCGATGGCGGCCGGCGCGATCGCGTACTCGATCAGGATCGCTGTGCCCGTGGCGAATCCGCCCCACGGTCCGAGCGCCCGGCGGGCGAACGTGTAACCGCCACCGGCGGCGGGCAGCGCCGACGACATCTCGGCCATGCCGAGGACCATCGCCAGATACATCGCCGCGATCACGACCGCGGCGATGGCCAGGCCGCCGAAGCCGCCCTGACCGAGGCCGAAGTTCCAGCCGGAGTAGTCCCCGGACACCACGTAGCTGATGCCGAGCCCGGCGAGCAGGATCCAGCCCGCGCTGCCGGTCTTCAGCTGCCGCTTCTGCAGATACGTCTCGGACTCCCGGTGCGCCTCCACGCCGCGCACGGTGTGTGTACTTCGACCTTCGCCGCTCATGTAACGGACTCCCTTCCGCGTCGTGAGCTAGCACACTACTCCCCGGAGTAGCGCGCCGACGTCATAACGGTGTCGCGAAATCAACGGATGCGCAACATGATTCGCGGATCAGACGGTACGCGAAGGAGCGGCACGGCGACGGTGCCGTACCGCGTACGCCGCGCGTGGCGCGCGGCGCGGCGTTACGCTGCTGCCGGCCGTGCGCGAGCGCGGGCGCCCGGGACCTAAAGGTCTGAGAGCCGACCTTTGGGAGGAGACTATGGCGTGGGGTGAGCGGTGTCCAGTACCCGGGGGCCGGCGCCCGGGTTGTAACACCAGCTCAGCGCCGCCCGATACATCGCACACACCGCGAAACGACGGAAAGGGGACGCCCGTGGGCATGGTTCTGGGGCTCTCGCTGACCTCGCAAGCGGTCGTCTGGGTGCTGGTCGACGACGTCGAAGGCGTCATCGTCGACCACGATGAGCTGACGTTCCAGCCCGGCACCGAGATTGCTCGTGCGGCCGCCAGAGGCGCCGGGATGATCGCCGCCGCCGGGGGCCACCGCGTCGACCGCATCCGGCTGACATGGGTCGAAGAGGTCAGCCGCGACGGCATCCGGTTGGGCGCCCAGCTCCACGACCTCGGGATCGCCGACGTCGAAACCGTGCCGCTGAACCGAGCGCTGGGCGTCATGGTCGCCCCGGACACCGCCCCCGGCCTGGCACTGGCCTACGGCGCCGCCGTCGCGCAGAGTCCCGTCGAACCCCGCGCCGCCACCCCGGGTCGCCGCGGCCTGAAACGACGCCGCATCGCGGCCGCTGTGCTCGGCACCGCCGCCGCGGCGTTCCTGGCCGGCCTGCTGTTCACCGCGGGATCGGCACCGCGTGTCGAGCAGACCGCCGCGGTGGCCGAGCAGACCGTCCCGGCCGGTACCGGCTGGG
>NZ_BCRS01000308.1 GCF_001552715.1 Mycolicibacterium vaccae NBRC 14118 = CIP 105934 | reverse complement strand
CCCCGCCGGCGCAGCGCGGTGGCGCGGCCGTCGGCGACCCACACCCGGGCCTGCCCGGCGGCCGGCCACTCGCCCACCACCCGGTTGACGATCTCGCGCAGATCGGTGCCGGCCGGTCGGCTGACCGCACCCGGCGGTCCGATGGGGGTGACGTCGGGGCCGATGCGCGACAGCCGGAACGTCCGCACCGCGGCGCGGTCACGGTCGTGGCCGACCAGGTACCACCGGCCCCGGTCGGTGACCACGCCCCAGGGCTCGACCGTGCGCGTCACGTACGGCTCGCTGCGCGAGGGCCGGTGCCGGAACTGCACGGCGCGGCCGGAGTTGATCGCGGACAACAGGATTCCGAGTACCTCCTCCGACCCCCGCAGCCCGGGCAGCGCCGCGGTCGAGGTGATCGTGACGTCGTCGTCGGTGGGCTCGATGTCGATGCCCGCGGCGCGCAGCTTCAGCAGCGCGCTCTGGGTCGCGGTGATCAGCTCCGGCGACTCCCACAGCTGAGTCGCCACGGCCACCGCGGCCGCCTCATCGGGGGTCAGCTCCACCGCGGGCAGCGCGTAGGCCTCACGGTTGATCCGGTAACCCTCGGTGGGGTCGCTCGGCGACACCCGCCCGGTCTCCAGCGGGATGCCGAGGTCGCGCAGTTCGTTCTTGTCGCGCTCGAACATCCGCGAGAAGGCTTCGTCGCTGGCGCCGTCGGAATAGCCGAACACCGTCTCGCGGATCCGGTCTGCGGTGATGAAGGACCGCGTGGACAGCAACGCGATGACCAGATTCATCAGGCGTTCGACTTTGGAGATCCCCACGGGTTAGAGCTTAAGGCGCGCCCGGCGTGTTCCCCGCCACGAGCACCCGCCGATTGAGGTCACATGCTCGCGATGAGCCGTTTGACCCGCTCGTCCACCGACCGGAACGGGTCCTTGCAGAGCACGGTGCGCTGGGCCTGGTCGTTCAGCTTCAGGTGCACCCAGTCCACCGTGAAATCCCGGCCCGCTTCCTGTGCGGCGCTGATGAATTCACCGCGCAGTTTCGCGCGGGTGGTCTGCGGCGGCGTGTTGACCGCGGCGTCGATCTCCTCGTCGGTGGTGATCCGGGCCGCCAGGCCCTTGCGCTGCAGCAGGTCGAACACGCCGCGACCACGCTTGATGTCGTGATAGGCCAGGTCGAGTTGGCTGATCTTCGGGTCGGACAGCTCCATGTTGTAGCGGTCCTGATAGCGCTGGAAAAGCTTGCGCTTGATCACCCAGTCGATCTCGGTGTCGACCTTGGCGAAGTCCTGGCTTTCGACGGCGTCGAGCTGGCGGCCCCACAGGTCGACGACCTGGTCGATCTCGGTGTTGGGTTCGCGGGTCTGCAGGTACTCCACCGCGCGGGCGTAGTACTCGCGCTGGATGTCGAGCGCGCTGGCCTGCCTGCCGCCGGCCAGCCGCACCGGCCGTCTGCCGGTCAGATCGTGGCTGACCTCCCGGATCGCGCGGATCGGGTTGTCCAGCGAGAAGTCCCGGAACGCCACCCCGGCCTCGATCATCTCCAGCACCAGCGACGCCGAACCCACCTTCAGCATCGTGGTGGACTCGCTCATGTTCGAGTCACCGACGATCACGTGCAGGCGCCGGTACTTCTCGGCGTCGGCGTGGGGTTCGTCGCGGGTGTTGATGATCGGGCGCGACCGGGTGGTCGCCGAGGACACGCCCTCCCAGATGTGCTCGGCGCGTTGGGACAGACAGAAGGTCGCCGCCTTCGGGGTCTGCAGCACCTTGCCCGCCCCGCAGATCAGCTGACGGGTGACCAGGAACGGCAGCAGCACATCGGAGATGCGGGAGAACTCACCGGCACGCACGATCAGGTAGTTCTCGTGGCAGCCGTAGGAGTTGCCCGCCGAGTCGGTGTTGTTCTTGAACAGGTAGATGTCGCCGCCGATACCCTCGTCGGACAACCGCTGTTCGGCGTCGACGAGCAGGTCCTCCAGTACCCGTTCACCGGCGCGGTCGTGGGTGACCAGCTGCGTGAGGCTGTCACATTCGGCGGTCGCATATTCGGGATGGCTGCCGACGTCGAGATACAGACGGGCGCCGTTTCGGAGGAAGACGTTGCTGCTGCGGCCCCACGACACCACCCGGCGGAACAGATAGCGGGCGACCTCGTCGGGACTCAACCGTCGATGGCCGTGGAACGTGCAGGTCACACCGAATTCGGTCTCGATGCCCATGATTCGTCGCTGCACCTCATCGAGACTACTTGTTGCTCGGCTCACAGGGCGGCCGGACACTCGATGAGCCCTGTGGATAACCCGGCCGGACCCGCCCCGGGGTCTGTCAGCATGAGCCATGGGGGAAATCGCACACGTCGACACCGATCGCCTGCACGCGTTGGCGGGACGCTTCGACGCCGCCGCCGCCGAGGTCGACGACATGCCGCGGCCGGTGCTCGACCCCGGCGCGATGCCCGGGGCGGCGGTGTCGGGGTTGGGGATCGACGCGCTGCTCACTCCGCAGCTGCAGGGCGTGGTCGCCGACCTGACCGGCTGGGCCGCGGCCGCCCGCAGCGCGGCCACGGCGTTCACCGACGCCGACGCCGTCAAC
>NZ_BCRS01000307.1 GCF_001552715.1 Mycolicibacterium vaccae NBRC 14118 = CIP 105934 | reverse complement strand
GGAGCGGATCATCGGGCCGCTGGCCCGCGCGGCGCTGGACAACGCGCTGGCGCGCGGGCAGTCCGCGCTGACCGGCCCGGTGGCGCGGGGCGACGCGGCGGCGGTCGCCGGGCATCTGCAGGCGCTGGCCGAGGTGAATTCCGATCTGGCGCAGGCGTATCGGACGAACTCATGGCGCACGGCCCAGCGTGCGCACGCTCCGGAAGGGGTCTTCGAGGTGCTGGCAGAAGCAGGACAGTCATGACCAGGCGCGATGCCCCGAAATTCACTGCCGGCCGGCTGAACGTGTACCAGCGGCCGCGGGACGTCTCCGGGGTGACGCGGGCGCTGCGCACCACCGGACGGCGGATCGTGCTGGTGCCGACGATGGGGGCGCTGCACGACGGCCACCTGGCGTTGATCCGCGCCGCCAGAAGGGTTCCGGGGGCGGCGGTGGTGGTCTCGATCTTCGTCAATCCGCTGCAGTTCGGCGCGAACGAGGATCTCGGCGCCTACCCGCGCACCCTCGACGACGACCTCGACGCGCTGCGCGCCGAAGGCGTCGACATCGCGTTCACCCCGACCGCCGAGGACATGTACCCCCACGGTATGCGCACCACCGTGCATCCGGGGCCGCTTGCCGGTGAGCTCGAAGGTGCTTCGCGCCCAACGCATTTCGCCGGTGTGCTGACGGTGGTGCTGAAGCTGTTCAACATGGTGCGCCCGGACCGCGCCTACTTCGGCGAGAAGGACTTCCAGCAACTGGCGTTGATCCGCCAGATGGTGACCGATTTCGACCTCGACATCGAGATCCAGGGCGTGCCGATCGTGCGTGAGGCCGACGGCCTGGCGATGTCGTCGCGTAACCGCTACCTCGATCCGGTGCAGCGCGAGCAGGCGGGTGCGCTGTCGGCGGCGCTGCTGGCCGGCATGTACGCCGCGTCGGCCGGGGTGAGCGCCGCGCTCGATGCCGCGCGCGCGGTGCTCGACGAGGTGCCCGCGCTGGAACTGGAGTACCTGGAGGTCCGCGACCCCCTGTTGGGGCCGGCCCCCGCCGAGGGCGCAGGCCGGATGCTGATCGCCGCCCGGCTGGGCCGCACCCGCCTGCTCGACAACATCGCCGTGGACATCGGGGCGAGCGCGGGCATCGACGGCCATCCGCGCACGCCGTCCGCGGACAGTCACGAATTGCCTTGGCGGAACTGATGTCAGACGCCGCGTCGCGGTCGCCGAGGTGACGTCGTGCTGTTAGCCATCGACGTCCGCAACACCCACACCGTGGTCGGGCTGATCTCCGGTTCCGGCGACCACGCGAAGGTCGCCCACCACTGGCGCATCCGCACCGAACCGGAGGTGACCGCGGACGAACTCGCGCTCACCATCGACGGCCTCATCGGTGACGACGCCGAGCTGCTGACCGGCGCGGCCGGGCTGTCCACGGTGCCGTCGGTGCTGCACGAGGTCCGGGTGATGCTGGAGCAGTACTGGCCGTCGGTGCCGCATGTGCTGATCGAGCCGGGGGTGCGTACCGGGATCCCGCTGCTGGTCGACAACCCGAAAGAGGTCGGCGCCGACCGGATCGTGAACTGCCTTGCCGCATATCAGAAGTTCGGCACCGCGGCGATTGTGGTCGACTTTGGTTCCTCGATCTGCGTCGACGTCGTCTCGGCGCGCGGCGAGTTCCTCGGCGGTGCGATCGCCCCCGGCGTGCAGGTGTCCTCCGACGCGGCGGCGGAACGTTCGGCGGCACTGCGGCGCGTCGAGCTGACCAGGCCGCGGTCGGTGGTCGGCAAGAACACCGTCGAATGCATGCAGGCCGGCGCGGTGTTCGGCTTCGCCGGGTTGGTCGACGGACTGGTGAACCGCGTGCGCGAAGACGTCGACGGCTTCGGGGGAGACGACGTCAACGTGATCGCCACCGGCCACAGCGCACCGCTGATGCTGGCCGATCTGCACACCGTGCAGCACTACGACCGGCATCTGACGCTCGACGGGCTGCGGATGGTGTTCGAACGCAACCGGGACAATCAGCGGAACAGGGCCAAGCGCTAGAAGGTCGAGCGGCCTGCTCGTCAGGGCCGCGCTAGAAAAACGTGTGAATCAGGTCGACCACCCGGCCGTCGGCGTCGATCTCCGGGATCAGCCGCCATTTGTCGAAAACCGTGCAGGGGTGCGAGATCCCGAACTGCAGCCACTGGCCCACCTCGGCCTCGGTCCCGGGACCCAGCCGCACGTTGGCGTGCTGGTCGTGGAGCCGTTCCACCACGGCTGCGGCGAGGTCCAGCGGGATCGGCATGCCCTGGTCGAACGACACGTCACGCCGGCCCATGGCCAGGATCGCCAGGTCGGGTTCCGGCCGCGACACCACCTGGGCGTGCACCTCCAGCGCGGGTCGCAACCCGGCACCCCCGCCCCGGGTCAGCGGCGAGGTCCGCGCGTAGAGGCCGTGGTCGTGGGTCACGTAGCAGCCGCTGCGCAGCAGCGGGCGCACCGACAGGCCCTGCGGCCAGTCGTTCAATGCGTCGGCGACCGCGTCGAAGTACGTGCTGCCGCCCGCGGTGACGACGACGTCGTCGGTCTCGACCAGCGGCGCCAGCCGCAGGACCGT
>NZ_BCRS01000306.1 GCF_001552715.1 Mycolicibacterium vaccae NBRC 14118 = CIP 105934 | reverse complement strand
GACCGGCTCGTCGACGAACTGCGACAGACCGTCGACGAACTCGGGGCCGACCGCGCGATGGCGGTGGAGCTGGACGTCACCTCCGAACAGCAGTGGGCCGACGGGGTCGCGGCGGTGCTCGACAGGTTCGGCGCGCTGACCACGCTGGTCAACAACGCCGGTGTGCTGCACCGTGCGTCACTGTCCGACGAGACGGCCGCCGGCTTCGAAGGCAGCTGGCGGGTCAACTGCCTGGGCCCCTTCCTCGCTATCCAGGCCGCGCTGCCGCACCTGCGCGGCGCGCCGAACGCCTCGATCGTGAACACCTGCAGCACCGGGGCGGTCCGGCCGTTCCCGAACCACAGCGCCTACGGCTCGTCGAAATGGGCCCTGCGTGGTCTCACCCAGGTCGCGGCGGTCGAGTTGGCCCCGGCCGGGATCCGGGTGAACGCGGTGTTCCCGGGCCCCGTCGAAACCCCGATGCTCGACCCGGCCACCCAGTCGCGGCTGGCCGACTCGGCGTTGACGGGCCGCATCGGCAAGCCCGCGGAGATCGCCGACGCGGTCGCGTTCCTGGTCTCCGAGCACGCCACCTTCATCACCGGTTCGGAGCTCATCGTCGACGGTGGGCAGTCCCTCAAGATTGGATGACGATCCCCATGGCCCACACGCTGTCCGTAGCGATCATCGGCGCCGGACCCGGAGGTCTGGCTCTCGGAATCCTGCTGCGCAAGGCCGGATTCCACGACTTCACGATCTTCGACCGGGAAGACGGTGTCGGCGGCACGTGGCGGATCAACACCTATCCGGGTCTGGCGTGCGACGTGAAGTCGCACCTGTACTCGTACTCGTTCGACCTGAACGCCCACTGGTCCCGGCTGTGGTCGGGGCAGAAGGAGATCCTGGACTACTTCGAACGCTGCGCGGGGCGCCACCGCCTGCGGGACCACCTGCGGTGTAACACCGAGATCGTGTCAGCGCACTGGAGCCCCGAGTCCCGCACCTGGCGGTTGACCACCGCCACCGGCGACGAGCACACCTTCGACGTCGTGGTCTCGGCCGTCGGGATGTTCACCCGGCCGGTGATGCCCGACCTCGTCGAGGAGGAACCGTTCACCGGGACGATCATGCACACCGCGCGGTGGGACCCGTCGGTGGACCTGACCGGGGCCCGGGTGGCCGTGCTGGGTACCGGATCGACTGCTGCGCAACTGGTCCCGGAAGTCGCCAAGAAGGCCGCGAAGGTGTATTCGGTGCAGCGATCGCCGACCTGGGTGCTGCCCAAACCCGACCGGGAGTACAGCGAACGCGAGAAGTGGATGTTCGCCCATATCCCGCTGGCCAAGAAGATCTACCGGACCCGGCTGTGGTTGCGCAGCGAGTCCAACATCTCGGTGATCGAGCACGGCAGCGACAAGACCCAGGAGTTCAAGAACATCGCGCTGCGCTCATTGGAAGCGACGGTGACCGACGACGCGCTGCGCGCCAAACTGACGCCGGACCATCCGCTGGGATGCAAGCGGCTGGTGTTCGCCACTGACTACCTGCAGACGCTGACGCAGCCGCACGTCGAGGTGGTCTCCAGTCCCGCACGCGGGCTCCGGGCGCGCTCGCTGCTCACCGAGGACGGCACCGAGCTCGACGTCGACGTCGTTCTCTGTGCGACCGGCTACGCCGCCGCGGACTACCTCGGGCAGATCGAGGTACGTGGCGCGGACGGGGCACTGCTGAGCGAGACCTGGCGCGACGGCGCGTTCGCCTACCTCGGGATGAGCGTGCCCGGCTATCCCAACTTCTTCATGCTCTACGGGCCCAACACCAACGTCGGCTCCAACAGCGTGATCTTCATCCTGGAGGCGCAGGCGCGCTACATCGTGCGCGCGCTGCGACACATGCGGCGCAGGAAACGGAACTACGTCGAGGTACGGTCCGAGGTGATGACGCGCTACCTGAACTGGATCGACACCTGGATGCAGGGCACCGTGTGGCTGACCCGCTGCAGCAACTACTTCCGCGCCGCCAACGGCCGCGTGGTCACCCAGTGGCCGCGCAGCGCCCGCATGTTCTGGCAGCTGACCCGCTTGTTCAGGCCCGGCGACTACGTCTTCGCCGAACCGCAGCGCAGGCCGGCCATCCGGGTCGTCGCCCAGACCGCGGCACAACAGTAGGCCCGCCGTGACCGACCACGACTTCGTCGAGCGCCTCGACCCGGCCCTGCGCCACCTCGCTACCGCGCGCACCGACCTGTCACCGCACCTTCTCGGCGTCGTGCGGGACTCGCTGAACCAACGGCGAGGCGAAACGGCCAGGACGCTCGACACCGTCGGTGTGGAGATCGAGCAGCGTGAGGTCGCCGTACCGCAGGGCCACCACGTCACGGTGCGGATCTACCGTGGTGGCGCCCCCGGGTCGGGGGCGGTGATCTACTGCCATTCCGGTGCGTTCGTACTCGGCAACCTCGACACCGATCATCGGCAGTGCGTCGAGCTGGCCCGCCGCGGACGGTGCACCGTGCTGTCGCTGGACTACCGGCTGGCGCCCGAACACCCGTACCCGGCGGGACTCGACGATGCGGCCGCGATCCTGGAGTGGGCGGCGCGGAGCGCGGCCGAACTCGGCATCGACGCGGCGATGATCGCGGTGGCGGGCAGCAGCGCAGGCGCGGCGCTGGCGGCCGGGCTCGCACAGC
>NZ_BCRS01000305.1 GCF_001552715.1 Mycolicibacterium vaccae NBRC 14118 = CIP 105934 | reverse complement strand
GGGCCCGGTCCAGCGCGGTGGTGAGGTCGTCGAGATCGGGCGGCGGAGGTGCGGTGCCGCACGCGGTGACGGCGGCGCCGAGCGCGGCGAGCGTGGCCGCGCCGACGAGCACACGGCGACGGCTGACGGTCGGCGGGGGGCTCGGCACGCCCACATCCTGCCACCCGCGCATAGCAGTGTTGCGCAGCCGCCCCGGCGGGGGGCTTTCGTTCGTTCGGGGCCCCTGCGCTGGCGTATCGTGGGATGTCGGATTCGCCGGAGCCCTTCCTGCGTATCCGTGTCCGGACAACTCAAGACGAGGAGCTCGCCGTGGCGGAGCGGTCTGCGGGATTACCGTCGCAACGACAGGTGGTCGAACTTCTCGACGGCGAATTCGCGCGCGCCGGATACGACATCGAGGACGTGGTGATCGACGCGGCCGCACGGCCCCCGCGCATCACGATCGTCGCCGACGGGGACCGCGGTCTGGACCTCGATACGGTCGCCGAGCTGTCCCGCGCGGCGTCGGAGCTCCTCGACGAACTCGATACCGTGCCGTACGTGCTCGAGGTGACCTCGCCGGGCGTGGACCGCCCGCTGACCACCGAGAAGCACTACCGCCGGGCGCAGGGTCGGCTCGCCGCGATCACCCTCGGCGACGGCGCTAAGCTGACCGGCCGCATCGGCCCGGTCGTCGACGGAACCGTCGCCGTGGTCGTGCGCGAGGGCCGCAGCACCCTGGTGGTCCGTGACATAGCAATCGATGAGATTGCCGAAGCTGTTGTCCAGGTGGAGTTTTCGCCGCCGAACCCCCGTGAACTCGAACTGGCCGGCGTCGCCGGAGAGGAAGCCTGAGCATGAACATCGACATGGCAGCCCTGCATGCCATCGAGGCCGACAAAGGAATCACCGTCGACGTGGTGGTCGACACCATCAAGAGCGCGTTGTTGACGGCCTACCGGCACACCGACGGCCACGAGCCCGACGCCCGTATCGACATCGACCGCAAGACCGGCGTGGTCAAGGTGATGGCGCGGCAGACCGACGAAGACGGCAACGTGCTGCACGAATGGGACGACACCCCTGAGGGTTTCGGCCGTATCGCGGCGACCACCGCACGCCAGGTGATCCTGCAGCGACTGCGCGACGCCGAGAACGAGAAGAACTACGGAGAGTTCTCCGCACGCGAGGGCGACATCGTCGCCGGGGTGATCCAGCGCGACGCGCGCGCCAACGCCCGCGGGCTGGTGATGGTCCGGATCGGCAGCGAGACCAAGGGCTCCGAAGGCGTGATCCCGGCCGCCGAACAGGTGCCGGGGGAGAGCTACGAGCACGGCGACCGGCTCCGGTGCTACGTCGTCGGGGTGACCCGCGGGGCCAGGGAGCCGCTGATCACGCTGTCGCGGACACACCCCAATCTGGTGCGCAAGCTGTTCTCGCTGGAGGTGCCCGAGATCGCCGACGGGTCGGTGGAGATCGTCGCGGTGGCCCGCGAGGCCGGACACCGGTCCAAGATCGCCGTCGCGTCCAGGGCGCCCGGGCTCAACGCCAAGGGCGCCTGCATCGGACCGATGGGGCAGCGCGTGCGCAACGTGATGAGCGAACTGTCCGGCGAGAAGATCGACATCATCGACTACGACGAGGACCCGGCGCGTTTCGTCGCCAACGCGCTGTCGCCCGCGAAGGTGATGTCGGTGACGGTGATCGACGAGGCCGCGCGCGCCGCGCGGGTGATCGTGCCGGACTTCCAGCTCTCGCTCGCGATCGGCAAGGAAGGGCAGAACGCGCGGCTGGCGGCCCGGCTGACCGGCTGGCGCATCGACATCCGCAGCGACGACGCGGCCGCCGACGGGCAGAGCGGGCCGCCCGCGCACGCGCCGCGGCGGGACGGGTCGGGCGAGCACTGAGCCGACGAGAACCGAGCCGACATCCGCTCCGATTGCGCACCGGCTTTCTTTCCGGAGGTGCAATGACGGTAGACTCAGCTGTGATCCAGCGCGAGACATCGGCTCGGATGCAGAAAAACACCGCCAAACCCTCGGGCGCACCGGTGCGGACCTGCGTCGGATGCCGGAAACGAGGGCTGGCTGTCGATTTGCTCCGGGTTGTCGCTGTCGATACCGGGAATGGCGAACACGCCGTGACCGTTGACGCAGCAAGACGGCTTCCTGGGCGGGGCGCGTGGTTGCATCCCGATCCGGGATGCCTGCAAGCCGCAGTTCGGCGGCGGGCTTTCGGCCGAGCGCTACGGATCACCGGTTCACCGGACATCACCGGGTTGTCGCACGCGTTTCCAACCGGGAACGTGGCGGCTCACCCGGGCTAGAGAACAGGTAAGCGAAGAACATGAGCACACCGTGAAGTCCCGATGACCATGTGTCATAGCTAAACCGAGGCGCGGCGCCTACCACCGCTGTCGCCTCCCAGACAGGAGATGTAGTGGCAGGTAAGGCCCGCGTGCACGAGTTGGCTAAGGAACTCGGTGTCACAAGTAAGCAAGTTCTCGCCCGGCTCAGTGAGCAAGGCGAATTCGTCAAGTCGGCGTCCTCGACGGTGGAAGCCCCCGTCGCTCGTCGGCTGCGTGAATCGTTCGGTGGAAACAAGTCCGACAAGCCCGCCGCACCGGCCGGCAGCAACGGCTCTGCAGGTGTCTCGGCGAAGCCGTCCGCCCCGCAGAACCGTCCCGGTCCCAAGCCCGGCCCGCC
>NZ_BCRS01000304.1 GCF_001552715.1 Mycolicibacterium vaccae NBRC 14118 = CIP 105934 | reverse complement strand
CCCGCGCCGCAGGCCGCGCCGCCGCCCCCCGCGGCGGCCGCGGGCACGGTCACCTACCGCATCACCGGCAACCGCCAGCTGCTCGACCTGGTGACCGTGATCTACACCGACGAGCAGGGCGCGCTGCAGACCGACGTGAACGTGGCTCTGCCGTGGTCGAAGACGTTGGTGCTCAATCCCGGCGTGACGCTGAGCTCGGTGACCGCGACGAGCGTGTCCGGTCAGCTCAACTGCGCGATCCTGGACGCCAACGGCTCGCTGATCGCGGCGCAGAACAACAACTCGATCATCACCAACTGCACCCGGTGACCTTCACCGCCGAAACCGCATTCCACGCGGCAATTCCCGCCTGAGGACCGCGTGGAATGCGGTTTCGGCGGAAAGCCAGGCCGGGTCAGGCGAGGCCGAGCTCCTGCATGCGGCTCGCGTGGGTGTTCTGCAGGCGGTCGAAGAAGTCGGTCATGTGCGACAGCCCGCCCCCCGACATCACCAGATCGACCAGTTCGTCGTGTTCGGCCAGCACGAACTGGGCCTGGGTGATCGCTTCGCCCAGCAGCCGCCGCGACCACAGCGCCAGCCGGTGCCGCTGCCGGTCACTGGCCGTCACCGCGGCGCGCACCTCGGCCACCACGAACTGGGAGTGGCTGGTCTCCGACAGCACCGAACGCACCACGTCGGCCACCTCGCCGGGCATCACGTCGGCGATCTCCAGGTAGAAATCGGCGGCCAGCGCGTCGCCGATGTAGGTCTTGACCAGCGCCTCCAGCCAGGTGCTCGGCGTCGTCAGCCGGTGGTAGTTCTCCAGCGCGGACGCGTACTTCGTCATCGCGGGGACGATGTCGACACCGCGGCGCGCCAGCGCGTCGCGCAGCACCTCGTAGTGGTTCATCTCGGCGGCCGCCATGCTGGCCATGTTGATCCGGCCGTTCAGGTTCGGCGCCATCCGCGCCTCCTCGGTGAGGCGGTAGAACGCCGCGACCTCCCCGTACGCGAGCAGCGCGAACAGCTCGTTGATGCCGGGATGCCCGGACGAGACGCGCGAACCCGCCGGTCCCTCCGGCTCGCTCGCGCGGGCGGATTCAGCGGCCGCTGACGGAGTCGAAGACATGGACCAACTCTAGACTCCGGGCCCGGCGATGCGGCTCGCGCTTGCTAGACCGGCTACCATGGGACGCGGTGTCGGCGCAGGTGCCGACGGATCGAACCATTCGCCGGCCTCTCTGGCCGCAGACACCTAAGAAATGTGCGTGCACGCGGCGGCCCGCCTCCTCAGCGCAGGGCCCGGCGAAGTTCTCTTCACAACTCGTGCGCGCGTGGAACGCATGAGGAATAAGTGAAAGGCTTCGTTTCCTGAGCATGACACCCGTAACTACACATCAAAACCCCACATTCGCCCAGCTCGGAGTACGCGACGAGATCGTCCGCGCGCTCGCCGAGGAAGGCATCGAGCACGCTTTCGCGATCCAGGAGCTGACCCTGCCGCTCGCGCTGGCCGGCGACGATCTCATCGGCCAGGCCCGTACCGGCATGGGTAAGACCTTCGCCTTCGGCGTGCCGCTGCTGCACCGGATCACCACCGACACCGAACGGCCGCTCACGGGCATCCCCCGCGCCCTGATCGTCGTCCCGACCCGCGAGCTGTGCATCCAGGTCTACGAGGACCTCCTCGGCGCGTCGAAGTACCTGATGGCCGACGACACCCGCAAGCTCACGGTGACCGCGATCTACGGCGGACGCCCCTACGAGCCGCAGATCGAGGCGCTGCAGAAGGGCGTCGACGTCGTCGTCGGCACCCCGGGCCGCCTGCTCGATCTGGCCCAGCAGGGCCACCTGCAGCTCGGCGGGCTCAGCGTGCTGGTCCTCGACGAGGCCGACGAGATGCTCGACCTGGGCTTCCTGCCCGACATCGAGCGGATCCTCAAGCAGATCCCGGCCAAGCGCCAGGCCATGCTGTTCTCGGCCACCATGCCGGACCCGATCATCACCCTGGCCCGCACGTTCATGACCCAGCCGACACACATCCGCGCCGAGGCGCCGCACTCGTCGGCCACCCACGACAGCACCGAGCAGTTCGCCTACCGTGCGCACGCGCTCGACAAGGTCGAGATGGTCGCCCGCATCCTGCAGGCCGAGGGCCGCGGCGCGACGATGATCTTCACCCGCACCAAGCGCACCGCGCAGAAGGTCGCCGACGAGCTGGCCGAGCGCGGCTTCAAGGTCGGCGCCGTGCACGGCGATCTGGGACAGGCCGCGCGCGAGAAGGCGCTGAAGTCGTTCCGCACGGGTGAGGTCGACGTGCTGGTCGCCACCGACGTCGCCGCGCGCGGCATCGACATCGACGACATCACCCACGTCATCAACTTCCAGATCCCCGAGGACGAGCAGGCCTACGTGCACCGCATCGGCCGCACCGGCCGCGCGGGCAAGACCGGCATCGCCGTCACCCTGGTCGACTGGGACGAGCTGCCGCGCTGGACGATGATCGACAAGGCGCTGGGCCTGGACACCCCCGACCCCGCCGAGACCTATTCGAACTCGCCGCACCTCTACGAGGAACTCAACATCCCGGCCGACGCCGGCGGCTCCATCGGCAAGGCGGCGCGCACGGCGGACAAGCCCAAGCGCGAGCGACGCGAGGACGGTGAGCGGCGCGAGCCCCGCGAGGACGGCGACCGTCCGGCGCGTAACCGCACCC
>NZ_BCRS01000303.1 GCF_001552715.1 Mycolicibacterium vaccae NBRC 14118 = CIP 105934 | reverse complement strand
ACGCAGGCCGCGGCACCCGAACCCACGGCCGTCACCACCCTGGTGTTGTCGGGCAGGACGCCCGAGCGGATCGCGTCGCAGGCCGCGATGCTGGCGGACTGGATGGCCGGCGCCGGGGCCGAGATCCCGCTCGCTGAAGTCGCCCACACGCTCAACCACCACCGCACCCGCCACCACAAGTTCGCGACGGTCGCGGCCCGGGATCGGGACCAGGCCATCGCGGGACTGCAGGCGCTGGCCACCGGCCAGAGCGCACCCGGCGTGGTCGCCGCACCGACGGCGTCACGCAAGCCGGGCACGGTGTTCGTGTACTCGGGTCAGGGCTCGCAGTGGCCGGGGATGGCCCGCCAACTGCTGGCCGACGAGCCGGCCTTCGCTGCGGCGCTGGCCGAGATCGAGCCGGTCTTCGTCGAGCAGGTCGGTTTCTCGTTGCGCGACATCGTCGTCGACGGTGCGCCGGTCAGTGGCGATGCCCGGGTGCAGCCGGTGTTGATGGGGCTGCAGCTGGCGTTGACCGAGCTGTGGCGCTCCTACGGTGTGCATCCGGACGCGGTGATCGGGCACTCGATGGGCGAGGTGACCGCTGCGGTGGTCGCCGGGGCGTTGAGCCTGTCCGACGGGCTGAAGGTGATCGCCGCACGGTCGTCGATCATGTCCCGGCTGGCCGGCCAGGGCGCCGTCGCTTTGGTCGAGCTGGACTCCGAGGCCGCGGCCGCGTTCATCGCGGACTACCCCAGCGTCGAGATCGCCGGCTACGTCTCGCCGCGCCAGACCGTGGTGGCCGGACTGCCCGAGCAGGTCGACGCGGTGATCGCCGCGGTGACGGCGCAGGACAGGTTCGCCCGCCGGGTGAACATGGAGGTCGCCTCGCACACCGCGCTGATGGACCCCGTGCTGCCGGATCTGCGTGACGCGCTGGCCGATGTCACCCCCCGGACGCCGAACATCCCGTTCCTGTCCACGGTCACCGAGCCCGACGGCGAGCCCACGCTGGACGCCGACTACTGGGTGGCCAACGTGCGCCGGCCGGTCACGTTCAGCCGGGCCGTCGAAACAGCCGCCGCGGAGATCGGCACGTTTCTCGAGGTCAGCGCGAACCCGATCCTGACGTACGCGATCAGCGACACGCTGGACTCACCCGCGCATGCCGCGTTCGGCACGCTCGTCCGCGACACCGACGACACGTTGACGTTCCACACCGCGCTGAACGCGACGTTCACCAGTCATCCGCCGGAGACCCCGCACCACGGCGAGCCGCACGCGCCGCTGCCGACCACGCCGTGGCACCACACCCACCACTGGGCGATCCGTAAGCAGGCCGCCTCGGGGGCGTCGGCGCCGAACCCGGGCACCGTGCTCGGGGCGCACACCGACGTCGCCGGGACCCAGCCCGGGCATCTGTGGCAGGCCCGGCTGGTGCCGCAGGCCAAGCCCTACCCGAAGTCGCACAGGTTCGCCGGCGTGGAGATCGTGCCGCTGTCGGTGCTGCTGCAGACCCTGTCGCTGGCCGCCGCCCGGACCGGGGCGGCGGCGGTGACCGACGTCCGGTTCGACTTCCCGATCACCGTCGACGGCCCCCGCGTGGTGCAGGTCTACAGCGACGGGGACACGATCACGATCTCGTCGTCGACCGCGGCCGAGGACGATGCGGCGCCGCAGCGCTGGGTACGCCACGCCACGGCCCGGGTCGCCCACCAGGTCGCGGACGTGCCGCCCGCGGCCGCCGTGCCGTCGTCGGCGTACGACCCGTCGGCGCTGGCCGAACTCCACAGCGCGTGGGGCATCGAGGGCCTGGCCTATCCGTGGACCGTCGCGTCCCACGACGCGACATCGGGGGAGCTGTCCATGGTCGTCGACCTCCGGTCCGCTTCCCTGACCGGCCTGCTCGACGCCGCCGTCAACCTGGGCCGGCTCGTCGACTCGTCGAGCCCGGGGCTGATGGTGCCGTCCGCTGCCGCCGACGTCCGCGTCGACCAGACGCCGGTCGGTGCCCGCGGGGTGGTCGTGGCCCGCAACCGCGGCCGCGACGGCGACGACCTGCTCGTCGACCTCGCGATCAGCGGCGAAGACGGCACGCGGTACGCCCAGATCACCGGTCTGCGATACACGCCGGTCGAGATCGAGTCGGTCACCGCGTCGGCCGCCGCCGATCCGCAGCGCATCGCGCACCGCCTCGACTGGCAGCCCTGGACGCCGGAGGCCACAGGCACCGACACCGGTCCCGTCGCGGTCGTCGGCGACGGCGAGACCGCCGCGGCGGTGCGGGATGCCGTCACCGCGACCGGTCGGTCGCTGACCGAGGTGTCCGACGCGCGTTTCGTCGTCTACGTGGCCTCTAACGACGCCCAGACCGACGACCAGGACGCAACCGTCCGGCTGACCACCGAGGTGGCCGGCCTGGTCGGCGAACTCGCCGAGCGGGAGCCGCGCGACCCGGCCACGCTGTGGATCGTCACCCGCGGGGTGTACGAATCCGCGACCGACGCGGCGCTGCGGCAGAGCGGCCTGTGGGGTCTGGCGGGCGTCGTCGGCGCCGAGCAGCCCCAGCTGTGGGGCGGCCTGGTCGACCTGCCTGCCGACGAGGTGGGCGCCGCCGCGGACGTCTTCGCGACGGCACTGGCGACACCGGTCAAGTCGGTCGCGATCCTGCGCGACGGTGAGCTGCGCACGTCGGTGCTGGCCTCGCTCGACGACGCCCCGGTCC
>NZ_BCRS01000302.1 GCF_001552715.1 Mycolicibacterium vaccae NBRC 14118 = CIP 105934 | reverse complement strand
GCGTTGTCGTCGCTGTCGTCAGCGCTGGCCCTCCTCGCTATCCGGGTATTGGGTGCGCTGGGGTCGTAGCGCGGATTGGCGATGAACTCCTCGTACTCATGTGTTCCCCGTACCGTCCTGCCGGGGTGCCCCGTCAGCGTGTCCCATACCCGCTCGACGCCGATGATGTTTTCGCGTCGTATCCCACCGGGGAAGGAAACCTCGTCTTGGTAGGTATAGGGGTGGTCCTCGAGTGTCGGGTTGGCCTCGATGCCGCCGGGGGCGTCGATGATGTACTCGAAGACATCGGGCCGAGTGTTGAAGGGAACCCGGAAATGGAGCCCGGGATTTCGGGTCGTCGATACAAAAGCTCCAGAACGTCCGAGAATGAAGGCTTCGAAATCGCGCATGCTCGGTTGTTGAGGGGCAAAACCACTTTCGAAGATCTCCGAGGGACCCCGAGTATCAGCGCGGAAAAGCAAATGATTGTCGGTGCGAAAGTGCAACCGCAGGAACGGTTGCGGCAAGGTGATATCCGACAGCGCGACCGTGGAATCTAGTTGCGCACTGGGACGGTCAGCGCTGAACACCGGCTCGGCCGTGTCGAACGTGCCCTCAACCATCACCGTCGGAACCTCGATGACATTGGCCCGCACATCCTCGACGGGCCGCGTCGAAGGCTGCGGCGAAAGCCTCGGAGCCCCCGAAGCGACCGCAGGCTGCGGATCCGGCCGCGCGTCAAGGGCCCGCTGGTAGAGGGATCCGAAATCCTCAACCAACCGGCTCTTACGTTCGATCACCGCGGACAGGAAAGACTCCACATCGTTTTCGACGTGTCGTTGGTCGGTAAGCCCCGGTTCGTCGCCCGAGGTACTCAAAAGTTTCCCGGCCTTGGCAGCGCCCACCGCATAGGGCCGCAAAAGATCCCGGAGTCGCTCGTCGTCGAACTCTCGCAACCTCGTGATGAACTCGCCGACCTCACCGGTACGGGGATCGGACAACAAGATGTCACCCCGGCCCTGGCTGAACCCTCTCCACATAGTGTTGTAAACCGGCTCGGCCTCACCGTAGAAACCGTTGGGATGGAATCGCCAGCTCAATATGTCTCGACCGAAGTACCGGAACGCTTGGTCCTTATCGATACCGACGATGCCGCCATCGCGTGTCCGCAGGAACTGCCCAGGGTGGGCGTCGTGATTGCTGATCAGCCAGTCGAACACCTGATGTTTCTGCAAGGTCACCAGATCCGGACCTGACAACGCGCTGATGTCGATGTCGAGCAACGTGGCGTCCACCCACGCCCGGATGGTGAACCGCCCCCCGTCTAGTAGGCGTGTCGGGGGGATCGGCAACCCGACGGCTGCCTGCAAAGATGCAACCGCGACCTGCAGATGGGAAAGGAACTCATCGCCCTCTTTCGCAGTCTTCATCAGCCAAAGCTGCCCATCCGGGTCTTCCACGAGTCGCCCACCGTGCGTTCCGACCCGCCGCACTTCGCGGAAGCCCCGAGCCTCATCACCACCGACGAACAACCCCGACAGCGTGGCCGGTGGCGTAGCCCGCGGTGGAACCGGCGCCACCGGGGTACCAGCTTTCGGTGTCAACTCACTACCGCTGTCCTCACCACCCAACCCCGGGTGTGAGGGTGAAAGCGACGAATCCCCTGCGCTGACGCGATCACGCCCACCGCCGGAAACCGACAGCCGCTCTCCGAGACCAGAAACCGGCCAGACAGCGCGGCCAACCCCAGCCCCGACGTCAGTCGGATCCGGCAGCGTTGTGAACGCAGGCAACAACTTTGCGTCGGAACCGCTGCGCGCGAGCGCAGCGCGCACCACACGCCATTCCCGCGCATAGGTTTCATCGCCGCTCAATAGGTGCGGCACAACGTCATACTCTTCAGCCCGCTCCCGCAACCTATTCAACCGATGAACCAACTCATCCGGCCCGATACGAGCACTGTCCTCAGCGATATGGTCATCGATGTCGGACTCGGTGGCCCTGCCCTTACCCTTGCCGTCGAGTCGTTCTCGACCACCCCCCGCCAAACCGACCACGGGATCACCAGTCAGCAGAAAATTCGTGAACCCAACACGCAGCTCGACCTCATTCCTGAACCTTGAAGCCCACCCCTCGAAGAACTCGACATAGCTGTCGTCGACACCCTCTCGAGTCAAACCCCGGGCATCAACAGCTCCCGCCTCAGACAACTCCCCCCACACACGCGCGATCAAATGCCTGGCCTCACCGCCCGGATCAGCCAGCCCCGCCAACGGCCCCGGCGCCGCCGGCGACTCGACCCCAGCGACCGCATCCTCCGAGGCCGGGTACGACCGCGGGGTGGGCTGGTTGCTGGAACTCCCGGTCGAACCCTGCTGCGTCGGCTCTGGGGCACTGCTAGCGGCGAAAGGCTGCTGGGTATCTGTGGACGAATGATGCCCATCGGATCGATGCGAGGGCGTGACATCATTGGAGTCGTCACCCGGTGACTGTTGCGAACCCGGCTGCCCGTTCTGGCTGCCGACCGAATCATGCTGCGGGCTCTTGCCCTTGTCAACTCGCGGCCCGATATCACCATCATCGGCACTGCGAGCGCGATGGTCGCTGTCACCGTGGTCTACACCGGACATCAGACCGGCCACAGCAGGCAGCAGTTGGCCTGGCGGCGGTGACGCCGGCGGTGTATCGATATCGAATGACGTTGCCGTAGTGGCAAAATCTGGCGGAAAGGGCAGCGGCGACGGTGCCACTGGCGTGGGCGGTGGCGACGCCGGCGGTGTATCGAAATCGAATGACGTTGCCGTAGTGGCAAAATCTGGCGGAAAGGGCAGCGGC
>NZ_BCRS01000301.1 GCF_001552715.1 Mycolicibacterium vaccae NBRC 14118 = CIP 105934 | reverse complement strand
CCGACGGCCTCCAGCCACCGGCGCGCGCACTCCCGGGCCTGCCGGCGGGACCGGCCCCGGCAGCGCGGCGCATAGCCCACGTTGCGCTCCGCGGTCATGTGCGGGAACAGCAGCGGCTGCTGGCTCAGCATCGCGACGCGCCGCGCGTGCGCGGGCACGAACGTTCCCGACGCGGTGTCGGTGACCACGGTCGCGCCCACCTCGATGCGGCCGGTGTCGGGCCGGAGCAGCCCGGCGATCAGGTGCAGCAATGTGGACTTGCCCGCGCCGTTGGGTCCGAGCACCGCCAGCACCTCACCGTCGGCGAGCGACAGGTCGAAGTCCGCGCCGCGGTGGTCCAGCCGGGCCCGCACCCGCACGGCGCTCACAGCGGACCCGCCGGCCGCCGGCCGGCGGTGGCGATCACGATCGCGGCGGCGACGACGATCAGCAGCAGAGACAGCGCCACGGCGGCGTCCGGATCGGTCTCGCGTTGCAGATAGATCTCCAGGGGCAATGTCCTGGTGACACCCTGCAGCGACCCGGCGAAGGTCAGCGTCGCGCCGAACTCGCCGAGGGAGCGCGCGAAGGCCAGCACCGCGCCCGACAGCAGACCGGGAAGCACCAGCGGCAGCGTGACGGTGCGCAACACCGTGGTCGGCCTGGCGCCGAGGGTGGCGGCGATGCGTTCGTACTCCGGCCCCGCCGAGCGCAGCGCGCCCTCGAGGCTGACCACCAGGAACGGCAGCGACACGAACGACTGGGCCAGCACCACCGCGGTGGTGGAGAACGCGATCCGCAGGCCGAGCACGTCGAGGTGCTGTCCGAGCAGACCCTGCCTGCCGAACGTGTACAACAACGCGATGCCGCCGACCACCGGCGGCAGCACCAGCGGCAGCAGCACCAGCGCCCGCCACACCGATCGGCCGGGGAACTGCCCGCGGGCCAGCGCCAGCGCCATCGGGACACCGAGCAGCACACAGACCACGGTGCTGGCCGCCGACGTCTTGAGGCTGAGAAGCAAAGCAGCGCGGGAGGATTCGGAGGTGATCAACGGCACGAAGTGCGGCCAGTCGATCCGTAGCAGGATCGCCAGCAGCGGGGTGAGCACGAACAGGGCCCCGACCGCGGCGGGTACGTAGATCCAGGCCGGCAGTCCGACCTGGATCAGCCCGGCGGCCGGCCGCATCCTCACGGCGTGCCGAAACCCGCCGCGGACAGCACCTCCCGGCCCTGCGGCCCGGTGACCAGTCCGACGAACGTCTGCGCGGCGGATGGGTTGGTCGCCTCGGTGAGCGTGGCGATCGGATAGGTGTTGACCGCGTCGGAGGATTCCGGGAACGGGATCGCGGTGACCCGGTCACCTGCGGACGCGGCGTCGGTGACATAGACCAGGCCTGCATCGGCCTGCCCGGAGGTGATCTTGCCGAGCACGTCGGTGACCCCGGACTCCTCGCTGACCGGGGTGAGGGTCACCCCCGTCGCGTTCTCCACCTTCTCGGTGGCCGCACCGCACGGCACCTGTGGTGCACACACCACGACCTGGACGGCGGAGTCGGCGAGATCGGCGAACGAGGCGATCCCCGCGGGGTTTCCGGGTGGGGTCACGATGGTCAGCGTGTTGGTCGCGAAGTCTGCGGGCACCCCGGCGACGAGTCCGTCGTCGAGGGCCCTGGTCATGGTGGTCGTGTCGGCCGAAGCGAGCACGTCGGCAGGCGCACCCTGGGCGAGCTGCGCCACCAGGTCCGACGAACCCGCGAAGTTTAACGTGACCTTCGTTCCGGGATGGTCGTTCTCGAATCGCGCACCGAGTTCGGTGAACGTGGACTTCAGCGACGCGGCCGCGAATACGGTGACCTCGCCGGTGATCGCCGCCGGAGCCGGCGACCCGGGGCCGCTCGGCGTCGAAGATGAATCATCCTCTGCTGCAGAACATCCCGCGAGCAGGGCGACAACGCTCAACGCGCCGAGGGCGGTGAGAGCCGGTTTCACGAAGTCCCTGCCGGGGTGTCGATGATCACGTTGGTCGCCTTGATCACCGCGACGGCCACCACGCCGGGTTCCAGGCCCAGCTGACGGGCCGACTCGGTGCTCATCAGCGACACCACCGTGAACGGCCCGCACTGCATCTGCACCTCGCTCATCACCCGGTCGGCGGTCACCTTGGTGACCAGCCCCACGAAGCGGTTGCGCGCCGAACTGCCCACGCCTGACGGATCCGGCGGCGGGGAGGCGTGGTCGCGGGCGAACTCGGCCAGCGCCTTGCCGTCGATCACGGTGCGGCCCGCGCCGTCCTTGGTCGACGGCAGGCTGCCGCTGTCGATCCAGCGGCGCACGGTGTCGTCGCTGACCCCGAGCAGGGTGGCCGCATCCTTGACGCGGATGTCCGGCATGGTGGCCCCCCTCGCGCGACCGATTCCGCTTTTGCGGGGCAATCATCTCAGCCGATCCGCATCTGCGGAACCCCGGGGTCAGGAATGTGGTGGCACACTCACCGCGATCACCGCGGTGTCGTCCTCCAGGCCCGCGCCGAAGCCGTCGAGCAGGCGCTGCACCGCGGCCACGAACGTCGCTGCGTCTGTGGGGCTTTCCCGGCGCGCGAAGCCCAGGAAGTCGTCGTGGTCGTCGAAACGCCGGTTCGGGCCCGTCCTGGCCTCGGTGAGCCCGTCGGTGTAGAGCGCAAGCGTGTCGCCCGGCCCGAGGTGGACCGACCGCGCCACGAAGCGGGGGTTCTTGAGGATGCCGACGGCCTGACCCCCGGTGGTGTGCACGTAACGGGTCTGTCCCGACGCCGACATCAGCAGCGCCGGCGGGTGCCCGCCGCTGGCCAGTTCGAC
>NZ_BCRS01000300.1 GCF_001552715.1 Mycolicibacterium vaccae NBRC 14118 = CIP 105934 | reverse complement strand
GGCGCCGGTGGCCGCACCGACCGCCAATCTGGCCGCGGCGACGCTGGCCGCACCGGCCGCAGTCGTGTCGCGGGCGTTCGCCGAGGCCGCCGAGCAGCTCACCCCGTACCTGCACTCATTCGGCATCGAGCTGGCCGGGGTTCCTCCGCTGCGACAGGCGATCGCCGAAAGATATTGCGCGCGTGGACTTCCGACAGAACCTGACGAGATCATGGTGACCACCGGGGCGTTGCACGCGATCGGCCTGATCCTGGCAACGTTCACCCAGCCCGACGACCGCGTGCTGGTCGAACAACCGACCTACCACGGCGCCCTGGCGACGATTGCCACCCGCGGCCTGCGGCCCGTCCCCGTCGCGATGGCGCCCGAGGGCTGGGAACTCGACGCCGTCGAGGCCGCGGTCCGGCAGGTCGCGCCGGCGATGGCCTACCTGATCCCCGACAACCACAATCCGACCGGGATGACGCTGCCGGCCGCGGAGCGCACCCGGCTGGCGCACATCATCAGCGAGACGCGCACCCGCACCATCGTCGACGAGACCATCACGGACATGTGGCTCGACGAACAGGTGCCCGGACCGTTCGCCGCGTCGATGACCACCCGCCGCGATCTGGTGCTCACGGTCGGCTCGATGTCGAAGTCGTTCTGGGGCGGCCTGCGGATCGGCTGGATTCGCGGCGACCGCGGCGCGCTGGCCACGATCGCCGCGCTGCGCCCGTCGCTCGACATGGGCACCCCGATCCTCGAACAACTGGCCGGGGCAAGGCTTCTGGCCGCCGAGGACGAGGTCCTGCCCGAACGCCGGGAGCTGCTGCGCGCACGCAGGGCGCTGCTGCTGGACCTGCTCGCCGAACATCTTCCGGACTGGCAGCCGGCACCGGGCACCGGCGGTCTGTCGTTGTGGGTGCGGCTGCCCGCGCCGATGAGCTCGGCGCTGTCGGCCGCCGCGTCCCGGCTGGGACTGGAGATTCCGCCCGGCCCACGCTTCGGCGTCGACGGCACCCTCGAACGCTTCATCCGGGTGCCTTACACATTGCCGGACGCCGAACTCGTCGGGGCGATCGAACTGCTGGCGCGGGCGTGGCGCTCGGTCACCGGGCTGGCGCCGGCGGAACCGACCTCGGTCGTGGTCTGACCGTCAGTCGGGGATCTCGACGCGTCGGACGACGCCGTCGAGCGCGTCCGCGGCCTCGATCTCCCCGCGGGTGATACCCAGGATGAACAGCACGGTGTCCAGGTAGGGGTGACTCAGCGACGCGTCGGCGACCTCGCGCAGCGCCGGCTTGGCGTTGAACGCCACCCCGAGCCCGGCGGCCGAGAGCATGTCGATGTCGTTGGCACCGTCCCCGACGGCCACCGTCTGCTCCATCGGGACCCCGGCCTGCTGGGCGAAGTCGCGCAGCGCCTTGGCCTTCCCGGGCCGGTCCACGACGTCGCCGACCACCCGTCCGGTGAGCTTGCCGTCGACGATCTCGAGTTCGTTCGCGGCGACGAAGTCCATCATGAGCTCATGGGCCAGCGGCTCGATGACCTGACGGAACCCGCCTGAGACGATGCCGCAGTAGTACCCGAGTCGCCGCAGTGTGCGGATCGTGGTGCGCGCACCCGGGGTGAGTTCGATCTGTTCGGCGACGTCGTCGAGCACCGAGGCCGGCAGTCCGGCCAGTGTGGCCACCCGGCGGTGCAGGGACTCGGCGAAGTCCAGTTCCCCGCGCATCGCCGCCTCGGTGACCTCGGCGACGGCCGCCTCGGCACCGGCGTGCGCGGCCAGCATCTCGATGACCTCGCCCTGGATCAGCGTGGAGTCGACGTCGAAGACGATCAACCGCTTGGCCCGCCGGGCCAGGCTGTAGTCCTCGACGGCGATGTCGACCTTCTCCTGAACCGCGACCCGGGCCAGCACCGCCTGCAGCTCGCGGTAGACCCCGGACGGTACCGACACCCGCAATTCCAGACCGGTCACCGGGTAGTCCGACACCCCGCGGATGAAGTCGATGTTCACCCCGAGGCCCGCGGCCTCCCTGGCGACCACCGCGAACGCCTCAGCGGTGATGGGCCGGCCCAGCACCACGATGGTGTGGGTGGACGGCTGCCGCATCACCGGCAGCCCGTCGCTGCTCTCGATGGTGACGTCGAGCCCGACGCCGTGGATCGCGGCTTCGACCTCGTCACGCAGCGTGGATCCCCCGGCGACCTCCGGGGTCGCCGCGACGAGCACGCCGAGAGTCAACCGGCCACGGATCACGACCTGTTCGACGTTGAGCAGGTCGACCCGGTGCCGGGACAGCACCTCGAACAGCGCTGACGTGACGCCGGGCTGATCCTTGCCGGTGACGGTGATCAGCAGCGACGACCGGTCACGTGAAGACCCGTCGGGCCACCTTTGCATTGCGCTCACACGGTGCCGCTCAGTGTCTCGGTCAGGTACGGACGTTCTCGTTGTCGATCCGCGTCACGTCGCCGTCCTCGGGTCCGTGGGCCCGACCCACATGGGCCTCGCGCCGCATGCGTTCGACCATGTGCGGGTAGTGCAGCTCGAAGGCCGGGCGCTCCGACCGGATACGCGGCAGCTCGGTGAAGTTGTGCCGCGGCGGCGGGCAGCTGGTCGCCCACTCCAGCGAGTTGCCGTAACCCCACGGGTCGTCGACGGTGACGACCTCGCCGTAACGCCAGCTCTTGAACACGTTCCACAGGAACGGCAGCGTCGAGGCGCCCAGGATGAACGCGCCGATCGTCGAGACGACGTTGAGCGTGGTGAAGCCGTCGCTGGCCAGGTAGTCGGCGTAGCGGCGCGGCATGCCCTCGTCGCCCAGCCAGTGCTGGACCAGGAAGGTCATGTGGAAGCCGATGAAGG
>NZ_BCRS01000299.1 GCF_001552715.1 Mycolicibacterium vaccae NBRC 14118 = CIP 105934 | reverse complement strand
CCGCGACCGGCAGCGCGCCGCCGGTGGTGTTCCAGCTGCTGCACCAGCCGGTGCTCGACGACCGGCTGTCTCCGTCGAAAGAGGAGTTCCTCACCACGCCGGGCTTCGACGGCGAAGCGGTGCAGTGGATGTGGCGGCACTACGGGGCCGGCGCGGAGGTTCCCGAAGAGGCGGTGCCCGCGCGGGCCGAGGATCTGTCCGGCCTGCCTCCCGCACTGATCACGTGCTCGGAGCTCGATCCGTTGCGCGACGAAGCGATCGACTACGGGCTGCGGCTGCTGTGGTCCGGCGTGGGCACCGGCCTGCATGTGTTCAGCGGTACCTGCCACGGCTTCGACTCGCTGGTCCCGGACTGGGAGGTCAGCGAAGCGCTCTTCGACATGCAGGGCGTCGCACTACGCCGGGCGTTCCTGCGCTAACTCGCGGGCGATCGCCTGGTGGTAGCTGTCGATGTTGGCGGGGTTCACGATACGGAAGAAGTTGTCGGGCAGCGGAGATTCCCGGTAGGCCTCGACCGTCATGGTCCGGCTGAACAGCGTGATGCCGTCGCCGGGTTGAGTGAACTTGTACTGCACGCTGATCCGGCCGGGCATGCCGCCATTGCCCTCGCTGTCGTGGCCGAGGTTGCCGACGGAGTTGAACATCCACAGCCGGGGCCGCATCGCGATCGCCAGGTGCCAGGTGAAGATCCGCTTACCGTCGGGGCCGGCCTCGGTCCAGGTGTCACCGACCTCCAGCGGTAGCTTGTCGGGCACCTTGCCGACATGCGCGCTGCCGGGGTAGGTCCTGGTCCAGTTGACCGGGTTCGTCACGAAGTCGTAGATCTGTTCGGGGGATTGGGTGAACGCCGTCTCCGATGTCGTTGTGACGATTCCCATGCCAGCTCCTTCTCACCTGCCGCGCATCTTTACAAAGTAACGCCATAATGTCACGCTGCCTGGTGGGCGGCCAAGAGGACGCGGGAACTGGGGGTGTCACAGTGGACTTCTCCGAAGTCGTCCTCTCCGAGAGTGATCGAG
Organism: Mycolicibacterium vaccae NBRC 14118 = CIP 105934; assembly: GCF_001552715.1. GTDB lineage: Bacteria > Actinomycetota > Actinomycetes > Mycobacteriales > Mycobacteriaceae > Mycobacterium > Mycobacterium vaccae. The sequence goes on along the minus strand of NZ_BCRS01000299.1, from coordinate 1,841 downwards.
CTTTCCAGTCCGAGCTGCGCGACTTCCTCTCCTCGGTGGTGACCGAGGAGGTCATCGAGCGCGACCGGCGCACCGGCGACAACTTCGACGAGGGAGTCCATGGGGCCCTCGGGGCGGCCGGGTACCTCGAACGCGACTGGCGCACCGAGGCCGACGGTGGCTTCACCGCCGTCCAGCGGCGGATCTGGGAACTGGAGATCGGGCGGGCCCACACGCCGTGGTTCCACTGGGGCACGACGGCGATGGTCGCCCACGCGGTGACGCAATTCGGTTCCGCGCCGCTGAGAGAGGAGATTCTGCCCGAGGTGCTGGCGGGCCGAATCCGGTTGTGCCTCGGCTACACCGAGCCCGAGGGCGGCTCGGACGTGGCCACCTGCAAGACGCGGGCGGTGCGTGACGGCGACGACTGGATCGTCAACGGCGCGAAGATGTTCACCTCGAACGCCCAGCACGCCCAGTACGTCTTCCTGATCACCAACACCGACCCGGCGGCGCCCAAGCACCAGAGCCTGACGATGCTCCTCGTGCCGCTCGACGCGCCCGGCGTCGAGATCCAGCCGCTGCGGACCGTCGACGGGGATCGCACCAACATCACGTTCTACAGCGACGTCCGCGTCGACGACCGGTACCGGATCGGGCCGGTCAACGGCGGCTGGAGCGTGTTGCGGGAGGCGCTGAACACCGAACACGGCACCGTCGACCGCGACGACACCGGGCTGAGCAAGCTCGCCGTGATGACCGACCAGGCGCTGCTGCTCGCCGACGAACTCGACAGGGTGGCCGCCGACGTGTGGGCCAGCGGGCGACTCGGTGACGAATCGGTGGGATATCGACTGGGGCGCTGTGCGGCCCGGTTGGAGGCGGCGCTGAGCACCCCCGGCATGCTCGGCCGGGTCGCGCTGGCGCAGACGATGCGCGACATCACCCCGGACCTGATGGACATCGGCGGCGCGGCGTCGGCGCTGGAAGACGGACTCAGCGCCGAGTACCTGTTCCGGCTCGCCGCGCCGGTGGGCATCTACGGGGGCACGCTGGACGTGTTCCGCAACATGATCGCCCAGCACGTGCTGGGGCTCGGCCGGCCGAACTACTCGCCGGCGCGTCAGAACGGTGGTGGGTCGTCGCCGTAGTCGGGTTCGCGCCATCCGGTGGCTGATCCCCATGGGGTGTCGCTTCGCGGTGGCGGGTGTGCTCGCCGGTTGCGGCGGCGTTCGGCTTCGATGGATCGGGCTCGGTTGTGGGCGCGGGTGTTTCGGCGTTTGGGCATCATCGCGCCGCGCTTGTCGGTAAGTGGTGGTTCCGGCGGGTCGCCGGTCCACAGGATGCCGGTCGGTGCGCACAGGGCGGGGAACAACAGTCGGCTGCCGGGGTGGGTGGTGTAGGTGTGCCCGGTGGGTGCAGTCCAGACGACGGTCCCGTCGGGGTGTTGGCGGTCGCGCCAGCCGGTCGCCCCGGTCCAGAACGTTTTCAGTAAATGATGAAAACGGCACAGGCACTTCAGGTTTGAGGCGTGCGTGGGTCCCAGGGGGTAGGGCACGGTGTGGTCGATGTCGGCCAGGGTGGCCGGTGCGTCGCAGCCGGGGAAGCGACAGGTCAGGTCTCGGCAGCGGATGAACTCGGCCAACGCCCGCGAAGGGGTGTAGCGCGGCTCGGGCCCGGAATCGTCAGGGTGGATGACCTCGCGGATCTTGGCGCTGCCGAGCAGGCCGTCGAAGAAGGGTGCGGGCATGAACCCGGCTCCGAAGATATAGCCCGGCCGCCCCGGGATCAGGGTGGGTGCGCTGGGCCGCGGTGTGGACGCCGGTGCCGGGGTGGGCTGGGGTCGCGTCCCTTCCTCTGTC
>NZ_BCRS01000298.1 GCF_001552715.1 Mycolicibacterium vaccae NBRC 14118 = CIP 105934 | reverse complement strand
CGTGACGGCGGGCCGCCGATGACCGCCATCCTGGAACCGGCCACCACCCACAGGTCTGCCGGGGGTCGCGCCGAAACGCTTGTGCTGCGCCGTATTCCCGTCGCGCCGGTGCGTATGGCCGACCTCGCCACCGTCGGCGCGGTCGCGGGTGCGCTTGCGTTGACCGGCCTGCCGAGTGCGGTGCGCGCGGTCGCGCTCGTCGTGTTCATCGCGGTGGGGCCCGGGGCGGCGGTGACGACCTGGGTGCGGATTCCCCGGCGCGCGCTGTTGTCGACGGTGCCGGTGCTCGGCATGGCGATCGTCACGCTGACCACGATCGCGGCGATGTGGTCCTACCGGTGGGACCCGCTCGGAATCCTGTGGGTGCTGGTGCTTCTGGTGGCCGGCAGCAGCGCGTACTGGTACCGGCGCAACCACACCTCGGTTCTCGACGCGGCCCGCGGATGGCATCGGCGTGTCCTGGCCAGTGCGGCGCCGCCGGGCAGAAGCTCTGTGCGACGGCATCTTTCGCTGCTCCTGAGCGCCTCTGCGCTGATCGTCTGGCTGGTCGCGGTGCCCGGGCTGCCCGGCGCGGACGCCGGTTACTACGGCCTGCTGTTCTCCGGCAGCGGCCCGCTGCTCGCGGTGTGCATCGTGCTGTGCACCTGGGCGCTGCTGGTCGCGGTGCGCGACCGGGCGCTGGTGCCCGCGGTGGCGGCGCTGCTGTCGGCGATCGTGGTGTCCAGGGTGACCACGGTGGTGGCGACCGAGGTGCCGCTCTATGACTGGACCTACAAGCATCTCGCGGTCGTCGACTACATCATGGTCCACGGGCACATCGCCCCCGACGGCACCGACATCTACGCGCAGTGGACCGCGTTCTTCACTCTGTGGGCATGGTTCTGCGAGGTCACCGGCATCGCGGCGATCACCGTCGCGCACCTGTTCGCCCCGGTGATGCACGTGCTGATCGCGCTGACGGTCTACACCGCCGCGCGGGTGCTCGGACGTTCCCGGCGCACCGCGGTGACGGCGGCGTTCGTCGCCGAGATCGTGAACTGGGTGGGGCAGGACTACTTCTCCCCGCAGGCGTGGTCGGTGGTACTCGCCTTCGGGATGATGACCCTGCTGTTGGCCTCGCCGCGCAGCCGGGCCTGCGGGATCCTCGCCGTCATCGTGTTCGCCGCGACCGTGCCCACCCACCAGCTGACACCGTTCTGGGCGGTCGGGGCGGCATGTGTGCTCTGTGCGTTCCGCCGGGCCCGCCCGTGGTGGAGCGCTGCGGCGATGGTGTCGATCGCGCTGACCTATCTGCTGCTGAACCTCGAAGCGGTGCTGCCCTACGGGCTGCTGTCCGGCGGTAGCCCGCTGGCCAACGCCAACAGCAACATCCAGAGCTCCGGGCTGCCCGCCAAGGACTTCACCTCAGCGGTGGTGCGCGGCCTGTCGATCATCGTGGTGCTGAGCGCGCTGGCCGCCGCCGGGTGGATGCGGCGCCGGCGACGCCCGGTGCTCGCGCTGAGCATCGTGGCGTTCAGCTCGTTCGGGCTGCTGCTGGGTCAGAGCTACGGCGGCGAGGCGATCTTCCGGGTCTACCTGTACTCGCTGCTGGGCTGCGCGATCCTGATCGCCCCCGCGGCGGTCGGCGCGCTCGACGGAGCCCGCACCCGGCTGCGGGGCCTGGTGTCGCGGACGGTGGCCGCGGTGGTGGCGACGGTGATGGCGGTGGCCGGTCTGCACGGCTATGTCGCGTTGTGGCCGTTCATCTTCGAGACCCGGGCCCAGGTCGATCTGATGCAGTCGCTGACCACCGGCGCCGACAAACGCACCCGGTTCGTGATGATGAGGCTCGGTGGCATGCCCACGCGGCTCAACGCCGACTACGCCGAGCTCACGCTGTTCAATCCGTACTACGACGAACCGGTGAGCTACGACCTGTGGGACGGCAGGGATCCGCGGCTGGCCGAACTGAAGGCCTCGTTCCCGACCGAGGAGGACCTGAAGACCCTCAGCGACGACGTCACCAACGGCGTCTACATGGCCTATGTGATCTTCAGCGAGCAGTCCAGCAAGGCGATCCGCTACTACGGCGACTTCCGGCCCGAGGCCGTCGACATCGTGCAGGACGCGTTGCGCAGATCGCCGAAGTGGACGGCGATCCACGAAGACGGCGAAACCGTGGTGTTCCGCAGCGTCAACCCGTACTACGCGCCGGGCAACGACAACAACGTCGAGTGATCTCAGCCGAGAAGCTTGCGGATCTGCTCCGGAACCGAAGCCAGAGCGGCGGCGATCTTCCCGGCATCGAACACGGTGTCGTGAAACTCCGCGGTCAGCCACAGCGCGCCGGTCACCGTCGCCGAGGTGACGGTCACCCCGCACGGGCCGGCCGGGTCGCTGGCCACCAGGATGCGGGCCCGGCCGGGATCGCTGAACGCCCAGGGGTTTCTGGGCACGGTGCCGATGCTGGAGTGCAGCAGCCGCAGCCGGGGGCGGTCGGGCAGCAGCGGCTCGGCGTGGCGTCCGGAACGCATCGCGGCCCTGGTCTTCACCGTGCCCGCCACCAGATTCGCGACCGGGCGCGCCATGCGCGCCGCGGCGGTCATCTCCGCCTGCAACCTTCGCGGGCCGTCGTCGCCGTCGAGGGTGAAGTCCAGGCCGGCGGAGAACGACGCGAGCGTGTCGTGCCCGTCGGGCAGGTAGCGCCGGACGTCGAACGGCACGGTGACCGTGGGGTCCACGTCGAGTCCGGCTGCGGCGAACGCCTCGTGCAGCGCGCAGGTCTGCACGGCGAACATGTTGACCCCGGGCAGCGCCGAATCCCGCAGCCGCCGTAGGTCGGTCAGCACGTCGGCGGGGATCCGGGCGACCCGGGTGGCGGGCGACGGGACCAGCGGACGCGAGCCGCCGGCCACCGCGGTGT
>NZ_BCRS01000297.1 GCF_001552715.1 Mycolicibacterium vaccae NBRC 14118 = CIP 105934 | reverse complement strand
GCCGGGAGGCGGTGGGGGCGGCGGTGGGGGCGGCGGTGGTGGCACGGGACGTCCGCGACCCGGCTCGTCGGCGACATCCGACGATGTGTCGAGACCGCGATCTCCCGCTGTGGGGGGGCCCTCGCGCGGCGGATCGATTGGCGGATCGATCGCCGGCTGCCACGGCGGCGCGGCCATCCGGCGCCCGGTGCGTTTCCTTCCGTCGGACGACGGCTGCTCTTCGTCGGTCCGGCCGAGTGCCGGTGGGACGTAGGCCGGTGGACTGACGGGTTCCTTCTCCGTTGGGGCCGTAGGCGGTTCCGTTGGTGACGCCGGTTGGTCGGGTGCGGCGCTGAGGACGGGTTCTCGGGGCGCGGCGTCCTGCCCGCCCTGACGGGCGGCGAGACGCGCCATCAGTTCAGCGGCCCGTCTGTCCACGTCGTCGGGATCCTGCGCGCCCGGTTGCCGGGCGAGCTGAGCGTCATCTGTCACTGTCGTACTCCGATTCTCTTGATGCCGGTGATGCTCGGTCCACTCCCGCGTCGGGCATGTCCAGCACGGTGATCGCGATGCCTGCGAGCACCGCACACGCGAGCAGGACGACGAGCCCGAGATTGCGCGCACGGTGGTCCGCCGAGCCGGCCGGCGCCGGCGCGGTCACGGCATGCACGGCGTCGAGGGCTGACGGCCGGGCCGGTACCTCGAAGGTGAGCGCAGCCACCGGATCGACAACGCCGTAGCCGACGGCGGCATCGGCGCCCGACGCCGCCGTCCGGGCCGTCCGCTTGATCCGCTCCATCACCTCGCCTGCCGACATTTCTGGGAACCGCGACCGCACCAGCGCGACGACGCCGGAGACGTAGGGGGCCGCGAAGCTCGTGCCGTTGACCGGTACCGGACCGGCAGTCGGATTCAGCCACGCGTTCGTCAGGCCCGGACCGGTCGGGCTGAGCGACGTGATCTGCTCGCCGAGCGCCGCCACGTCGACCCACGGGCCGTGCAGGGAGAATTCGGCCGGACGGCCGGCCGGTGTCACGGCGCCGACGGTCAGCACGTAGTCGGAGAACCACGCCGGACTGGCGACGGTGCGCACCGAAGCCCACGCATCGGCCACCGGCAGGTTGGGATCGTCCATCCGGTTCTGCACGCTGCACTTGCCTTGCGAGGCAAGGTTTCCCGCGGCGGCGACCACGACGACGTTGCGCTCGAACGCGTAGCGCACCGCCTGCCCGACCGCGGTGTCGTCGATGTTCGTCTCTACCGGGGCGCACGCGGCTTCGGACAGGTTGATGACGGTCGCCCCCAGGTCGACGGCCCGCACGATCGCGTAGGCCAGTGTCTGGGTGTTGCCGTACCCAGCCGACGTCGCATTGGGATCGTCCTGGGCCGGCCCCGTTCCCTTCACCGAGTACACGCCGCTGTTCTGTCGGATGGACAGAATGGCCGCCTCCGGTGCCACGCCGCTGAAGCCGTCGTCGGGGCTTGGCGCGGCTGCGATGATGCCGGCCACCAGGGTGCCGTGCGCGTCGCAGTCGGCCAGACCGTCCGAGGACGAGACGTAGTCGCCACCGGGCTGGAGGTTCCGCAGTCTGGGGTTGGGTGAGACGCCGGTGTCGATCACCGCCACCTTCTGGCCTGCTCCCCGGGAGAAGCGCCAGGCGGCGCTGTAGTCGAGCATCATGTCACCGACCGATCGCCGCTGGAACTGGGTGCCGGGAAGGGTGGCGGCCTGCGCGCACACCGTCTTCTGCTCAGTGGGATCCGTCGGGGCGACGGGTCCCGTGGGCGGGGGACCGGGGGCGATGACCGGCGGTTCGATGGCCGCCGCAGGCGCCGGCCAGGCCACGATGCCGCCGACGAACATGCACACGGCCGCGACCCGAGTCCAGTGCCTCACCCGACACCCCATCTCGCATACGCCCCGGCCGCCCACAGTGCGCTGGGCACGACCAGAGCGAAGGCGAGGTACGAACACAGCGAGAGCAGCGCCCGCTGTCGAGGATGCGGCTGGGCCGACCCAGACCCGGCCCCGACGGCGGCAAGGACGATCGCGCACGCCACCAGCACCGAGCCGCCTGCCACCGACATCGGCTCATCGCCCCGTACCGCGGCGAAGGCCAGCGCGACGACCAGAGCCACCGCAGGCACGCCCGCCGCGGCCGGCGCTAACCCGGTGCGGGCACCGGGGCGGGGCAGCCCCAGCGCCGCGGCACACACCAGTCCGAACGTCAGGGTGGGCCACGACGGGATCGGTCCCGACGGGCTCGGCCCGATCCAAACGACCACTGCGCCAGCAGAACCGGCGCCCACCGCCAAACCGGCGTACAGGCCGCTGCGCAGCGAACGTGACCGGGCAACTCGTAGTTCGACGTCCTCGCCGCCGGGTGGCGGGACGGTTCCCGTGGATTCCTGCCCATCCGTCGGATCGGGTCGGCCGGGGCCGGAGTAGTCCAACCGCGCGGTCAACCGGGGGACGGCGAGCGTCGCGACCGTGGCCCCCACGGCCAGGCACAACGCGGCCTCGAAGACGGTGAGGCCAGCCGCATGGATTGCCAATCCAATTGCCCCGCAGGCGAAGAACACCCCGGCGGTGGTGAAGCCTCCCGCGCCGGCGCCGACCAGACGGTACCCCGCCGCGCAGAGCAGGACCAGTGTCAGCGCCCCGCCGGCGAGGGCCGGACTTCCGTAGGGTGACAGACCGGCCCAGCAGGCGGCCGCGGCGATGGGCAGGCAGGCCCACCCCAGGACCGCGCCGGACTCGGCTGATCCGCCCGACCGCGAAGAAACGGCGGCGAGGCCGAGCAGCGTCACGGCGACGAACGCGGACAGGCCCAGCAACGCGGCGCGCCGCGGGCTCGACGCGTCGACCAGCACCAGGTAGACCCAGGCCGCGGCGACCAGACACACCCCGAGGTACGCGACCCGGCGGGCC
>NZ_BCRS01000296.1 GCF_001552715.1 Mycolicibacterium vaccae NBRC 14118 = CIP 105934 | reverse complement strand
GGGGCCCGCTCCCGCGCCTGCCCCGGAGGTCGCCACGCCCGTCGCGGCCGCACCCGGCGCAGCCCCCGGCCTGGGTCCGGACGCCCCGGTGACACAGGACTTCCTGTACCCGTCCATCAGCAACGGGTGCCTCGCCGACGGCGGCAACGTGCTGGCCACCGCGATCTCGGTGGCCGGCCCGGCGACGATCCCGCTGCCGGGTCCCGGCCCCGGTCAGACCGCGTACGTGTTCACCGCGATCGGCACCCCGGGTCCGGCGGCCGAGCAGAAGTTGCCGCTCAACGCGACGTGGGTGAATCTGACCACCGGCAAGTCCGGCAGCGTCACCCTCAAGCCGCGCCCGGACATGAACGCGAACGGGCCGACCACGCTGACCGCGATCGCCGACACCGGCTCGGGCAGCATCATGTCGACGATCTTCGGGCAGGTCACCACGACCGAGAAGCAGTGCCAGTTCATGCCGACGATCGGCTCGACCGTCGTCCCCTGACCCCCTGCGCCGGAATAGCATTCCTGGTCGTGATTCGCCCCGCGATCACGACCAGGAATGCTGTTCCGCGGTGATCAGTAGGCCATGAACAGAATCGCGTCGCGGTCGTAGTCGCGGCCCGGGTGCACCTCGGACAGGTGCTTCTGGGCCTTCTCCACGAGGTCGTCCTCGTCGTTGCCGGTGATCGCTTCGCCGCAGGGGCAGTTCAGGTGAGTCTTCATGGGTTCACAATGACACAGCCCCCGGCGCGCGATGAGACAAGATCGTCAACATGGAGTTGTACGACGTCATGCGCACCACCGGGGCCGTCCGGCAGTTCACCGGCGACCCGCTTCCCGACGACGTGCTGGCACGGATCCTGGACAACGCGAGGTTCGCCCCGAGCGGCGGCAACCGCCAGGGCCTGCACGTGATCGCGCTGCGCGACAAGGACACGCGCGCAGCGCTGGCCAGCCTCTGCGAGACCGGCGCCCGTCGCTACACCGCGCAGAAACGCAACGGTGAGGGACCGTGGAACCCGTTGCGGCCCATGCAGGTGAGCCCGGAACAGCTGGCCGCGACCGAGGTACCGGCCGAGATGACGGCGCCGCTGCTCACCTCCGCGGTGGTGCTCGTGGTGTGCGTCGACCTGAACGTGGTCGCCGCGCTGGATCAGGACCTCGACCGGGTCGGGCTGATCGCCGGGGCCTCGGTGTACCCGTTCGTGTGGAACGTCCTGCTCGCCGCACGCAACGAGGGCGTCGGCGGCGTCCTGACGACGATGGCCGTCGCCGAGGAGCCGCGCGTCAAGGAGCTGTTGGGCATCCCCGACGACCACGCGGTCGCCGCCGTGGTGCCGCTGGGCAGGCCGCAGCGCCAGATCACCAAGCTCACCCGCAAGCCGGTCGCGGAGTTCACCACGCGGGAGCGGTTCGACGGCGAGTCTCTGGTGACGTGAGCGCGCGCCGTGAGACCTTGGAACGGTGACGGTCACGCTGGGGTACGCCACCGCCGCGGCCGGAGACCTCGACGATCAACTCGCCGAGCTCGCCGCCGCGGGCGTGGACCCGCGCCGCATCTTCACCGACCGAACCGCCGGACCGGTGGACAAGATGCGGGCGGGCCTGGTGGCACTGCTCAGCTATGCCCGATCCGGCGACGTCGTCATGGTGGTGGCGATCGACCGGCTGGGCCGCTCGGCGGCGGAGGTGGCACAGACGGTTGCCGATCTCACCGGACGTGGAATCACGCTGCAGTGCCTGCGCGACGGGCTCGACACCGCGACCTCGACCGGACGCGTCGTCGCCCGGGTGCTGACGGACCTGGCCGCCCTCGACGTGCCGGGCCCGGCCCCCTCTAGGCCTTGACCGCCTTGACCGCCTTGGCTTCCTTGTTCTTGGCCTTGGCTTCCTTCTTGTAGGCGCGCACCTTCTGCAGCGTCCCGGGATCGGTCACGTCGGCCACCGACATGTGCGTGCCTGCCTTGCCGTAATCACCGGCCGCGGCGCGCCAGCCTTGCGGGGTGACGCCGTACTGCTTGCCCAGCAGCGCCAGGAAGATCTTGGCCTTCTGCTCACCGAATCCCGGCAGCGCCTTGAGCCTGCGCAGCACCTCGGCGCCATCGGCGCCGTCGGACCACAGCGCGGTCACGTCGCCGCCGTACTCGTCGACGATCACCTGCGCCAGGGCCTGGACCCGCTTGGCCATCGACCCCGGAAACCGGTGCACCGCAGGCGTTTGCGCGCACAGCTCGGCGAACTTGTCGGGGTCGTGGTCGGCGATCAGCTGCGCATCGAACCCGCCCATCCGGTCGGCGATCTTCTTCGGCCCGCCGAACGCCACCTCCATCGGGATCTGCTGGTCGAGAAGCATCCCGACCAGCAGCGCGAACGGGTTGTCCTCCAGCAGCGCGTCGGCCGCAGGCTCCTGAACCAACTGCAGTTTCGCCACGCGGCCAGTGTAGGACCACGCGAAACCGGGCAGGGCGCGACGCCGCTGCCGCACTGGCGGCGACGCCGGCCGGCAAACAACCGTTTCGAGTCCGGGACGGGACACGGTGTGCGAACGTAGAGCGCTACCGGTGGGATCACGGATGGGGGACGACGTTGAAGCGGGTAATCGCAACGGTGGGCGCGGCGGCGGTCCTCGCGCTCGCTACAGCAGGCACTGCGCACGCAATTCCAGACCAGGGCACGCCCGAGTTCGACGGCTACGTGCAGGGTCTGCAGCGCAATGGCTATGTCCTGAATCCGGACACGGCGTGGCGCGTGGCCCACCAGGCTTGCGTGGGCGGCATCCCAGGCTACATCGGTCTGGAGCTGGCCGCTCAAGGGGTTGTCGGCCCCGGCGCCCAGCAGCGGGTGATGGACGTCGCCCGCAAGTACGCCTGTCCCGTTCAATAGGCGCACGCTGCGACCCGACTCCTGCCGACAGGTCCCCGGCGGTC
>NZ_BCRS01000295.1 GCF_001552715.1 Mycolicibacterium vaccae NBRC 14118 = CIP 105934 | reverse complement strand
GCCGCGATCGAGCGCGGCGGGCCCGCAGGAGCCCAGGCCGACCGCGACCTCGACGCCGTCACCGCGATGTTCGACGTCGCCGAGCAGTACGTCACCCGCACCGCCGGTGCGTCGCTGCGCGGCCTGGTCGACCACATCGGCGCGTTGTCGCTACCGCCCGCCCGGTCCGCCGAGCACGCGCCGGAGGCGGTCGCGCTGCTCAGCGCGCACTCCGCGCTGGACCGGGAGTGGGAGTTCGTGGTGCTGGCGGGGCTGCAGGAAGGGTTGTGGCCCAACGTCGCCCCGCGCGGCGGGGTGCTGGGCACCCAGCAACTGGTGGATGTGCTCGACGGGGTCGTCGACATCGGTCAGCGTGCGTTGTCGAGCAGGGCCCCGCTGCTGGCCGAGGAACGCAGGCTGCTCATCGCCGCGATCGGTCGGGCCCGCAGTCGGTTGCTGGTGACGGCCGTCGACAGCGACTGCGGCGACGACGCGATGCTGCCGTCGTCGTTCTGCCAGGAGATCGCCGCATTGGCCACCGAGTCGGATCCGCAACCCGCAACGCCGATCCGCGCTCCCCGGCTGCTGGCGCCGTCCGCTGTCGTGGGGCGGCTGCGGTCGGTGGTGTGCGCGCCGCCGGGAACCGTCGACGACACCGAACGAGCTTGCGCGGCAGCTCAGTTGGCGCGGATGGCCGAGGCCGGCGTGCACGGCGCAGACCCGGCCTCCTGGTACGGCGCGCGGGGACTGTCCAGCGACGAACCGCTGTGGCAGGACGGTGACCACGTGGTGACGCTGTCCCCGTCGACGCTGCAGATGCTCTCGGACTGCCCGCTGCGCTGGCTGCTGGAGCGGCACGGTGGTTCCCGCGGCCGTGATGTGCGCTCCAGCCTGGGCTCGCTGGTGCACGCGCTGATCTCCGAGTCCGGGCGCACCGAGTCGCAGCTGCTCAACGGACTGGAGAAGGTCTGGGGGGAACTGCCTTTCGACGCGCAGTGGTATGCCGACAACGAACGGGCCCGGCACCTGGAGATGCTGAGCACCTTCCTGCGGTGGCGAGAGGACACCCGTGGCGAGCTCACCGAGGTCGGCACCGAGGTCGAGGTCGACGGCGAGGTCGGTGCCGCCGATGGTGGCCTGCCGGCCGTGCGGGTGCGCGGGCGATTGGACCGGCTGGAACGCGACAGCGAGGGCCGGTTGGTGGTGATCGACGTCAAGACCGGAAAGAGTCCGGTGAGCAAGGACGACGCGCAGAGTCACGCGCAGCTGGCGCTCTACCAGCTGGCTGTCGCGGCGGGCCTGCTCGCCGACGGCGACCAGCCCGGGGGCGGCCGGCTGGTCTACCTCGGCAAGACCACCGGCGGTGGCGCCACCGAACGACACCAGGATCCGATGACCGCCGACGGCCGCGCCGAGTGGGAGGAGCAGGTCCACCGTGCCGCCTCGGCGACGCAGGGTCCGCAGTTCGTGGCCAGGGTCAACGACGGCTGCGCGCACTGCCCGGTCCGCGCTATGTGTCCCACCCAGAACACCAGGAGCGACGCGTGACGGGTCCCCGGTACAGCCCTACCGAACTGTCAAGGGCCCTCGGTCTTTTCGAGCCTACCGACGAGCAGGCGGCGGTGATCTCCGCCGAGCCGGGGCCGCTGGTGGTGATCGCCGGTGCCGGGGCGGGCAAGACCGAGACCATGGCGGCGCGGGTGGTGTGGCTGGTCGCGAACGGTTACGCGAGTCCGGGCGAGGTGCTCGGGCTGACCTTCACCCGTAAAGCGGCGGGTCAGCTGCTGCGCCGGGTACGTGCCCGGCTGGCGCGGCTGGCCGGGGCGGGCCTGATGCTTCCCGCAGGCGCCGATCTCGCCGACGATCCCGTCACCATCAGCACCTACCACGCATTCGCGGGAAACCTGTTGCGCGAGTACGGTCTGCTGCTGCCGGTCGAGCCCGACACCCGGCTGCTCGGGGAAACCGAGTTGTGGCAGCTGGCGTTCCAGGTGGTGTGCGAACATCCCGCCGCACTGGACACCGAAAAGTCGCCGGCCTCGATCACCGACATGGTGCTGCGGCTGGCCGGGCAACTCTCCGAGCATCTGGTCGACACCGCGCAACTGCGCGACACCCACGTCGAACTGGAGCGGCTGGTGCTCACGCTGCCGGCCGGCCGGTATCAGCGTGACCGCGGCCCCAGCCAATGGCTGTTGCGCATGCTGGCGACCCAGACCGAGCGCACCATGCTGGTGCCGTTGATCGACGCGCTGCACCGCCGGATGCGCGACGAGAGGGTGATGGATTTCGGCATGCAGATGGCCTCCGCGGCGCGGCTGGCAGAGCAGTGCCCCCAGGTCGGCGAACAGTTGCGGCAGCGTTACCGGGTGGTGCTGCTCGACGAGTACCAGGACACCGGCCACGCCCAGCGGGTTGCGTTGTCCTCCTTGTTCGGTGGCGGCGCTGACGACGGTCTGGCGCTGACGGCCGTCGGGGACCCGATCCAGTCCATCTACGGCTGGCGCGGAGCCTCGGCGACCAACCTGCCGCGGTTCACCACCGATTTCCCGTTCTCGGACGGCACCCCGGCGCCGACTTTGGAGCTGCGCACCAGCTGGCGCAACCCGCCGGAGGTGCTGCACCTGGCCAACGAGGTGTCGGTCGAGGCCCGTCACCGCTCGGTGGCGGTGCGCGCGCTGCAGCCGCGCCCGGGCGCCGAACCCGGCAGTGTGCGGTGTGCGCTGCTGCACGACGTCGAGACCGAACGGGAATGGGTCGCCGAGCAGATCGCGTCCCGCTGGCACGGCGGGATCGACACCGACGGCGCCGCGCCGACGGCCGCAGTCCTGGTGCGGCGCAACGCCGATGCCGGACCGATGGCCGACGCGCTGAACCGCCGAGGTGTCCCGGTCGAGGTGGTCGGACTGGCCGGGCTGCTGGCCGTGCCCGAGGTCGCCGACGTGGTCGCGATGCTGCGGCTGACGGCCGATCCGACTGCCGGCGCG
>NZ_BCRS01000294.1 GCF_001552715.1 Mycolicibacterium vaccae NBRC 14118 = CIP 105934 | reverse complement strand
CCCGGATCCGGCGGCGGTCGGGACCGCCGGTGTGCTCGAACACGACGCCGACGGCTCGGGCGCCGCGGTGCTGGCCGCGCTGGCCCGGTTGGCCGCTGCGGTCGCGGCCGAACTCGTCGCGGGCGGGTTGACGATCGTCGGCATCACCGGTTCGTCGGGCAAGACCTCGACCAAGGACCTGATCGCCGCGCTGCTGGCGCCGTTGGGCGAGGTCGTCGCTCCGCCCGGCAGTTTCAACAACGAACTCGGCCACCCGTGGACCGTGCTGCGGGCCGGGCGTTCGACCGACTTCCTGGTGCTGGAGATGTCGGCGCGCCACCCCGGCAACATCGCGGCGCTGGCCCGCATCGCGCCGCCGTCGATCGCGGTGGTGCTCAACGTCGGCACCGCCCACCTCGGCGAGTTCGGTTCCCGCGAGGCCATCGCGGCGACCAAATCCGAACTGCCGCAGGCGGTTCCGGAATACGGCGTGGTGATCTTGAACGCCGACGACCCCGTCGTGGCCGCGATGGCCGACAAGACCGCGGCGCGCGTGGTGCGGGTCGGCCGCGGCGCCGACGGACTCGACGTGCGCGCCGACGGCGTGACGCTCGACGCCCTGGCCCGGCCGTCTTTCACGTTGCACACCGGCGCCGGTGAGGTTGCGGTGACGCTCGCGGTACACGGTGACCACCAGGTGTCCAACGCGCTGTGCGCGGCGGCCGTCGCACTGGAGTGCGGCGCGTCGCTGGAGCAGGTGGCCGCCGCGCTGGCCGGGGCCGGTCCGGCGTCGCGGCACCGCATGCAGGTGAGCACGCGCGCGGACGGGGTGACCGTCATCAACGACGCCTACAACGCCAACCCGGACTCGATGCGCGCCGGGCTGAAGGCGCTGGCGTGGATGAGTCGGGGCGACGCACCCAAGCGCCGCAGCTGGGCCGTGCTGGGGGAGATGGCCGAGCTCGGCGACGACGCGATTACCGAACACGACCACATCGGACGGCTGGCGGTGCGATTAGATGTCTCTCGACTCATCGTCGTCGGATCTGGGAGGCCTATGAGCGCCATGCTGCACGGCGCGGTCATGGAGGGGTCGTGGGGCTCCGAGGCGACCCCGGTCGCCGACGCCGACGCCGCGCTGGAGATCCTGCGGGCCGAGCTGCGTCCCGGTGACGTGGTGCTGGTGAAGGCGTCCAACTCGGCGGGTCTCGGCGCGTTGGCCGATGCGCTCGTCGCCGCCGGCGCGGAAGACACCGCCAGCGATGGTGACCGATGAGGCAGATACTCATCGCGGTCGCGATCGCCCTGACGGTGTCGATCCTGCTGACCCCGGTGCTGATCCGGCTGTTCACCCGGCAGGGGTTCGGCCACGAGATCCGCGAAGACGGGCCGCCCAGCCACCACAAGAAGCGCGGCACCCCGTCGATGGGCGGGGTCGCGATCATCGCCGGCATCTGGGCCAGCTATTTCGGCACCCACCTGGTCGGGGTGCTCATCGACGGCAAGGGTCCGTCGGCATCGGGTCTGCTGGTGCTCGGCCTGGCCACCGCGCTGGGCGCGGTCGGCTTCCTCGACGACCTGATCAAGATCCGCCGCGCCCGCAACCTCGGGCTGAACAAGACCGCCAAGACCGTCGGCATCCTGATCGCCGCGGTGCTGTTCGGCGTGCTGGCCCTGCAGTTCCGCAACGCCGACGGCCTGACGCCGGGCAGCGCCGAGCTGTCCTACGTCCGCGAGATCGCCACCGTGACGCTCGCGCCCGCGGTGTTCGTGCTGTTCTGCGTCGTCGTGGTCAGCGCCTGGTCGAACGCGGTGAACTTCACCGACGGGCTCGACGGGCTGGCCGCCGGTGCGATGGCGATGGTCTGCGCGGCCTATGTGCTGATCACGTTCTGGCAGTTCCGCAACGCGTGCGCCACCAGCCCGGGGGTCGGGTGTTACAACGTCCGCGATCCACTGGACCTGGCGATCATCGCCGCGGCCACCGCCGGCGCCTGTATCGGCTTCCTGTGGTGGAACGCCGCGCCGGCCAAGATCTTCATGGGTGACACCGGGTCGCTGGCACTGGGCGGCATCATCGCGGGCCTGTCGGTCACCAGCCGCACCGAGATGCTGGCCGTCGTCCTCGGCGCGCTGTTCGTCGCCGAGGTCACCTCGGTGGTGGTGCAGATCCTGGCGTTCCGCACCACCGGGCGCCGCGTGTTCCGGATGGCGCCGTTCCACCATCACTTCGAGCTGGTGGGCTGGGCCGAGACGACCGTGATCATCCGGTTCTGGCTGCTCACCGCCATCGCCTGCGGTCTCGGTGTGGCTCTGTTCTACAGCGAGTGGCTGACCACCGTCGGTGCCTGACATGGAACCGTTGGGGGCCGATTCGACCGTGCTGGTCGTCGGCGCCGGGATCACCGGACGTGCGGTGCTGGCCGCGCTGACGCCTCTCGGCGTCCGCGCGACCCTCACCGACGACAGCCCGACCGCGCTGACCGCATCCGCTCAGCGGGGCGCCGAGGTCCTCGATCCGGCCACTGCGGTCGATCGGATCGCCGACTTCGACCTCGTGGTCGTCAGTCCCGGCATCCCCCCGGCCGCGCCGATCCCGACCGCCGCGGCCGCCGCCGGCGTCCCGGTGTGGGGGGACGTGGAGTTGGCCTGGCGGCTGGACCGCTCCGGCCGGTTCGGTCCGCCCCGGCAGTGGCTGGTGGTGACGGGCACCAACGGCAAGACCACGACCACGTCGATGCTGTACGCCATGCTGGTCGCGGCGGGCAGGCGCGCGGTGCTGTGCGGCAACATCGGTGACCCGGTGCTGTCGCAACTGGACCAGCCGGCCGACGTGTTCGCCGTCGAGCTGTCCAGCTTCCAGCTGCACTGGGCACCGTCGCTGCGCCCGGAGGCCGGCGCCGTGCTCAACGTCGCCGAGGATCACCTGGACTGGCACGGTTCGATGGCGGCCTACGCCGGGGACAAGGCTCGCGCGCTGACCGGCCGGGTGGCCGTGGGCGGGGTGGACGACGCGATCGCCGCCGAGCTGCTGGCCGCGGCCCCGGCCGAGGTGAAGGTCGCGTTCCGGCTGGGGGAGCCGGGCCCGGGCGAGCTCGGG
>NZ_BCRS01000293.1 GCF_001552715.1 Mycolicibacterium vaccae NBRC 14118 = CIP 105934 | reverse complement strand
CGCCCTGCGCCGAGACCGCCTCCTCGGCGGCTTCGGCGGCGTCGTGCAGCACCGAGACGATGGTGCCGGGCACGGCTTCGCCCATCGAGGTGACGACCAGGGTGAGCGCATGCCGCAGCGACGTGCTCAGCAGTGGGGCGCTGATGTCGGTCAGCACACCGTCGCGATCCTCGGCGGCGGCCGCGGTGACTTCGGCGACGGCCCGCAGGATCTGCGACAGGATCACCCCTGAGTTGCCGCGCGCGCCGCGCAGCGCGCCGGCGGCCAGTGCCGCCGCGACCTCGGTGACATCGGCCGCGGCGTCACACGCGTCGGCCTGCGCCCAGGCGGCGCGCATCGTGAACAGCATGTTCGTGCCGGTGTCGGCGTCGGCCACCGGGAAGACGTTGAGACGGTTGATCTCGTCGGTGTGGGCGATGAGGTCCGTGACAGCAGCGTGCGCCCAACGCCGCAGGGCGGACGCATCGAGGCGCCGAACCGACATCCCACCTCCACACTGCTTCCGACGTCCGCGTCAGCCTAACCAGTGCCGGCGACAGCGCCGAAGTGTGCCGGACGCGGCCTGTGGACACCGGGAGTCCCGGGTTTTGGTGATCCTCGCAACGGCCGGTATTCTGATCGGGTTGTCGGGTCGCGCCGCTGCTGAGGTGGCCGGAAAGATCCCGACCCAAGACCCTGAGTACCGATTCGAGGAGTTTCAACATGGCTGCCGTGTGCGAGATCTGCGGGAAGGGCCCCGGCTTCGGCAAGTCGGTGTCGCACTCCCATCGCCGGACCAGCCGTCGCTGGAACCCGAACATCCAGTCCGTGCGCGCGGTGTCGGGCCCGGGCGGCAACAAGCACCGTGTCAACGTGTGCACGTCGTGCCTGAAGGCCGGCAAGGTCGCCCGCGGCTAGCAGTTCCCTTTTCAGGGCAGGCGCCAGTCGATCGGCTCGGCGCCCATCTGCATGAGCAGGTCGTTCGCGCGGCTGAAGGGTTTCGACCCGAAGAACCCGCGCGAGGCCGACAGTGGCGACGGGTGCGGGGATTCGATGACCGCGGTGTCGCCCAGCATCGGGCGCAGCGTCGACGCGTCCCGGCCCCACAGCACGGCCACCAGCGGCCGGTCGCGGGCCACCAGCGCGCGGATCGCGCACTCGGTGACCGCTTCCCACCCCTTACCGCGGTGCGACGCCGGTGTGCCCGGCCGCACGGTCAGCACCCTGTTGAGCAGCATCACACCCTGCTCGCACCACGGCGTCAGGTCACCGCACCCCGGCTTCGGATGCCCGAGATCGGCCTCGTACTCCTTGAAGATGTTGTCGAGGCTGCGCGGCAGCGGGCGCACGTCAGGCGCGACCGAGAAACTCAATCCGACGGCGTGACCGGGTGTCGGGTACGGGTCCTGCCCGACGATGAGCACCCTGACCTTGTCGAGCGGGAAGGTGAACGCGCGCAGCACGTTCTCCCCGGCAGGCAGATAACGGTGCCCGGCGGCCAGTTCCGCGCGCAGGAACTCCCCCATCTGGGTCACCTGGGGTTCCACCGGGGCCAGCGCCTCGGCCCAGCCGTCGTCGATCAATTCCCGTAGCGGACGTCCTGTCACGAGAGGCCAACATAGCGGTCGGCGGATCAGAACGACTGCCAGCCCCGGTCTCCGCGCCACGGCGCCCCGTCGACGGTCACGGCGGGGGC
>NZ_BCRS01000292.1 GCF_001552715.1 Mycolicibacterium vaccae NBRC 14118 = CIP 105934 | reverse complement strand
GCCGGCGCCGAGACCGTGCCGAGGACGCGCCAACCCGGCGGCGGGCCGGCCGGGAACGTCGCCACGAGCGCGTGATCCTCGCCGCCGCCGAGCACCCATTGCAGCGCGTCGGCGCCGGTGTCGGCCGCCGCCTCGGCCAGCGCGGTGAGGTCGGCACGCAGCCCGTCGGTGGCCAGGTCGATACTCACGTTCGACGCGGTCGCGATGTGGCCGAGGTCGGCGAGCAGCCCGTCCGAGACGTCGGTCATCGCGGTGGCCCCGGCGCGGGCCGCGATCCGGCCCTGCCCGTACGGCGGCTCGGGCACCAGGTGACGCCGGCGAAGGGCCGGGTGCCGGTCGATTCCGCGGCGCCACAGGGTGTATCCGGCCTGCGAACGGCCGAGGTCGCCGATCACGGCCACCGTGTCCCCGGGTCTGGCCCCGTCGCGGCGCACCGGATCCCGGCCCTCCAGATCACCCAGCGCCGCCACCGAGATCACCCACTGGGGGGCCGCGACCATGTCTCCGCCGACGATGCCCGCGCCGATCGACTGTGCCTCGTGCCACATGCCGTCGGCCAGTTCCACCGCGGCCGCGGTGCGGGTGTCACCGGGCGCGCCGAAGCCGACCACGAACGCCGTGGACCGCCCGCCCATCGCCTCGATGTCGGCGGCGTTCTGCGCGACGGCTTTTCGCCCGACGTCGTGGGGCGTGGACCAATCCAGCCGGAAATGCCGGTCCTGGATCAGCATGTCGGTGCACACCACGGTGCGGCCGTCGGGCGCCGCGACGACCGCCGCGTCGTCGCCGGGACCGACGGTGACGAAGGCGGGCTGGCGGCGGCCGGCGACCAGGCGGTCGATCACGGCGAATTCGCCCGAACCCGACAGTGTGTCGTCGGCGCCTCCGTCCGCCATCGCCGATCCTCTCGCCGTTCTGAACGCTCGACGCACCTGCGGTACGTTGGGGCCCTGCGGCGTGGAGTCTATGCAGCCAGAGAGAGGGATTTCGCCAGTGGTCGAGGCTTTCGTCCTGATCCAGACCGAGGTCGGCCGCGCCGAAGTGATCGCCAGACAACTGGCGGGTCTGCGCGGGGTGCTGTCGTCGGAGTACGTGACGGGCCCCTACGACGTCGTGGTGCGCGTCGGCGCATCCTCGCTGGAGGAGCTGAAGGCGACGGTCGTTCCCGGTGTGCAGCAGGTGGCGGGGATCACCCGGACGCTGACCTGTCCGATCGCCGGTGGGGCGCAGTCCTAGAGTTCACCGGGTGAGCAGTCAGACCCCAGACGGTCCGCCGCGGGCGGCACTGATCGCCGCGCTCGTCGTCGCCGTCGGCGGGGTCGTCGCGGTGATCGCGACGATCGCGGTCATGCAGCGCGCGCCGCAGGCCCAACCCGTCGCGGTCGCGGCGCTGCCCGCCCCCGCCGCCCAGAGCCCACAGTGCGCC
>NZ_BCRS01000291.1 GCF_001552715.1 Mycolicibacterium vaccae NBRC 14118 = CIP 105934 | reverse complement strand
AGCGCCGCCTCGGTGCCGCGCAGCGCGGCCCGGTCGGCGCGCAGGCCCGGTGAGCCGGAGAACGCCAGCCGGTCCAGCAGCCCGGCCAACGGGTCGGCCAGCACGTTGATCGCGATCGCCACCGCCAGGCTGGTGAACAGCAGCACGACCAGCGTGGTGTGCCGGCCCGCCACGGCCAGACCGATCAGCAACTGCCCGCCGAACAGGACCGCGACCACGGCTGTGCCTGCGAACGAGCGCAGCATGTCCTTGCGCAGCGCCTGGCCCTCGTCGAATGCGTCGCCGATCGCGACGGCGACACCGAGCAGCGCGACGTCCACACCGGTGGACGCCAGCGCCAGCCAGCTGGGCAGCAGCCCCAGCGGGATGATCAGGATCGCGTTGCCGAGCGCGAAGAACAGCGTGGCCACCACGACGAACCCGATCACGGGGCGGGGCTGCGACCGCCGGGCCGTGGTCTGGATCATCAGGCCCAGCGACGGCACCGACACCGCGGCGAACATCACCCAGTGCCCGAGCCGCAGCGGACCCTCGACGTCGCCGGCCAGCGCGGCCCCGGCGAACGCGGCGACCGCGACGCACGCGACCAGCGCGGCCTCCCCGGCCCGGCTGCGCCAGGTGTCGCGCGGCCGCGACAGTTCCAGCAGCACCGCGAACCACGCGATCCCGGGAAGTGCGACAAGGTAGATCTCGACGCGGCTGAGCACCTCGGCGCCGCTGACCACGCGGACGGCGTCGAGTGCCACCACGAGCGCGAAACTGGTCAGTCCGAGCGCGGCCAGCACCAGCACGGCCTTGCGCGGATTGCGCGCGAGCAGATACAGCCCCAGCCACCAGCTCAGTGCGAACACCGATGCCGACAGGGCGAGCATGTCAGCGTCCGAAACGCCGGTGCCGGGCGCTGTAGTCGCGCAGCGCCCGCAGGAAGTCCACCCGGCGGAACTCCGGCCAGTACGCCTCGGTGAACCACATCTCCGAATACGCGCTCTGCCACAACAGGAATCCCGACAGCCGCTGCTCCCCCGAGGTGCGGATCACCAGATCGGGGTCGGGCTGGCCGGAGGTGTACAGGTTCTCCGAGATCGCCTCGGCGGTCACCGCTTCGATCAGGCCGTCGCCGGTGACGCCGTTGGCCAGTTCTTTGCTCAGCAGCGCGCGGACCGCGTCGACGATCTCCTGGCGTCCGCCGTAACCCACGGCGACGTTCACGTGGAAGGAGCCCGCGGGGGCCGTGTCACTCGTCGAGGAGACCGCCTCACGCAGCCGGCGCGCCGGTTCCTCACCGAGCAGCTCCAGATCGCCGACGGTGCGGACACTCCAGCGGTTGGCCGGCGCGCAGATCTCCTCGACCACCTCGGTGATGATCTCGATCAGCGCGGCCAGTTCGTCGTCGTCACGCTGCAGGTTCTCCGTGGACAGCAGGTACACCGTGGCCAGTTCGATGCCGGCCTCCTGGCACCAGCGCAGCATCTCGGCGATCTTGCCGGCCCCCGCTCGGTAGCCGAAGCTGACGTCGTCGTGACCCAATTCACGCGCCCATCGCCGGTTGCCGTCGCACAGAACGGCAATATGGCGGGGTAGTTCCGCGCGCGATGCCGTGAGCCCCTGGCGCAGACGCATCTCGTAGAGCCGGTACATCGGCTCCTTGAGGCGCCGCGGAATAAGGTCCACGATCATTCAGACTACTGTGGCGCGAGGTAAACCCAGCCCACGCAAGCGGAGGTGACATGCCCACATCCCTCGAACCGTGGTACACCGCCGATTCCCCGCGGGACCCCGAGGATCTTCCCGAAGCGGTCGCCGAAGGCGTCGCCCAGTTCCTGGGCAGGCCGAGGTTGCGGGGCTGGATCCACGTGTACTCGGCGGTGATCGCGGTCTTCTGCGGCGCGACGCTGGTGGCGGTGTCGTGGGCGACGCAGTCCACCCGCGCCGGGATCGCCACGCTGATCTACACGCTGACCATTGTGGCGATGTTCACCGTCAGCGGGGTCTATCACCGGGTCAACTGGACGTCGGTCACCGCGCGCAAATGGATGAAGCGCGCCGACCATTCGATGATCTTCCTGTTCATCGCGGGCAGCTACACCCCGTTCGCGCTGCTGGCGCTGCCCGAACGCGACGGCATGGTGCTGCTGTGGATCGTGTGGGGCGGCGCGCTGGCGGGCGTGGCGCTGAAGATGCTCTGGCCGTCGTCGCCGCGCTGGCTCGGGGTGCCGCTCTACATCCTGTTGGGCTGGGTCGCGGTGTGGTTCATCGGCCCGATCATGCACGGGGCCGGCACGGCCGCGGTGGTGCTGCTGATCGTCGGCGGCGCGCTCTACAGCATCGGCGGGGTGCTCTATGCGCTCAAGTGGCCGAACCCGTGGCCCGCGACGTTCGGGCACCACGAGTTCTTCCACGCGTGCACCGCGGTCGCGGCCATCTGCCATTACATCGCGATGTGGTTCGCCGTCTACTAGGCCCCCCGCGAGCTGCGAACGTGCGTGTCTGCGGGCAACTCGCCGGGGAAATGACCTACTTTGCGCACGCTCGTGCGCTCGCAGGCCCACCGACACGCACGCTCGCGCCGGGACGGCGGCTAGAGCTGCGTGATGTTCTGCGGGCCCCAGTAGGCCTTCATCGACGTGATCTGGCCGTCGCCGTCGAACGTCATGACCTCGATGGGTTCGATGCGCATCGTGCCGACCGTGATCGCGAAGACGAACGCCGCCTCGTGGCCACCGGCGCGGAAGCTGAGCAATTCGGTCGTGATCTCGGCGCCCGAGACATTCTTGTAGAACCCGGCGATGGCCTGCCGTCCGATGTGCACCTCGCCACCGCCGACCGGATCTTCCAGGGTGGCGTCCTCGGCGTAGAGCGCCGCCACATCGTCGGCGCTGCCGCTGACCACCGTGTCGAGATAGCGCTGGACAAAACCCTGCAGTACATCCGGCTCGAAACTCATGAGCGGCACGCTACACGGACGCTCTCAGTGCGGTGGCGAGATCCTCGGCGGTGGTGACCGGCATGTCACAGACCCGGCCCCGGCACACGTAGGCGGCGTCCGCGCCGCCGACCCGGAGCCGGTCCCGCAGCAGCTCAGACGAATTCACCTCGCCGCCGATCACGACGGCCCCGCCGGGCGCCAGCCGGCGCG
>NZ_BCRS01000290.1 GCF_001552715.1 Mycolicibacterium vaccae NBRC 14118 = CIP 105934 | reverse complement strand
CTCGGCTGCGCCGCCCGCGCCGACGCGCTGGCCGCCGACGGCGGGGGAGTGCGCACCCCGGCACTGGCAGCCGCCGGGTCGGACCTGCCGGTGACCGAGCGTGAGCGCGAGGTGATCGCTCTGCTGGGACTGGGGCTGTCCAATCGCGACATCGCCGAGCGCCTCGTGCTGTCGCCCCGCACCGTGGAGGGGCACATCTACAAGGCGATGATCAAGACCGGCGTCAGCAGCAGGGAAGAACTGGCTGCCCTTCTGCGGCCCCGCAAATCGGGCTAGCGGTTGCGGCCGGGACAGCAGCCCCGCTCACCACCAGCCGGTGGCCAGCCTGAGCTGTCGGCCGAGCTCGTCGGCCATGGTCCGCATGTACGTCGCGGACACGTGATGAGAGTCGTGGTACACCAGCACGTTTCCCTCGGTGGCACGGCAGTCGGTGACGTCGCAGACGGCATCGCTGAGATCCAGCGGCCGCAACAGCGGATACTGCTCGGTGTACGCCAGCGTCGGGTTGACGTCCGACAGCGCCCAGGACCGCTTCACCCCGCAGCTGATCGCGTCGCCGCCGCGCGCCAGGCAGTCCGCCGGGTCCCTCAACCATCCGTTCCTGACCAGCCACGGGGTGTCGCGCATACCGAGCATGGCGATGTCGTGGGCGGCGAAGGTGTCCCAGATGCCGAGGTAGCCGTCCGGCACGATGTCGCCCGGGCCGTCGATCCTCGGCCGGGTGGTGGTGGTGAACACGTAGTCCGGCCGGTCGGCGACCAGCTGGGCCATCACGTCCTGATTCCACTGGTGACACTGCGGATAGGGGTTGTCCGAGATGGCGATCATCGGCACCAGTTCGGTGGTCAGCGGGCAGCCCATCTTCAGATAGGTGACCACGCGGAAGCCGTGGCGCACACCCAGCATGTCCAGTGCCGTGATCCAGTGCTCGGCGTGCGAGCCGCCGGCCAGCGCGATGGTGCGGAGGGCATCGGGATCGCCGTAGATGCAGTTGATGACCTCGGGATTGAGGAAGTCGCTGATGCAACCGTCCTGCGTGGTCGCGGGCAGGTCGTCGCGGGCTTCCAGGACGCTGGGCCGCATCGGCAGTTCCGGCACCCGCAGCCGGTTGGTCAGCGCCCGCGCGCCCGGGTAGTCGCGTTCGGGCAGTTGTGCCAGCTCATGCCCGTTGGCGCGCTGCAGGGTGACGTGTTCGCGCCAGGACAACGACGACACCGTGAGCGCGACGGCCAGCAGCGCCACCGCCCCACCGAGCGCGACCGTGGGGCGGCGAAGCGCACCCCACACCCGTGCCGCCCGGTGCGGACGGGCCGGCCGGGCGTCGGCGTAGCGCAGCGGGTTCTCGACGAAGCGGTGGGTCAGGAACGCCAGCAACAGCGACACCGCCAGCACCCCGAGGCCGTCGAGGACGCCCGCGCCGGCCCGCCCGGTGTGCACCAGCCAGAAGATCAGCACCGGCCAGTGCCACAGGTACAGCGAGTACGCGATCGCGCCGAGCCAGACCAGGACGCGGCTCGACAGCAACCGCAGCGGGGCGGCCACCCCGTCCGGCTGCCCGGCCCCGGCGGCGATCACCAGCAGAGTGGCGGCCACCGGCACCAGCGCCCACGGTCCCGGGAACAACTGCGCCCCGTCGATCCAGGCGCCGCAGGACACGATCAGCAGAATTCCGGCGGCCGCGGCCACGGTCCGCAACCACGTCGGCATGCGCAGCCCGGTGAACAGCAGCGCCGCGACGGTGCCGGCAAGCAGTTCCCAGGCCCGCGCGAAGCTGTCGTAGTACGCGCTCGGCGGGTGCTCGGCCTGCGCGACAACCGCGTACCAGAACGACGCGACGGTCAGCGCACCGAGCACCGTGACCAGCACGCCCTTGAGCCGGGCGCCGGCGATCAGGCGGGCCAGCGCGGTCAGTACCAGGACCACCACCAGCAGCGCCAGGTAGAACTGGCCCTGCACGGACATCGACCACAGGTGTTGCAGTGGGCTGACGGCCTCCCCGGCGCGGCTGTAGTCCGCTGCGGTTCCGGCCAGATGCCAGTTCTGGTAGTAGCCCAGGCTGGCCAGGCTCTGGTCGGCGAAGGACTCCCACCGGGTCTGCGGCTGGATGGTCACGGTCAGCAGCGCCGCGAAGCCCAGCACCACCACCAGCGCAGGCAGCAGCCGCCGCGCCAGCCGGCGCAGCAGCGGGAGCGGGTTGAGCGAGGACTCCGGGTTCAGCGCGCGGCGCAACACCATCGCGCCGAAGAAGTAACCCGACAGGACCAGGAAGACGTCCACGCCGCCGGACACCCGGCCGAACCAGATGTGGAACACGGCGACCAGGGCGATGGCCAGACCCCGCAGGCCGTCGAGGTCGGTGCGGCGGCTCCTTTCGGGTGCCTGCGCCGGCCCGCGCCACCTGCCCGACAAGTTCACCACCTAGTCCACGAACGCCCTCTCCGCCGCCGCGGATCGTCGCCGGCCGAGTCGGCCAGTAATTTACCTAACGTTTCGGCCTTCCCGCGCATGACGGCGGGCGGGTGAACGTCAGACTGCCGGGTGCAGGCGCACCTCACGAGCCTTGACCACGAAGTACACCGTCTGCCCGGGCACCAGGTTCAGCTCCGCGGCGGCGGCCACCGTGATGTCAGCGGCCAGCCCGGTGCCGCCGTCGGGCTGGTCGGCGCCGCGCACCCGGACGCCGTCGCCGTGCACGTCGACCTCGGCGATCGTGAGCTCGATCACGTTGCGCGGGCTGCCGTGGGGCGGTTCCAGATGTACCGCCACCGCGTCGGGCCGGAACAATGCGACGACGGCCGCGCCGACGGTGACGTCGCCGGTCCCCGCGATCGCGGTGTTCCACGCGGTGCGCACCACGCCGGGCTCGGCGACGGTCCCGGCGACCAGGTTGACCCCGGCGATGCGCGCCGAGAAGTCGCTGCGCGGGGCTGTCAGCACCTCCCGCGCCGGCCCGCTCTCCACGATCCGGCCGTTCTCGACGACAGCGACCCGGTCGGCCACGGCCAGCGCGTCGAACAGGTCGTGGGTCACGATGATCGCGGTGCGGCCGGCGTCGCGCAGCACCTCGCGCAACAGCCGGCGCAGCGCGGGCGCCGCCGTGACGTCGAGGGCGGCCATCGGTTCGTCCAGCAGCAGCAGGCGCGGCTCG
>NZ_BCRS01000289.1 GCF_001552715.1 Mycolicibacterium vaccae NBRC 14118 = CIP 105934 | reverse complement strand
TTGTTGTCGTGGGCAGTAACTCGACCACCGTCACACCCGGGGTGCCGCGCCGCGCGGTGCGCGCCCTGCTGGCCGGCGACGTCGACCGCGCCTTGCGCGCCACGCGTTTCCACGGTCCCGGCCGGGCCGCGATGGTGTACGCGGCCTCCAAGATCGCGGTCACCCGCTGGGCCAGGCGCACCGCGGTGCTCCCGGAGTGGGCCGGAGCCGGGATCAGGCTCAACGTGGTGGCCCCGGGCGCGGTGATGACGCCGCTGCTGCAGGAACAACTGGCCGACAACCGCCAGGCCAAGCTCGTCGAGCGGTTCCCGGTGCCCCTCGGCGGCTACGGCGACCCTGAGTTGCTGGCGCGGTGGATGTGTTTCATGCTCTCCGATGCCGCCGACTTCTCCTGTGGCAGCGTGATCTTCGTCGACGGCGGCACCGATGCACTGTTCCGCGCCGACGACTGGCCGCGCCCGTACCCGCTCCGCCGGATCGTGAGTTACCTCCGGCGGTACCGCGGCTGACCGACGATGGGTGACCGCAGGACAACCGGGCGCCCGCGCGATTCGTCGATCGACGAGCGGGTGTATGCGACGACGCGCGAACTGCTGCTCGAGGTCGGCTGGGACGATCTGAGCCTGCGCCTGGTCGCGGCACGCGCCGGCGTCGGACGGTCGAGCCTGAACCGGCGCTGGTCCTCGAAGGCCGAGCTGGTGCTGCACGCCATCCTGGGCGAAACACCCGATCTCTCACCCTTTTCCGGCACCGACTTGGATGGCTGGATCGAGTGGGTGGTGCGCGGCAGCCACGAACTGTTCAACAGACCCGACATGAAGGCCGCGGTACCGGGGCTGCTTCTGGCACTGAGTGAGAACACCGAGCTGCGTACCAACCTGTGGGCGAGCTTCAGCGGACCGGCGGCCCTGCTCTACGCCGAGCGTCTCGGCGCGCGCACCGACGAAGAACGTCGACAGGCCGATCAGGATGCCCGCGCGGTGCTGGTGATGGCTGCCGGGGCCGCGTTGCTGCTGACCACGGCGGCCGCCGACGACGACACCGAGGCTCTGCGGGCGCGGATCGCGCTACTGCTGGCCGACGCCGTCACGTCGCGGAAGGCCGGCTGACGGCCGGAACGACTCGACGATCGCCTGGTGGGGCGAGCGCCACGTCAGCCCGAGATCCTCGGTGGTGGCGCGGTCGTCGGTCGGCGTGGCGGCGGTGAGCAGCAGGGCCGCCTCGTAGCTGAGCCCGTCGCCGAGCGGCACGTAGCGCCCGAACGCATCGGAGAGCCGGCCTGTGGCCAGCAACACCTTCGGAGACAGCGGGATTCGACGCACGGGCCGGCCCAACCCCTCCTCCAGCGCGTCGATCATCTCGTCGAAGGTCAGCATCACGCCGCCGCAGACATACCGCCGCGGGCCGCGTCCCGGGCGCATCAGCCGGGTGTGGACGTCGGCCACGTCGCGGACGTCGATCATCTGCATGCCCGCACGCACTCTGGGGGCGACGCGGGCCCGCACGATCGGCGCCCATCCGCGTTCGGTGACGCCCACCGCGGTGCCGCCGAACGCTGCGCCGACGACGCTGGACGGATAGGTCACCACGACGGGTGCTCCGGTGTCCTGCAGGCGCCTTGCCACCCGGTCGGCGTATCCCTTGGTCTTGGCATAGGTGCTGCGGCCGTCGGAGGTCGGCGAGTCCGCCGAGATGACACCGTCCGGTGGCGGGAACAGCGCGCTGTAACTGCTCACCGAGACCACCGGGTCCAGGCCGAGGTCGACCGCGCGTGTCAGAACGTGTTCCGTGGCATGGGCGTTGATGTCCCACATCAGCTGGGCGCGGCGTTCGTCGGTGCCCACCACGCCCGCGGCGTGCACGACCGCGTCGACACCGGTCAGCAGTGCGGTCACGGTGGACTCGTCGCGGACGTCACCGACGACGACGTCGACCTCGCCCAGCGCGCGCAGCCGCCCGATGACCGGTGCGTCCTGTTCCTGCGGCAGCACCAGAAGCCGGATCCGGTGCTGCGCTTCGAGCAACGCGCGAACCGTGTGGGCGCCCAGGTAGCCGATGCCCCCGGTGACCGCGATGTGCATAGTCGTCTCCCTCGTCGCACCGACTTCCCGGCGTTACGGTACCAATGGCATCGAAACGGGTGCGGCTGGGCTCAGATCGGCGTGATGTAGGCGATCAGCCACTTGCCGTCGACCTTCTTGTAGTCGACGCGCAGCCGGCTGCCGTCGTAGACGGACTCCTTCGCCTTGTCGGTCACGGTGCGGTTCATGTACACCATCACCGACGCCGAGGTGCGCTGGGCGTCAAGGAGTCCCGTGCCCACGGAATGCGCCTGGCTGATCAGCTGGCGGTCCCGCGCCTGAGGGATGATCTCGTTGGTGACGCGGTCCTCGAACTCCTTGCGGTACTCCGGAGTGAGCATCGGATATACCTCGGCGAAACTGCGTTCCACCGTCTGGTAGTCGAAGCCGAACACCCGCGGGATCTGCTCAGCGGCCAGCGGCGGCAACTCCTCGCGCGCCTGCTCCTCGCTGTGCAGCACCACGCCGTTCCAGTACAGCGATCCGCCGACCGCCGCGAGGGCGACGAAACCCGTTGCCATCAGTACCCCGAGCGCTCCGATGAGCTTGCCGGGCCAGTCGCGCATCAGTTGCCCCCGTCGGGGTATTTGAGGTCGTAGGCCGTCATGTGCCCGTTGTCGTCCTCGTGGATGATCACCCGCATCCGGTACGGCTCCGAGGGCGCGTTGTTGCCGTCGAGATCGGTCACGGTGACCCGCACCGACACCAGAACCGCCGCGTTCTTGGCGATCTCGTCGATCTTCTCCAGCGCCACGCCGTTGACCACCGCCTCCGAACTGGCATTGGTGTCGCGGAACAGCAGCTTGAGGTTCTCGACGTTGCCCTCCTGGGTCATCATCGCGCGCAGCGGACCGCTGGTGCCGTTGACGAACCGGTCCACGCTCTCGTCGATCGTGTTCTGGGTGTAACTGAACATGTTGACTACCGACTGTGCGGCAGTGTCGACGAACCGGCGTTCACGCTCCTGCTTCGCCTCGATCGTGCGCTGGCCGCCGACCATCAGCAGGACGGCCACGACGAGCGCGGCCACCGCGACGAACGTGGTGGCGATCGACAGGATCGCCACCATCCGCCGGTT
>NZ_BCRS01000288.1 GCF_001552715.1 Mycolicibacterium vaccae NBRC 14118 = CIP 105934 | reverse complement strand
GTCGGTGCTCGACGGCGGACCGCTGCAGTTCGCGCCGGACGGCGACCGCGACCCGGTGCTGGCCGGGGCGCTGCGCGTCGCCGAGGCGCTCGAAGGCGGGGAAGGGGCGCTGGTCGGCGTGTGGCGGCGCGCACCGCTGCAGGCCATCGCGAGGCTGCACGCGCTGGCCGCGTCGGACCTGGTCGACGACGACGCACTGGGCCGGCCCCGGGAAGGCACCGGACGACGGCTGGAACTCCTGGCCGACTTGGCCACCGGCGGCACGCGGGTACCGGCGACGGTGCTGGCCGCCGTCGCGCACGGGGAGCTGCTGACGCTGGAACCGTTCGGCGTCGCCGACGGTGTCGTCGCGCGTGCGGTGTCCAGGCTGATCACCATCGCCAGCGGCTTGGATCCGCACGGTCTCGGAGTGCCCGAAGTGCACTGGATGCGGCGCTCCGGCGACTACCGCGCCGCGGCCAGGGGCTTCGCGTCCGGGACGCCGGACGGTCTGGCGGCGTGGCTCGTGCTCAGCAGCGAGGGGCTGCACGCCGGCGCCCGCGAAGCCCTGGCGATCGCGCAGAACGCGACCTCCTGAGCCGAATCGCTCAGCAAACGTGAAGCGGGCGGTGACCCGATAGGTCTTGCGACCGTATCGGCTCACCGCCCGCTAGCACGGGTCACCGGAGGCCAAGCGTGCCGTGTGGGTTGCGTGGGTGGCCTCGGCGTCCTTGCGCTCCGCTACGGCTGCGGCCCCACCCAAGGGGTCGGTGTTGCCGTCCGATCTTCGCAATTACGCAGGCCCGCAACGCTCGTACCTATATGGCGGTATGTGCTCCGCGTGGGTTCCGGGACCCGTGCTAGGGAGCTGAGGTCGGGAGGCCGAGCCTTCTCTTCCGGCTCGGCCTTGGCCTCACCCAGCTTCCGTGATTCCTTTGTACTACGTGACCACGGTCACATCAAGGGGTAAACGCCGTTGTGCGCCCGGATTGTGATGTCGCGCTTCAGCAATGCTTCCGTACCGGCGAGTAGCTGGTATCAGAACGCGAATCGGCGCAGCAGCGAGTACGTGAGCGCCCCCGCCGCCAGCGCGCTCACGCCGACGGCGGCGGTGGTCGCCACGGCCGCCCCGGACGGTGCCGGGATCCGGTCGCGCAGGGACACCGGCTTGGAGAACGTGCGGACCGGCCAGCCGCGTGCCACCGCCTCTTTACGCAGCGCCCTGTCCGGGTTGACCGCGGTGGGGTGCCCGACCAGTTCCAGCATCGGCAGGTCGGTGATCGAGTCGGAGTATGCGTAGCAATGCTCGAGCGCGTAACCCTCGCGATCGGCCAGCGCGCGGATGGCTTCGACCTTGCCCTCGCCGTAGCAGTAGAAGGCGATCTCGCCGGTGTACTTGCCGTCTTCGACCACCATCCGCGTCGCCATCGCGTGGGTGGCCCCCAGCGCGCGGGCGATGGGCGCCACGATCTCCTCGCCCGACGCGGAAACGACCACGACATCGCGTCCGCACAGTTTGTGGTCGGCGATGAGCTCTGCGGCTTCAGCGAACACCAGCGGGTCGACGATCTCGTGCAGGGTCTCCCCGACGATCGCCTTCACCTGCTCGACATCCCAGCCGGCGCACATGTTGGTGATGTAGGAGCGCATGCGGTCCATCTGTTCGTGGTCCGCGCCGGACATCAGGAATAGGAATTGCGCGTAACTCGACTTCAGAACAGTGCGCCGGTTGATTAGCCCCTGGCTGAAGAACGGTTTGCTGAAAGCCAAAGTGCTGGATTTCGCGATGACAGTTTTGTCGAGGTCGAAGAACGCTGCTGTGCGCACCGGACGGTCCGGTGGAGTCGGCGTGGTGGGCGTGTTGCTGTCCTCGGTGGCCGGCTCGGGTGGGGTCACTTCGCCAGCATAAGGGTGGGTGTGCGTGACAGATGACGGCAGATCGTACAAATTGGCAGTTCACGACACCTGTCTGCGACTGCATCTTTCCTGGTCCTTGACCGACTTGTTCCCGTTTCGGTACTTGCGCCGGCCCTGTCATGCGTGTGTATAGTTGTCATTACTCGGCTTATGCCGGGTGTGCATCAGCCCGACCCCCCCGGGGCTGATACACGACGACCTCCGCCTCCTCCCCCCCTGGCGGGGGTCGTCCCTTTTCTGGGGTATTTCGCGTTCCGGATAGATCACGCCCCTCTTGTCGGCGTTGCGGAACGTTGTTTTCGCTGGGCACGCACGCATACCGCGGCAGTTGTCCACAGTGTGATTTTGATCCACAGATCGTTGCCCGCACCCTGGTGCGCGGGGCGGCGCGGGCTCAGGCTCGAAGCCATGACCGTTGCCGAGGCCATCCTGGTTCTGGTCGATGATCCGGTGCTCAGCGCCGACATCGACCGCGTTGTCGCCGCCGCAGGCATGCAGGTGGTGCGCGCGACGGATCCGTCCAGTCATCGGGTGTGGACCGGCGCCGCGGCGGTCCTCGTCGACGCGGCGGCGGCCTGCCGGTGCGCTGCGCGGAGGCTGCCCCGGCGTCCCAGAGTGCTCCTGATCAGCGGCGACGCGCCCGGACCGGACGACTGGGAGGCCGCGGTGGCGATCGGCGCGCAGCGCGTCGTGACGTTACCCACCGACGACCGCGAGCTGATGGCCGAACTCGCCGACGCCACCGAGGCGGCACGCCACGCCGGGGTGCGGGGCCCCGTGGTGGCGGTGCTGGCCGGTCGTGGCGGGGGCGGCGCTTCCGTGTTCGCGACAGCTTTGGCGAAGATCGCGGCGAACTCGCTGCTGATCGACGGGGATCCGTGGGGCGGCGGCCTCGATCTGGTGCTCGGCAGTGAGACCGAACCCGGCCTGCGTTGGCCGGATCTTTCGCTGGCGGGCGGGCGGGTCAGCTTCTCCGCGCTGCGCGACGCGCTGCCCCACCGTCGTGGCGTCAGCGTGCTGTCCGGAAGCCGGGTGTTGTCTGGTGACGATCCCAGCAACGAGGTGGATCCCGCCCCGCTCGAAGCGGTGATCGCGGCAGGCAGTCGCGCGGGCGTGACAGTGGTGTGCGATGTCGCCCGGCGGCCCGGACCGGCCGGCGACACGGCGGTGTCGTCGGCGGATCTGGTGGTGTTGGTCACGCCCGCGGACCTCCGCTCGTGCGCGGCCGGCGCGGCGACCGCGAAGTGGGTCACGGCGGCCAACCCCAATGCCGGGGTGGTGGTGCGCGGTCCGGCCCCGGGCGGGCTGCGGCCGACGGACGTGGCGCGCATCGTCGGCCTG
>NZ_BCRS01000287.1 GCF_001552715.1 Mycolicibacterium vaccae NBRC 14118 = CIP 105934 | reverse complement strand
GGTCTTTGCCGCCCTGCTGTTTCTTACCTGTTATCACCGTATCCGGCGTGCGGTGACCCGGCGGCCGTCGTCGCGGCGATGTCGACCCGCGACAAACTCGCCCAGCGGCTGATGGTCGGGGTCACAGGCGCCGCGGACGCCCGCTCGGTGTCCGAGAACCATCGGGTCGGCGGCGTCATGGTGGGCAGCTGGTCGGACCTGTCGATGCTGACCGACGGCTCCCTGGCCGGCATCGCCACCGACGCCACCCCGCTGCCGCTGGCCGTCAGCGTCGACGAGGAAGGCGGCCGGGTGTCGCGGCTCGCCGGACTGATCGGCGCCCAGCCCTCGCCGCGCCAGTTGGCCGCCACCAGCACCCCGGAGCAGGTGCGCCAGATCGCGTTCGAGCGCGGGCGCAAGATGCGCGACATGGGGATCACGATCGACTTCGCGCCGGTGGTGGACATCACCGACGCGCCCGACGGCAGCGTCATCGGCGACCGGTCGTTCGGCGCGGATCCGGCCCAGGTCACCGACTATGCGGGCGCCTATGCCGCCGGCCTGCGGCAGGCCGGGCTGCTTCCGGTGCTCAAGCACTTCCCCGGGCACGGCAACGGCGACGGCGATACGCACACCGGCGGTGTGGTCACCCCGCCGCTGGCCGATCTGCAGGCCCACGACCTGATCCCGTACCGCACGCTGACCACGCAGGCCCCGGTCGGGGTGATGGTCGGCCACCTGGAGGTGCCCGGTCTGACCGGCAGCGAGCCCGCCAGCCTCAGCCCGCCCGCGTACGCGCTGCTGCGCTCGGGTGACTACGGCGGCCCGCCGTTCGGCGGCCCGGTGTTCACCGACGACCTGTCCGGCATGCAGGCCATCACCGACCGCCTGGGCGTCGCCGACGCGGTGCTGCGCAGCCTGCAGGCCGGGGCCGACGTGGCGCTGTGGCTGAGCACGGCGGAGGTGCCCGCGGTGCTGGACCGGCTGGAGCAGGCGGTGGCGGCCGGGGAGCTGACCATGCCGCGCATCGACGAGTCGGTGATGCGGATCATCGGGATGAAGGGACTCTCGCCGCGCTGCGGCGGCTGAACGGTCGACTAGTGCTTACCCTGGTGTAGGACGTTCGTCGCTCGTCGGTCAGGAAGGCACGCTCAATGGCAGGTGGAACCAAACGCTTGCCGCGTGCCGTGCGTGAACAGCAGATGCTCGACGCCGCAGTGGAGATCTTCTCCGTGAACGGCTACCACGAGACGTCGATGGACGCGATCGCCGCCGAAGCGCAGATCAGCAAGCCGATGTTGTACCTGTACTACGGCTCCAAGGAGGAGCTGTTCGGGGCGTGCCTGAACCGCGAGCTCGGCCGGTTCGTCGACGAGGTGAGCAGCAACATCGACTTCAGCGCGGCGCCCAAGGAGTTGTTGCGCTCCGCGGTGCTGGCGTTCCTGAGGTACATCGACGCCAACCGCGCCTCGTGGATGGTGCTCTACACGCAGGCCACCAGCTCGCAGGCCTTCGCCCACACCGTGCGCGAGGGACGCGAACGCATCATCGAGCTCGTCGGCCGGTTGCTGCGTTCGGGCACCAAGTTTCCCGAACCCGATGCCGACTTCGAGTTGATGGCGGTCGCGCTGGTCGGCGCCGGCGAGGCGATCGCGTCGCGGGTGAGCACCGGGGACGCCGGCGTCGACGAAGCCGCCGAGCTGATGATCAACCTGTTCTGGCGGGGCCTCAAGGGCGCGCCGTCGACGGTGGACGTCGACGGCGCCGCGGTCACCACCGGCTAGCGGTCGTCACAGACCGGTGACGGTGCCCGTCAGGTGCGGGTGGCCCTTGGTCAGGTGCCGCAGGGTCAGATCCCAGCCCTCGGCCGTGCGGTCGACGTAGAGGCCGGCCCGTGCGGGCAGCACCACCGGTTTGGCGAATCGCACCGAGTACTTCACCGCGTCCGGCAGCTGGCCTTCGATGTTGCCCAGTACCGCTGCGGCGCTGAACATCCCGTGTGCGATCACGGTCGGGAAGCCGAACAGCTTGGCGGCCACCGCATTGGTGTGGATCGGGTTGTGGTCCCCGCCGACGGATGCGTAGTGCCGGATCTGCCCGGGGGTGATGTGCAGCACCGCGTTCGGCGGAGGCAGTTTGGGCTGCTTCTGTGGCGGCGCCTTCGGTTCGTCGGACAGGCTGGTGCGCTGCTGGTGCAGAAACGTCGTGATCTGGTGCCACGCAACATCGTTGCCGACCTTCACGTCGGTCACGATGTCCACGAGCAGCCCGCGCCGGTGCTCGCGCATGTTCTCGGCGTGCACGGTCGCCGACACGGTGTCGGTCACCGCGATCGGCCGGTACTGGGTGATGTGGTTCTCCAGATGCACCGAACCCATTGCCGCGAAAGGGAAGTCGAAGCCGGTGATCAGTGACATCACGGTGGGGAAGGTCAGCGCGAACGGGTAGGTCAGCGGAACGGTGTTGTCGAACCGCAGACCCGTGACCTTCGCGTACTCGGCGACGTTGACGGGGTCGACGGACAGTTCCTCGACGGTCAGTGTCCGGGTGGGCAGGGTGTCGCCGCGCCGCACCACCGGCAGCGCGCCGACGGCGGCGCGCGCCAGGTTCTTCAGCCCGGAGGGCTGCTGATCGCTCACCGTCACGCCCCCAGCATCGCCTGGCCGCACACCCGGATCGTGTTGCCGGTCACGGCATTCGACGCCGGGCTGGCGAAGTACGCGATCGCCTCGGCGACGTCCACCGGCTTCCCGCCCTGGAACAGCGAGTTCAGCCGGCGGCCGATCTCGCGGGTGGCCAGCGGGATCGCGTCGGTCATCTTGGTCTCGATGAAACCGGGTGCGACCGCGTTGATGGTGATGTTCTTCTCGGCGAGGCGGGGTGCCAGTGCGTCGGTCAGTCCGATCATGCCCGCCTTGGTGGCGGCATAGTTGGTCTGCCCGCGGTTGCCGGCGATGCCGGCCATCGACGAAAGCCCGATGATGCGCCCGCCGTCGCCGATCAGCCCGCTGTCCACCAGTCCCTCGGAAAGGCGAAGCGGTGCAATGAGATTCACTGCGATCACGGAATCCCAGCGGGCCTCGTCCATGTTGGCCAGCAGCTTGTCGCGGGTGATGCCTGCGTTGTTGACCAGGATGTCGAGCGTGCCGTCATGGTGCTGGCGGACGTGTTCGGCGATCCGGTCGACGGCGTCGTCGGCGGTCACGTCCAGCGTCAGCGCGGTCCCGCCGATCTTGGTGGCCACCTCGGACAGCGGCTCGG
>NZ_BCRS01000286.1 GCF_001552715.1 Mycolicibacterium vaccae NBRC 14118 = CIP 105934 | reverse complement strand
GCGCTCATCGGTCCTCGTCCGCCGGGCGGATGTACAACAGCCGATCCCCCAACTCCAGTGCGTCGACCTTTGGATCGTCGACGCGGATCAGCTTGTTGTCGCGTACCACGCCGAGCACGATGTCCGTGCCGTGGCGCGGTGAGCCGCCGACCTCTTTCGGGCTGACCTCACGTTCGGCGATGGCGAACCCGCGGTCCGGGGTGAGCAGGTCCTCCATCATCTCGACCACGCTGGGGGTCTGCACGGCGATGCCGAGCAGACGGCCCGCGGTCTCCGAGGTCACCACGGTGGAGTCCGCGCCGGACTGCTTGAGCAGATGTTCGTTGTCGGTCTCCCGGACCGCAGCGATGATCTTGGCCTTCGGGGCGAGCTCGCGGGCGGTGAGCGTCACCAGCACCGCGGTGTCGTCACGGTTGGCGGCGACGATGATGGTCTTGGCGTGCTGGGCGCCGGCCAGACGCAGCACTTCGGAATCGGTGGCGCTGCCACGGATGGTGACCAGCCCCGCGCTCTTGGCGCGCTCCAGTGCCGCGGCGTCCTCGTCGACGACCACGATGTCGCCGGGAGCGATCTCGTCGCCGACCATCGCCGCGGCAGCGGTGCGGCCCTTGGTGCCGTAGCCGACGATGATGATGTGGTTACGCAACCTTCTCCTCCAACGCTGGATTTGGTAGACCTGACGCGATTGCGTGGTGAGGGTCTCGACGGTGGTGCCGATCAGCACGATCAGGAACGCGACCCGCAGCGGCGTGATGATCAGCACGTTGATCAGACGCGCCTCCGGGGTCACCGGGGTGATGTCGCCGTAGCCCGTGGTCGACAGTGACACCGTCGCGTAGTAGAGGCAGTCCAGGAACGACAGCTGGTTGTCCTGGACGTCTCGGTATCCGTCGCGGTCGAGGTAGACGATCAGCACCGCGGCGAACAACGCGGCCGTCGCGTAGATGACCCGCACGGTGATCCGCCGGGCCGGGCTGACCGTCTCGGTCGGGATCTGCACCCGATCGGTGAGCGCGTGGACCGGCATGTCGGCCAGCGACTGATCGAACCGGCGCACCCGCCGGCGCAGACGTCCTTCAGCCACGAGGGCCGGTCAAGGGGTGAGGCAGCCGCACCAGCACAATGTAATCATGGCCACGTCCTCCACGGCACTGCAGCAGATCACCAAGTCATCACGCGGCGCCCGGATGGGTACCTGGCTGATCGGTATGGGCATCCTGCACTTCGCCGCACCGAAACCGTTCGACTCCATCGTGCCCGAGGAACTTCCGGGCACCCAGCGCTTCTACACCTATGCCTCCGGCGTCGCCGAGATCGGCGTCGGCGCCCTGCTGCTGGCACCCAGGACCCGCAGGGCCGGCGCGCTGTCGGCGATCGCGCTGTTCGTCGGGGTGTTCCCGGGCAACGTGAACATGGTCCGGCTGTGGTTCAACGATCCGGCCAAGACGCTCCCGATGCGGGTCGGGGCGATTGCCCGCCTCCCGTTGCAGATCCCGATGATCAGGCAGGCGTGGAAGGTCTACCGCGACAGCTGAGCCACCTCCTGCTCCTCGGACGGCTCGGTCAGTAGCGCGGTCAGCGCCTCCTCGTCGGGCAGGTCTTCCGGCATCACCGTGCGCCCGGACCGCACGTAGTGGAACGCCGCACGCACCGAAGACACCGGACATCCGTGCAGTCGCGCCCACGCCAGTCGGTACACGGCGAGCTGAACAGCGTTGTGCCGCAGCTCTTCTTCGGTCGCGGGTGGCTCGCCGGTCTTCCAGTCCAGCACCGTGACCCCGCCGTCGTCGTCGGCGAACACCGCGTCGATGCGACCGCGCACCACCCGCCCGGCGAGCATCATGTCGAAAGGCACCTCGACGTCGACCGGGGTACGGGCCGCCCACGGCGACACCGCGAACGAGTTCTGTAGTTCCTCGAGCTCGCCGCGGTCATCACGGTCCGCGTCGGCCGCCCCGGGCAGGTCGTCGAGATCGAACAGCTTCTCGGCCTGGAAGTAGCGCTGCACCCATTCGTGGAAAGCGGTACCCAGCAACGCCTGCGCGTCGGGCCGCCGAGGCAGCCGGCGTTGCAGCCGCGCGGCGACCGCTTCGGGGTCACGCCCGAGTTCGACCATCGCGCTGACCGACAGCTGCTGCGGCAGGCGCGGTGCCGGTCGGCGGGCAGCCAGTTCGCGTTCGGCCAGCAGCGCGTCGACATCGGCAGCCCAGCCGTGGACGTCGGGGATCTGGTCGGGTTGCGGCGCGGCCGCCATCGCCGTGGCGACCAGATCGGCGCCGCGGTCGGTGTGCGTGCGCCTGCCGGCCAACGGATCCGCCGGCCACACGGCCTCGACGACCCGGTCCCGCAACGGATTGGACTCCCCGTCGGCGGGGGCCTCGGTCCACACGTCGACGATGCCGCACGGCGTTCCGTCGGCCGCGGACGCGTCGATGACGTCCTTGAGCTCATTCAGGAACTGCGACGGGCCGCGCGGCTTGGACTCGGTGGCACCCCAGTGGTGGCCGGACACCAGGAGCGTGTCCTCGGCGCGGGTGATCGCCACGTACAGCAGACGGCGTTCTTCGTCGGTGCGTCGCTGGTCCAGGCTGCGCTTGTGATCGTAGATCTTGTCCGACAACCCTTTCCGATCGCTGACGTCGGAGGTGTCGAGCACCGGCACGCCGTGCTCGGACACCGCCGCGCAGTCACCGCGCAGCAGGGGCGGCAGGTCGGCGGCGTCGGTGAGCCAGGTGCGCGGGGAGGCGGTGGACGGGAAGATCCGACCGGACAGGTGCGGCACCGCCACGATCTGCCATTCCAGGCCCTTGGCCGCGTGCACGGTCAGGATCTGCACGCGCTCGGCGGACACCGTGACCTCGGCCGGCGCCAGGCCGTTCTCGACCTGCTCGGCGATGTCGAGGTAGGCCAGCAACGCCGACACCGTGGTCGCGCCCCGCGACGCGAAATCGGTCACCACGTCGGCGAACGCGTCGAGGTGTTCGGTGCCCGACCATCCCGCCGAGACCGGCTGCGCGGCCCGCACTTCGGTGTCGATGCCGAGCAGACGCCGCACCTCCGCCAGCAGCTCCGGCAGCGGGCTGTCCAGGTGGGCCCGCAGCGCGGTCAACTCACGCCCCAGCGCGACGATCCTGGCGTGCCCCGGCTCCGAGTACGCCGTGGCCGGGCCGGGATCGCAGATCGCGTCGGCCAGGCACGCCGCGTCGGCGTCGGGCCCGAGCGCGGCGACGATCTGCGCGGTCGCCGTGTCGGCATCCGCTGAGGAGGCGCCGCCGTCGACCAGGCTGGCCGCACGTCGCCACAGCGCCGCGACGTCGCGCGCACCCAGCC
>NZ_BCRS01000285.1 GCF_001552715.1 Mycolicibacterium vaccae NBRC 14118 = CIP 105934 | reverse complement strand
TCCTCGGCGGCCGTCCGACCGCGGCGCACCGGCCGCGCTTCGACGCGCTGGGCCGCTGGCTGCTCGCCCGCACCGCGGACCTGTCGGCCGCGCACGCCGACTCCGGACGGGAGGTGGCGCTCGAGCCCGAGGCCACCGTGTTCACCAACATCGCCCCGGGCAGCGCCGACGTCGTCCGGCCCTGGGTGGAGGCCCTGCGCAACGTCGGCTTCGCGGTCTTCGCCAAACCGAAGATCGACGAGGACAGTGACGTCGACAGCGACATGCTGGCCCACATCGCGCTGCGCAACAGCGAAGGTCTGGCCGGGCTGATCGTCGCGTCGGCCGACGGTCAGGCGTTCAAACTTCCGCTGGAAGACATCGCGCGAAGCGGCGTCGAGGTCCAGGTGCTCGGATTTCGCGAACATGCCAGTTGGGCGTTAGCGTCGGATACCTTGGAGTTCGTCGATCTGGAAGACATCCCCGGTGTCTTCCGGGAGCCGTTACCGCGGATCGGACTTGACTCGCTACCCGAGCAGGGCGCCTGGCTGCAGCCGTTCCGGCCGCTGTCGTCGCTACTGACCTCGCGCGTATAGACAACTACAAAGCCCGGGGGTCGGCCGTGTAGAGGCCGACGAAGAAGTCCAGAGTTTCGGTGACCGATAGGAGCATTACGTGTTCGCCTGGTGGGGTCGAACGGTGTACCAGTACCGATACATAGTGATCGGTGTCATGGTCGCACTGTGCCTGGGCGGCGGCGTCTACGGCATGAGCCTGGGACAGCACGTCACCCAGAGTGGTTTCTACGACGAGGGCAGCGAGTCCGTGCACGCGTCGATCGTCGCCGACCAGGCCTACGGTCGGGACCGGACCAGCCACGTGGTCGCGATCCTGACGCCGCCGGACGGCAAGAAGGTCGACGACCCGGCCTGGATGGCGAAGACCACCGACGAACTGAACGACCTCGTCGCCGAACACGAAGATCAGATGGTCGGCTGGGTCGGCTGGCTGCGCGCCCCGACCAGCGAGGACCCCACGGTCCAGCAGATGAAGACCGAGGACCTGTCGAAGACGTTCGTCAGCATCCCGCTCAAGGGCGACGACGACGACACCATCCTGAAGAACTACCAGACCATCGAGCCGGACCTGCTGAAGGTCAACGGCGGCGACATCAGGCTCGGCGGGCTGAACCCGCTCGCCAGCGAGCTGACCGGCACCATCGGCGAAGACCAGAAGCGCGCCGAGGTGGCCGCGATCCCGCTGGTGTGCGTCGTGCTGTTCTTCGTGTTCGGCGGCGTGATCGCGGCGGCGCTGCCCGGCATCATCGGCGGCCTGACGATCGCGGGCGCTCTCGGCATCATGCGGGTGTTCGCCGAGTTCATGCCGGTGCACTTCTTCGCCCAGCCGGTGGTGACGCTGATGGGGCTCGGCATCGCGATCGACTACGGCCTGTTCATGGTGAGCCGGTTCCGCGAGGAGATGGCCGAGGGCTACGACACCCAGGCCGCGGTGCGCCGCACTGTGATGACCTCCGGTCGCACCGTGATGTTCTCCGCCGTCATCCTGGTGGCGTCCTCGGTGCCGCTGCTGCTGTTCCCGCAGGGCTTCCTGAAGTCCATCACCTACGCGATCATCGCGTCGGTGATGCTGGCGGCGATCCTGTCGGTCACCGTGCTGCCCGCCGCGCTGGCGATCCTCGGCCCCCGGGTCGACGCGCTCGGCGTGCGCTGGCTGCTGAAGTTCATCCAGAACGACGTGTCCTCCGACCCCGCCAACACCCGCACGAACACGCTGGCGATCGCATCGATCCCGACGGGCCTGCTGCTCCCGCCGGTCGGCATCGCACTGGGACACCTCGCCCGCAAGCGCATCCGGCAGACCGGTGAGCAGGGCCTGCCGCTGACGGTGATCGGCCTGACGCTCGGCTACGTCGGCACCCTCGGCGGTCTGGCCTATCTCGTCATCAGCAACAAGGACTCCCTGGGCGGCGGCCTGTACTGGGTGCTGCTCGGCGTGGTGATCTTCGTCGCGGTGATCGCGGGCGGGCTGGCGCTGGCGCGCTACGTCCCGCTGGCCCGCCGTCCCATCGAGTGGTGGGTCGAGTGGCTGGCCGAGAAGACCCAGAAGACCAAGACGCGCGCCGAGGTCGAGAAGGGTTTCTGGGGCAAGCTCGTCAACGTCGTGATGAAGCGCCCGATCGCGTTCGCCGCGCCCATCCTGATCGTGATGATCCTGCTGGTGATCCCGCTCGGTCAGCTGGCCCTCGGCGGCATCAGCGAGAAGTACCTGCCGCCGAACAACTCGGTCCGGCTGGCCCAGGAGGAGTTCGACCAGACCTTCCCGAGCTTCCGCACCGAGCCGATCACCCTCGTCATCCAGAACACCGACGGCGAACCGGTCACCGACCAGCAGGTCGCCGAGATCCGCAACAAGGCGATGTCGGTGTCCGGGTTCATCGAGCCCGACGACGATCCGTCGAAGATGTGGCAGCCCCGCGGCGGCACCAACGAGGACGATTCCGTCCGGGTGATCCAGAACGGGCTCATCGACCGCAACGACGCATCGGAGAAGATCGACGAGCTGCGGTCCATCCAGCCTCCACGCGGCCTGGACATCTCCGTGGGCGGCACCCCGGCCCTTGAGCAGGACAGCATCCACAGCCTGTTCGACAGGCTGCCGCTGATGGTGGTGGTGCTGATCGTCACCACGACGATCCTGATGTTCCTGGCGTTCGGGTCCATCGTGTTGCCGATCAAGGCCGCGCTGATGAGCGCGCTGACCCTCGGATCGACGATGGGCATCCTGACCTGGATGTTCGTCGACGGCCACGGTTCGGGCCTGATGAACTACACCCCGCAGCCGCTGATGGCGCCGATGATCGGCCTGATCATCGCGGTGATCTGGGGTCTGTCCACCGACTACGAGGTGTTCCTGGTCTCGCGCATGGTAGAGGCCCGCGAGCGCGGGATGTCCACCACCGAGGCGATCCGGATCGGCACCGCCACCACCGGCCGGCTCATCACCGGTGCCGCGCTGGTCCTCGCGGTGGTCGCCGGCGCATTCGTGTTCTCCGACCTCGTGATGATGAAGTACCTGGCGTTCGGTCTGCTGATCGCGCTGCTGCTGGACGCGACGATCATCCGGATGTTCCTGGTGCCCGCGATCATGAAGCTGCTCGGCGACGACTGCTGGTGGGCGCCGCGCTGGATGAAACGCGTCCAGGAGAAGCTCGGCCTCGGCGAGACCGAGCTGCCCGACGAGCGCAAGCGCCCGATGGTGCGGGAGAACGCGCCGCCGGCCGAAGCCCTGGTGGGTGCGGGCGGTCCGCCGGTCATGGCGCCGCCGCGGCCGCTGCCGCCGCACGATCCGACCCATCCCGGACCC
>NZ_BCRS01000284.1 GCF_001552715.1 Mycolicibacterium vaccae NBRC 14118 = CIP 105934 | reverse complement strand
CGGCGCTGTCGGCCTCGGCCTCAGCGGGTGCGGCGGCCTCTACCGGCGCCTCGGCCGCCTCGGCCTCCGGTTCGGCGACCTCGGCCGGCGCCTCGGCCGCGATGCGGGCCGCACGCTCCTCGGCTTCCTTTGCCGCGGTGCCCTTCTCGGGCAGCGTGAACGTGCTCTTGTCCAGCGAGCCGAGCAGCAGCTGCGCGACGTCGAGGACCTCGACCTTCTCGATGTCGCGGGTGGCGGCGACGTCGTCGACGCCGTCGGTGATCATCACGCGGCAGAACGGGCAACCGGTTGCGATCGCCGAGGCTCCGGTGTCGATGGCCTCCTCGGTGCGCTCGGTGTTGACGCGCTTGCCGATGTGCTCTTCCATCCACATCCGGGCACCACCGGCGCCGCAGCACAGGCCGCGGTCGGCGTGCCGGGGCATCTCGGTGAGCTTCGCGCCCGACGCCCCGATCAGCTCACGCGGCGCCGAGTACTCCTTGTTGTGGCGGCCGAGGTAGCAGGGGTCGTGGTAGGTGATGTCCTGACCGCTCGGGCTGCTGTCGGTGGAGGTGACGGGCACCAGCTTCTTGTCCCGGACCAGCCGGTTGAGCAGCTGGGTGTGGTGCAGCACGGTGTAGTTGCCGCCGACCTGCGGGTACTCGCGGCCGAGGGTGTTGAAGCAGTGCGGGCAGGTGACCACGACCTTGCGGTCGACCCGCTCGACGCCCTCGAACAGCTCGTTGAGGGTCTCGACGTTCTGCGCGGCCAGCTGCTGGAACAGGAACTCGTTGCCCGAGCGGCGGGCGGAGTCGCCGTTGCAGGTCTCGCCCTCGCCGAGCACCAGGAACTTCACCCCGGCCGCCGAGAGCAGCTCGGCCACGGCCTTGGTGGTCTTCTTCGCACGGTCCTCGTAGGCGCCGGCGCAACCCACCCAGAACAGGTACTCGTAGCCGTCGAAGGACTCGACGTCCTTGCCGTAGACCGGCACGTCGAAGTCGACCTCGTCGATCCAGTTGGTGCGCTCCTTGGAGTTCTGGCCCCAGGGGTTGCCCTTGTTCTCCAGGTTCTTGAACAGCACGCCGAGCTCGCCGGGGAACTCGGACTCCATCATCACCTGGTAGCGGCGCATGTCGACGATGTGGTCGATGTGCTCGATGTCGACCGGGCACTGCTCGACGCACGCGCCGCACGTGGTGCACGACCACAGCACGTCCGGGTCGATGACGCCGCCCTGCTCGAGGGTGCCGACCAGCGGCCGGGTGGCCTGGTCGGGACCCGAGCCCATGATGCGTTCGA
The DNA here is from genome assembly GCF_001552715.1 of Mycolicibacterium vaccae NBRC 14118 = CIP 105934. Lineage (GTDB taxonomy): Bacteria > Actinomycetota > Actinomycetes > Mycobacteriales > Mycobacteriaceae > Mycobacterium > Mycobacterium vaccae. Next base: position 2,197 of record NZ_BCRS01000284.1, on the reverse strand, counting down.
AGCCGGACTCCGGCACGTGCTCGTGTGAGTGCTTCTCGCTGTGCTTCTCGCCGCGCAGTTCCTCGCCGAGGCCGCCTTCCGGCGTGTTCTCGAGCGGGCTCTCCTTCTCCCCGAGGATGTAGGGCGCCTTCGCGAACAAGTGATCGCGCAGGTTCATGATCACGAGCTTGGGCGACAGCGGCTTTCCGGTGTTCCAGGCCGGGCACTGGGACTGGCAGCGGCCACACTCGGTGCAGGTGGTGAAGTCGAGGTAGCCCTTCCAGGTGAAGTCCTCGATCTTGCCGCGGCCCAGCACCGCGTCCTCGGCGGGATCCTCGAAGTCGATGAGCTCGCCGTTGGACTCGACCGGAAGCAGCGGGCCCAGCGCGTTGGGCAAGCGCTTGAACGTGACGTTGACCGGCGCCAAGCCGATGTGCAGGTGCTTGGAGTGCAGCACGATCAGCAGGAAGACCAGCATGACCGCGATGTGGCCGAGCAGCGCGAACGTCTCGATCCACTCGTTGGCGGTGTGCCCGAGCGGACGCATGATCCAGCCCATGGCCTGCGAGAAGAACGCACCGTTGCCGTAGGGCAGGTTGCCGACGACGGCGGCTGCACCGCGGACCAGCGCGTAGGTCCAGATGACGTTGAAGATCATGAACAGGATCAGCCAGGCGCCGCCGGTGTGGCTGCCGTAGAACCGGGAGTCGCGGCCGTGCTTCTTCGGTTCGCGCACGATGCGGATGATCGCGAACGTGATGATGCCGAGCAGCACCGCGACGGCGAAGAAGTCCTGCAGGAAGCCCAGCGCATCCCAGCGACCGACCAGCGGGATGTGGAAGTCGTGGTCGACCAGGAGGCCGAACGCTTCCAGGTAGACGGTGGCCAGGACGAAGAAGCCCCACATCGTGAAGAAGTGCGCGATGCCGGGAATGGACCAGCGCAGCAGGCGAGTTTGCCCGAAGACCTCTTCGAATTGCGTGGTGATGCGTTTCTTCAGGTCGTCTTTGCGGTTGTTGCCCTCGCTGAGGGGCTGCCCGGAGCGGATCAGCTTGGTCAGGAAGAGGACGCGCTTGACGGCGAAGACGCCGACGACCGCGATCATCAGGACCCCGGCGACGATCCTGATCAACATCTGCGTATCCACGCGTGCCTCCGGTTTTCTTGTTACCCGCGGGTAACTTACAGTATGTTACTGGTCGGTAACTTTAGCTCGGTGCCTGCTCATAGTTACATCCGCCGGGGAAACGGCGCTACAAAGGCTGTCCTAACCCGCGGGTGGCTGTCCTAACCCGCGGATCGGAGCGGTCAGGCGCGGTCCGGCGAGTCCATCAGTGCGCGCAGCATCGAGAGCAACTCGGAGCGGGATTCGGCGCCCAGCCGCCGCCGGATTCGGGCCACGTGATGCTCGACGGTCTTGGCCGAGATGAACAGATGCGACCCGATGTCCCGATAGGGCAGGCCCTGCAGGAGCAGTTCGGCCACCTCGCGCTCCCGATCGGACAGATGTGCTGCGGCGGGACGCGCGGGCCGCGGGGGCGATGGCGTCACCGCCACGGATCCGCTGTCGGCTGCGGTGTCCGGCGCGTCCGCCGCGACGGTGTGTTTCAGGTCGCGGGCCAGCTGCAGCATGGCCTGGGAGATGCGCGGGTCGTCGGTCTGGAGCGCGGCCTGCCCGGCCAGCCGGGTCGCGTCCCAGGTGTGGCCGAACTGCGTGAGCGCGCGGGTGCTGGCGGTGACGTCGTCCACCTCGACCTGGTTGGCCAGCACCTTGAGCCAGGTCCGCCCCGCGGTGGCCAGCGCGCGGGCGAACGGGGAGTGGGGCGCCGCGGCGGTCAGCGCCTGTCCGTGCGGGGCGACCGCCTCCGGCGCGTTGCTCAGAATGCCCGCGTGGACGCCGGCCCAGTGCAGCGGCACCGCCCACAGCGCCGGATCGCCGAGCCGGCCGAGCAGCGCGAACAGCTCGTCGAGGACGTGGCGCAGCCGGTCGACCTGGCGCATCCGCGCCGCGGCGATCCACAGTTCGCCCACCGGCAGCACCATGAACACGTCGACCGAGCATTCGGCGAGCACCTCGACGGCCGAATACCAGTGCTTCTGCATCGCACCGCTGTCGCCCGTACGCCGGGCGACCCCGGTCTGCAGCGCCGCGGCCCACAGCGCGTCGCGGCGGTGCGGCTCGGGTACCGCGCCCGACCGGGCCGCCGCGGCTGCGGCG
>NZ_BCRS01000283.1 GCF_001552715.1 Mycolicibacterium vaccae NBRC 14118 = CIP 105934 | reverse complement strand
GGGCCGGCCGCGGCCCCGGCGGCGCGTCGGTGGCCGCGGTCGCCGACGCCATCTCCACCGCGCTGGGCTACCCGCGCGGCGGGCGGATCGACGCAGGCAACGAGCTCGCACTCGCCGTCGCCGATGCCCGGTCGGGCGACACCAACCGGCTCAACAACCTGATCAACCAGGCCGAGACCCTGCGGCAGACCGACGGGCAGTTCGTGAACTCCTGCAGCGACGCCCTGAACCGGCCCACCCCCGACCGGGTCAGGGAACTGGTCGTCGCGTGGGCCAAGATGTATCCGCAGTTCGGTGCCGTCGGCGCGCTGGACATGGTGAAGTGCCTGAACTGGCCCAGCGGCAGCACGCCGAAGGAACCCAGCGACCTGAAGATCCCGACGTTGCTGCTCGGTGTGCAGAACAACCCGATCGTCGGCAACGAGGGCGTGGCCGCGGTGGCCGCCACCGCCATCAACGCCGGCTCGGCCAACCGGCGGGTGATCTGGCAGGGCATCGGACACGGCGCGACGATCTACTCACCGTGCGCGCTGCCGCCCGCAATCGAATACCTCAAGACGGGCGAACTCCCGTCCACCGACACGTACTGCCCGGCCTGACGGACCCCGGCGGACGCTACGGTACGGTGCGTGGCGTGCGCGATCTTGTTCTGACGGCTTTCCGGCCTCGCACGGCACCTCCCACCACGGCGTCGGTCCTGCGATCCATCCTGTGGCCGTTGGCGATCATGGCGGTGATCCACCGCAGTTACGTGCTGGTCTTCAACCGCTACATCACCGACGACTTCGCGCCGGTCTATCGCGCGGTCATCAACTTCAAGTTCAACTGGGACATCTACAACGAGCACTTCGACCACGTCGACCCGCACTACCTGTACCCGCCCGGCGGCACCCTCATCATGGCGCCGTTCGGCTACCTGCCCGAAGTGGCGTCGCGCAACTGGTTCATCTTCTTCAACACCGTCGCGATCATCCTGGCCGGCTATTTCCTGCTGCGGCTGTTCAACTACACGATCACCTCGGTCGCCGCGCCTGCCCTGCTGCTGGCCATGTTCTGCACCGAAAGCGTCACCAACACACTGGTGTTCGGCAACATCAACGGCGTCATGCTGCTGCTGGAGGTGCTGTTCTTCCGGTGGCTGCTGGACGGCAACCGCAGTCACGAGTGGTGGGCCGGGGTCAGCATCGGGCTCACGCTGGTGGTCAAGCCGCTGCTCGCGCCGCTGCTGCTGCTGCCACTGCTGAACCGGCAGTGGCGCGCCCTGGTCACGGCGTTCGCGATGCCGGTCGTGTTCAATCTGGCCGCCTGGCCGCTGATCAGCGACCCGATGAACTTCGTCACCCGCACAGTGCCCTACATCCTGTCCACCCGCGACTACTTCAACAGCTCCATCCTGGGCAACGGCATCTACTACGGCCTGCCGATGTGGCTGATCATGTCGCTGCGGGTGGCTTTCGTGGTGCTCGGCGCGGTGTCGCTGTGGCTGCTGTACCGCTACTACCGCGCCCGCGACCCGTTCTTCTGGATGCTGACGTCGTCGGGGGTGCTGCTGACGACGTCCTGGCTGGTGCTGTCCCTGGGCCAGGGCTACTACTCGATCGCGCTGTTCCCGTTCCTGATGACCGTCGTGCTGCCCAACTCGGTGATCCGCAACTGGGTGGCCTGGCTGGCCGCCTACGGCTTCCTGACGATGGACCGCTGGCTGCTGTGGCAGCTGCCCTCCACCGGGCGCGCGTTCGAGTATCTGAGGATCACCTTCGGCTGGTCGCTGCTGATGGTGGTGGTGTTCTCGGTGCTGCTGTACCGCTACCTCGACGCCAAACAGGAGGGCCGCCTCGACGACGGCATCGATCCGCCGTGGGTCACGCAGCGCACGCCGGCGGCCACGCCGTCCGAGTAGCCTGAAACCCATGACAGGTCCCAAGCTGGAACTCACCGACGACCAGTGGCGCGAGCGGCTGACCCCCGAGGAGTTCGCAGTGCTCCGGCGGGCCGGCACCGAGCGCCCGTTCACCGGCGAGTACACCGACACCAAGACCGAGGGCATCTACCAGTGCCGCGCCTGCGGAGCCGAATTGTTCCGCAGCACCGAGAAATTCGAGTCGCACTGCGGCTGGCCGTCGTTCTTCGACCCCGCCGACTCCGACGCGGTGATCCTGCGGTCCGACGACTCGCTGGGCATGCGCCGGGTCGAGGTGCTGTGCGCCAACTGCCACAGCCACCTCGGACACGTCTTCGAGGGCGAGGGTTACCCGACGCCGACCGACCAGCGCTACTGCATCAACTCGATCTCGCTGCGCCTGGTGCCGTCGGGGTCCTAGCGCGCGGCGCTCAGGGCAGCGCCGCGACCAGCTGCTCGACCGAGACCCGCGGGCCGGTGAAGAACGGCGTCTCCTCCCGCACGTGCCGGCGCGCATCGGTGGCCCGCAGATCGCGCATCAGGTCGACGATGCGGTGCAACTCGGGCGCCTCGAAGGCCAGCAGCCACTCGTAGTCGCCCAACGCGAATGCCGGCACCGTGTTGGCGCGGACATCCTTGTACCCGCGGGCGGCCATCCCGTGCTCGGAGAGCATGCGACGACGCTCCTCGTCGGGCAGCAGATACCACTCCAGCGACCGCACGAACGGGTAGACGCAGATGTAGGCGCCCGGCTCCTCACCGGCCAGGAACGCCGGGATGTGGCTCTTGTTGAACTCGGCCGGCCGGTGCAGCGCCACGTTGCTCCACACCGGGGTGGACGCCCGGCCCAGCGCGGTGGTGCGGCGGAAGTCGGCGTAGGTCTTCTGCAACGCCTCGACCGTCTCTGCGTGCGTCCACATCATGAAATCGGCGTCGGCCCGCATACCGGCGATGTCGTAGAGGCCGCGCACCACCACACCCGCATCCTCCTGGCGTTTGAGGAAGGTCGCGGTTTCGTCGACGACGGACGCGCGCGCGTCGTCCGAGGCGTCCAACACCCCCGGCTTCACCGCGAACACCGAGAACATCAGGTAGCGGATCGTCGAGTTCAGTTCGTCGTAATCGAGCTTGGCCATGCGCCTATCGTGCCACGCACGCCGATGTGATCCGGCACGTCACCGGGCGCCCGGCGCACCGCCCACCATCAGCGCCGCCGCGGCGCGCGTCGCCGACGCCACACACGCGGGCACCCCGATGCCGTCCAGGTAGGCGCCGGCGACGGCCAGCCCCTTCGGCAGCCCGGCCCGCAGCTCGGCGACCAGCGCGGCGTGGCCCGGACCGTACTGCGGCATCGCGTCGATCCAGCGGACCACCCGCGCGTCGACCGGGTCCACGCTGATGCCGAACAGCGTCGTGAGGTCCCGGCCCGCCCAGGTGAGCAGATCCTCGTCCCCGGCGCTGCGCGCCAGGTCCTCACCGAAGCGCCCGTAGGACAGCCGGACCATCTCGACGTTGGCCCGCCGGCCCCACTTGCGCGACGACAACGTGACGGCCTTGGTGTGCAGCCGGCCGCGGCCCGCGACGAGCACCCCGGACTGCTCGGGCAGCGGGGTGCCGCCGGGCAGCGCCAGCGCCACGACCGCC
>NZ_BCRS01000282.1 GCF_001552715.1 Mycolicibacterium vaccae NBRC 14118 = CIP 105934 | reverse complement strand
GGGCCTGGCATGCCGCCAATTCTGTAGCAGGAGCTGATGATTCGATCGCGGCGGAGCTGGAGGCATCGGCAGGCCGGGCGCAGAGCCGGGGTGGCATCGCCGCCGCCGCGGCGTTCCTGGCGCGTGCCGCGGTGCTCACCGCCGATCCTGAGCTGCGCGGGAACCGCGCTCTGGCCGCGGCGCAGGCCAAACGGGACTCCGCGGCGGGAGCGGAGGCGTACGAACTGCTGGCCATCGCCGAGGCGGCACCGCTGTCCGAGCTCCAACGTGCGCGGGCCGCGCGGTTGCGCGCCCAGATCGCGTTCGTCAGCAGCCGGACAGGGGAGGCGGGCGCACCGTCGGTCGGGGAGACCGCGCCCGCGTTGCTCGAGGCGGCCAAACAGCTGGAGGACGTCGACGACTTCGCTTCCCGGGAATGCTATCTGGAGGCGTTCGCGGCGCTGATGTACGCGGGCCGGCTGGGACAGCCGGGTGCGCTTCTCAACGCTGCCGAGGCGGCCCGCGCGGCGATGGTCCGCACCGCCGAACTACCCCGGGCGGTGGACCTGTTCTTCCGCGGGATGACCGAACGGCTCACCGGAGGCATCACCGGCGGCGTGCAGCACATGCGCACCGCACTGGACGCGATGTCCGCCCTGGCCGACGCCGATCCCGGCCAGCTGCAACGGTGGCTCGTCCCGGCGTTCCCGATCCTGCAGGAATCTGCGGCCCACGAGCTGTGGGACGAGAACCTCGTCGACAGGCTGTCGGCGGCCGTCGTCCGGCAGGCGCGCGACAGCGGCGCGCTGGCCGGCCTTCCCCAGGCGCTGGTGTACCGGGCCGGCGTGCATGTGCTGTTCGGCGAACTGAACACCGCCGCCACCCTGATCGCCGAGGCGCACTCGATCACCGCGGCCACGACTCACGCCGGACCCGTCCGTTACTACTTTCTGGTGATCGCCGCCTGGCGCGGTGATCCCGCGGACGCCACACGGCTGATCGAGGCCGCCGCGGCCGACGCCACCGCCCGCGGCGAAGGGCGACTGATCGGTCTCACCGGGTACGCCGCCGCGGTCCTGTACAACGGTCTGGGCCGCTACCAGGAAGCCTTCACCGCCGCGCAGGGTGCCTGCGCCTACGAGGATCTCGGGTTCTACAGCTGGGCATTGCACGAACTGGTCGAGGCCGCCGTCCACATCGGCGAGCGGGACGCCGCCGAGCAGGCCGTCGGTCACATCGCGGAACGCGCCGGCGCCAGCGGAACCCCGTGGGGGCTCGGTGCGATGGCCCACGCGAGGGCGCTGCTGGCCGACGACGCCGAGGCCGACCGGTTGTTCACCGAGGCGCTCGAGCAGCTGAGCCGGTCGCGCGTGGTGGTGCACCGGGCGCGGACACATCTGGGCTACGGCGAGTGGCTACGGCGGGTCAACCGGCGCAGCGACGCCCGCCGGCACCTCAAACAGGCCCACGACATCTTCATCGGGATGGGCGCGCACGGTTACGCCGAACGGGCCCGCCGCGAACTCGTCGCCGTCGGTGAGAAGGTCCGCAAACAGCCGCTGAGCACTCACGACCCGTTGACCGCGCAGGAGGCGCAAATCGCCCGGCTGGCCGCCGACGGGCTCACGAACGCGGAGATCGGCGCCCAACTGTTCATCAGCGTCCACACCGTCGAATGGCACCTGCGGAAGGTCTTCGTCAAGCTGGGCATCACCTCGCGCAGGCAGTTGCGCACCGTCACCTGGTCCCACTGAGAGGCCACGGGCTACGGGGCCCAAGGACTACGGGGCCCAAGGACTACGGATTACCAAGGGCCCCCCCGGAGCCGGTCACCGCCAGTCTGAATTCGACGGCCCGTCCGGGCTCGCAGAACTCAACCGGAGGTAGTCCCATGAAGGTCACCGACACCGACACCGACACCGACACCGACGAGGGCGAGCGCAGAGCCGAGCGGGACGCCCGGTTCGTCGCGGAGGTCCTGCCGCTGGTCGACGTCCTGCTCCGGGGCGCCCGCCGGCTCACCCACCACGACGCCGACGCCGAGGACCTGTTGCAGGAGACGCTGGCTCGCGCCTACGCCGGTTTCGGCAAATTCCAGCCGGGCTCCAACCTTCAGGCGTGGCTGTTCCGGATCCAGTACAACCAGTGGATCAACGCGTACCGGTGGAAGGAACGCCGCCCGGCCGAGGTGCTGTCCGGAGGGATCACCGACCGCGAGCTGGCCGGTTTCGGTGCGCACTCCTCGACGGGGCTGCGCTCCGCCGAGGCCGAGCTGCTGGCGTCGCTGCCCGACGACGACGTCCGCGACGCGATGGCACGCCTGTCGGACGGCTTCCGGACGGTGCTGTACTACGCCGACGTGGAGGGCTACACCTACGCCGAGACGGCCGCATTGATGAACATCCCGATCGGCACCGTGATGTCACGGGTGTCGCGGGCGCGGATCCAGCTGCGTCGTTCGCTGGCCGACGCCGACTGTGCGCGTCGATTCGACTCCGTCGTGCTGCACGCGGCCTGAGGGGTACCGATGTCCGCAGAGTACGGCCAGGAGTGGAAGACAGCGGTCACCGTCGTGCAGTGCGTGCGCCCGCCCGCGGTCCCGCCGGATGTCGAAGCGATGACCGTGGTGGTCGAGTACCCGCCCGGCAGTCGCGGTACCCCGCCGCACCGCCACCCGGGCGGGCCGGCGTTCGGCTACATGCTGGAGGGCGAGATGCTGTTCGAGCTCGAGGGAGAACCGCCACGGGTGATCCGGGCGGGGGAGGCCTTCTGGGAGCCTGGCGGCGACGTCATCCATTACTCGGACGCCAACAACCGCAACGACATCCGCAGCCGCTTTCTGGTCACCATGTTTTGCGTGCCGGGACAACCGATGCTGGTGTTGGTCGACGATGACGAACTCGTCGCTCGCGCGGGGCTGCGTGTGCCGATCAGCGGCGGGCCGCCGGCACGTTGAGCCTGCTGTCGGGACCGTCCACCGCCGGGAAATCCATGGTCCAGGGCGGCGTTCCGTGTTGCACGACCCAGCAGGACCCCGCCGCGTCCGACGCAGCGTCGAGTGCGGCCAGCACCGCGTCGGCGACCGTCTCGGGTTCCATCACCGGCACCCCGATGCGCTCGACGAGCGGGCGTCGGTCGCCGAGCACGCCGGTCTCGGTGATACCGGGGCAGATGGTGTGCACTGCAATGCCTTCGGCGGCGAGGCTCGGCGCGACCGAGCGCATGAACCCGACGACCGCGTGCTTGCCGAGCGCGTAGACCGGATCGGGGTACCAGGGCATCAGGCCGGCCAGTGAGGCGGTCGCCAGGATGGCACGGTCGGCGTCCGGCCGCGACCGCATCGCACGCACGGCGGCCCGCACCCCGAACACCACGCCGTCGACGTTGACGCCGAACGACTTCCGGTACTCATGCAGGTCCAGTGACCCGATGTCGCCGGACCACTCGATGGTGACGCCGGCGTTCAAGAAAGCCAGATCCAGTCCGCCGAACTCGGCGACGCAGGCATCGAACGCTTCGTCGATCTGGTCGGGATCGGTTACATCACAACACAAGCCGATGCCGCCGAGCGAGGCGG
>NZ_BCRS01000281.1 GCF_001552715.1 Mycolicibacterium vaccae NBRC 14118 = CIP 105934 | reverse complement strand
GCCGGCTCGTGCTGGCCGGCCGCACCGCGCTGCCGCCCCGCCGCGAGTGGGACGACGTCACCGACGACGCCACGCGCCAGAAGATCGCCGCCATCCGCGCGCTGGAGGTGCGCGGCGTGGCCGTCGACACCGTGGCCGTGGACATCGCGTCCCGGGACGCGGTGACCGCGATGCTCGACAAGCGGGACGCCGACGGCGCGCCACCGATCCGCGGCGTCATCCATGCCGCGGGTATGACCGAGGCGCAGCTGCTCACCGAGATCAGCGCCGAGCGCGTGCACCGCACGGTGTGGCCGAAGATCGCCGGAGCGCGGGTACTCGACGAGGTCTTCCCCGTCGGGACCCTCGATTTCCTGTACCTGGCCGCGTCGGCCGGCGCGGTGTTCGGCGTGCCCGGACAGGGCGCCTACGCCGCAGGCAACGCCTACCTCGATGCGCTGGCCCGGTTCCGGCACAGCCGGGGCGACAACACCGTCAGCCTCGACTGGGTGGCGTGGCAGGGGCTCGGCTTCGGCAGCGAGGCCCAGGTCGTGATCTCCGAGCTGGAGCGCGTCGGGTCGCGTCCGGTGGTGCCGGCCGAGGCGTTCGCGGCGTGGGACCACGTCACCCGATTCGACATCGCACAGGTCGTGATGGCGCCGATGCAGTCCGCCGAGGACGCCGCCGCGGTCACCTCCGACGCACACCGGGCGGCGCCGACGCGGGACTGGGCGGCACTGGCGCCCGACGAACTGCTCTCCGAACTGCAGGACGGGCTGCGCAGCATCCTGGCGACCGAACTGCGGTTGCCCGAGAGCGACGTGCACACCGACCGGCCGTTCGCGGAGATGGGCCTGAACTCGGTGATGGCGATGTCGATCCGCCGGGAGGTGGAGCGTCTGGTCGGGTTGGAGTTGTCGGCGACGATGCTGTTCAATCACCCGACGATCGCATCGTTCGCCAGGTACCTGGCCGCACAGCTCGTGCCCGACAGCGCCGCCGCCGACGACGAGGTTGCCGACGACTCCGGTGACAGCCTGCTGGATTCGCTGTTCGACAGCGTTGAGAACTGATTTCCCTGATTGCCCCGATGCACGAGACCATGTCGGGAGTGGATTGAAAGGATGTACCGATGGCGTTGCCTGAAGCCACGATCCCTGCGGTTCTCGCCGACCGCGCGCAGCAGCAACCCGACGACATCGCGTACACCTTCGTCGACTACGAAGCCGACCCGGCCGGGGTCGAGGAGAGCCTGACCTGGTCGGAGGTCCACGAGCGCGCGCTCGTGGTGGCCGCGAAGCTGGCCAAGCTCGGCTCGCCGGGGGACCGGGCCGTGATCCTGGCGCCGCAGAGCCTGGAGTACATCGTCGGGTTCCTCGGCGCGATGGCGGCCGGGTTCATCGCGGTGCCGCTGTCGATGCCGCAGACCCGCCACCACGACGAGCGGGTGACCGGCGCGATGAAGGACTCCGCACCGGTGGTGGTGCTGACCACCTCAGCGGTGGTCGACGAGGTCCGCAGGTACGGGCAGGTCGACCCGAAGCAGCGGCCGCCGAAGTTCCTCGAGGTCGACACGCTGGACTTCGACTCGCCGGCCGCCGCGACACCGGTCGCATTGCCCAAGACCGCCTACCTGCAGTACACCTCGGGGTCCACCCGGCAGCCCGCCGGCGTGGTGGTCACCCACAAGAACGTGGTGGCCAACCTCGAGCAGCTGCTCACCGACTATTACGAGGCCCACCCCGACGGCGCACCGGCCGACACCACGGTCGTGTCGTGGCTGCCCTTCTACCACGACATGGGGTTGATCGTCGGGGTGTTCATCCCGATGATGCTGGGCCGTCCCGCGGTGCTTATGAGCCCGGTCGCGTTCATGCAGAAGCCGGCCCGCTGGATGCAGCAGCTGGGATCGCACCCGAGCGCGTTCACCGCCGCGCCGAACTTCGCGTTCGAGCTCGCCGTCAAGCGCACCAAGGACGAGGACCTGGCCGGCAAGGACCTCAGCACCGTCGTGGTGATGATCAACGGTGCCGAGCGGGTGCACGGCGCGACGGTGCGCCGGTTCAACGAGCGGTTCGCCGCGTTCGGGCTGCCCGCCTCGGCGATGCGCCCGTCCTACGGTCTGGCCGAGGCGACGGTGTACGTGGTCGCGTCGGCGGGCGGGCGGCCCCCGACCGCGGTGCGCTTCGACTACGAGAAGCTGGCCGCCGGTCACGCCGAGCGCTGCGAGGACGAGAGCCAGGACGACGCGGGCGCGGAGCTGATCGGCTGCGGCGTGCCCCGGTCGACGACCGTGCGCGTGGTCGATCCCGACACCCTGGCCGTGAATCCGGCAGGCAAGATCGGCGAGGTGTGGTTGCACGGCGAGCACGTGGCCGCCGGCTACTGGCACAACCCGAAGCTCAGCGAGTTGTTCGCCGCGCAGCTGGGCGAGCCGGATGCGGACACGCCGAAGGGGCCGTGGCTGCGCACCGGCGACCTCGGCGTGATGTTCGACGACGAGTTGTTCATCATCGGCCGCATCAAGGACCTGTTGATCGTCGACGGGCGCAACCACTACCCGGACGACATCGAGGCCACCGTCGCCGAGTTCACCGGCGGCCGGGTCGCGGCCATCTCCGTGCCCGACGAGGCCACCGAGAAGCTGGTGGTCGTCGCGGAGCTGAAGAAGCAGGCCGATCCGACCGCGGCGGGCGGCGAATGGGCCGAAGCGCTGGAATCGGTGAAGCAGCAGGTGACCTCGGCGATCTCGATGACCCACAGCGTGCGGCTCGCCGACTTCGCCCTGGTTCCGCCCGGCTCCCTGCCGTTGACGACCAGCGGGAAGGTGCGCCGCGCGTCCTGCGTCGAGCTGTACCGCAATGACCAGTTCAGCCGTCTGGACGCCACTACATGACCCCTGCTTTCGACGAGGCAGCTGTTCGGCGCTGGTTGACCGACTACCTGGTCACGAACAACGGTTGCAGTCCGGAGCACATCGAACGCGGCGCCTCGATGCACGACCTGGGCGTCGGGTCCCGCGATGCGGTGGTGCTCACCGGCGTGCTCTCGGAGTTCCTGGGCCGCACCGTGTCGCCGGTGGACTTCTGGCAGTACCCGACCGTGGGCTCGCTGGCCAAGTTCCTCACCGGCGGTGACGTCGAACCCGTCGATCCGGCCCCCGGGGGCGACCGCACGGCCGCGATGAACGAGCCGATCGCGGTGATCGGGCTCGGTCTGCGGCTGCCCGGTGGCGCCGACCTGGACGGCAACATCGAAGGCCCCGACGCCTTCTGGGAGTTCCTCACCGAGGGCCGCTCGTCGGTGCGCGAGGTGCCCGAGGACCGCTGGTCGTGGTTCGACGACGGCACCGCCGAAGGCGCGGCCGCGCTGGCCGGCACCACCCGCTGGGGTGCGTACCTGCGCGACCTGGACGCTTTCGACGCCGAGTTCTTCGAGATCATCCCGCGCGAGGCCACCCGGATGGATCCCCAGCAGCGGCTGCTGCTGGAGGTCGCCCACGAGGCGCTCGAGCACGCCGGCATCGCGGCCGACGCGCTGGCCGAGACCCAGACCGGGGTGTTCGCCGGGGCGAGCGCCCCGGACTACGCGCAGCTGGGTGCGGCGGACCTCGGCGGCGTCGACGCCTGGTACAGCACCGGTGGCGCGCTGAGCATCATCGCCAACCGGGTGTCGTACTACTTCGACCTGCGCGGCCCGTCGG
>NZ_BCRS01000280.1 GCF_001552715.1 Mycolicibacterium vaccae NBRC 14118 = CIP 105934 | reverse complement strand
CGGGTTGCGGCTCGGACTGCACCGCGCGCCGCAACGCGGGGTCGCCGGTGAACGAGTCGACGTAGCCGTCCTCGACCCGGTCGAAGCGCAGCCCGAGCAACAGGTATTCACGGATCAGAGAGCTGGAATCCCTACCTACGTCCATGCCTCAATAACCTAACTGCAAGACTGTGCCCATGGCGCGGCTGAGCGAACCCAGCCCATACGTGGAGTTCGACCGGACCCAATGGCGTGCACTGCGCATGTCGACGCCGCTGAAGCTGACCGAGGACGAACTCGTCAGGTTGCGCGGCCTCGGCGAGAAGATCGACCTCCTCGAAGTCGAAGAGGTCTATCTGCCACTGGCCCGGTTGATCCATCTGCAGGTCGCGGCCAGGCAGGCCCTGTTCGCGACGACGGCCGACTTCCTCGGTGAGCCGCAACAGAACCCGGACCGCCCGGTCCCGTTCGTGATCGGCGTGGCCGGCAGCGTGGCGGTCGGCAAGTCCACCACCGCCCGTGTGCTGCAGGCGCTGCTGGCGCGCTGGGAGCACCATCCGCGCGTCGACCTGGTCACCACCGACGGCTTCCTGTACTCCAACGCCGAGCTGAGCCGACGCAACCTGATGCACCGCAAGGGGTTTCCGGAGAGCTACGACCGCCGGGGACTGATGCGGTTCGTCACGGCCGTGAAATCGGGTTCGGATGCCGCGTGCGCGCCGGTGTACTCGCATCTGCTCTACGACATCGTGCCCGGCGAGAAACAGGTCATCGAGCATCCGGACATCCTGATCCTCGAGGGCCTCAACGTGCTGCAGACCGGCCCCGCGCTGATGGTCTCGGACCTGTTCGACTTCTCCGTCTACGTCGACGCCCGCATCGAGGACATCGAGAACTGGTACATCTCACGGTTCCTGACGATGCGGGAGGGCGCGTTCGCCGACCCGGCCTCGCACTTCCACCACTACTCGACGCTCACCGACGAGCAGGCGGTGTTCGCCGCCCGCGACATCTGGCATTCGATCAACCGCCCCAACCTGATCGACAACATCCTGCCGACCAGACCGCGCGCCACGCTGGTGCTGCGCAAGGACTCCGACCACTCGATCAACCGACTGCGTCTTCGAAAACTGTAGCGCCGGTTTCCGATCCGCGGCTCAACGGTCCGCAGCGCACGTCGAACCGGTGCCGCACGGTGTCGAGGGTGTCGCGCAGGTGCTCGCGTCCGCGTCGGTGGGTCAGCATGAACCGCACCGCGCCTGCGGTACGGCGCGGCCACGGGTACCAGCGGTCGAAATCCAGGCCGCATTCGTTGAAGACCTTCGTCGGCATGTTGTCGTACATCAGACCCAGGTTGTACTGGACCAGCGAGAACATCGTGTAGGGCAGCACCGCCTTGTTCCTGCGCAGCAGCTCCTGCATGTCGAGTTCGTAGAGGGGCACCTCGGTGAGCTTGTCCAGGAACATCAGATGCGTCATGAAGTAGCCCATGTAGGACATCAGATGCATTGTGGCCGAACGGGTCTGAATGGACAGCACCTTGCCGTCGGCAGATGCGTAGGGTTCGTAGGGGTGGTCCCCCAAGGTCAGGTAGCCGGTGCAGTTGACAATCCAGCTACCGTCCTCGACGGGCCTGGTCGCGCCGCTGCGCAGCACCATCTCCGCGGCGCCGTCGCGGTCGACGATGTCCACCAGATGGTCCATCACCACCGCGTTCAGGCCGTCGGCGATGGTCCTGTTCTCGGTTTCCGACAGCACCCCGAGGAGGAAGTTGCCTGCCTGCGGGGTCAGCCACGTGCCGTAGGCGGTGCGGAACCACTCGGCGAGCTCCGCCTCGTTGGTGCCGTCGAATCGCCGGCACATGTCGGCGGCCATGCTGCTCAGCAACGTGCTGCCGACCCACCGTCGCCGGCCGCTCGGGAAGAACTTCTCCCGGCTGGTGAAGAACGTGCCCGAGCCCGCGACCAGGTTGACCTCCCGGCCCGGGTGGGACGAGAGCAGCGCGTGCGCGGTGTCCATCGCGGTCTTCCCGCCGCCGATGATGTACACCGGCGCGGTGCTGTCGCCGATGTCGCCGGTCCGCACGTCGCAGGTGTCCGGCGACACCGACCGCACCCGGGGGCTCGAGACCGGCAGCGGGTCGTTGGGCAGCACCCGCACCCCGTAGGCCTTGATCAGCCGCGCGGCCCGGATGACGCGGATGCCCCCGTCGGGGGCGCGGCAGGTGACCCGCACGCCACCGTCGGCCGGCTCGTCGGACTGGAAGTCCCAGCCGTAGCGTTCGTCGACCGTCACCTGTTTCCCGATCTCGTCGAGGCAGTGCTGCAGGTGGTCCAGAACCTCGTCTTTGGTGGCCAGATACGACGGCTCCCGGCCCAGCGTCCAGGCGATGTTGCCGGCGGTGAACATCGGGTGCGGCTGGTGCAACCGCACGTAGGGATACGTGTCGACCCACATCCCGCCGACCCGGCGGCGCCGGTCGACGAGGATGATCCGCTGCCCGCGGCCCAGGTGACGGCTGGCGGCGAACAACGCGTTCAGTCCGGCCAGACCGGCGCCGACGACACAGAGGTCGCACGTGTCCGTCTCGGTGGTGTGCTGGTCGGTGATGGACACGGCGGCCTCCCTCTGCGCGGTGTGCTGTCAGTGTGAGCGCGCGGGCCGGCGATCGGGTAGGTGGTCGACTACCTGTTTCCGCCGGCCGCGCGCCGGGTCAGGCGGTGGCCCTGCGCAGCCGGCGCCACCCGATGTACTGCAGGTCGGCGAACGCCAGCGTGTACACGCCGGTGGCCAGCACCACCGCCACCCCGGCTGGGGTCAGCGTCCACACGTCGGTGAGCACGACTGCCACTGCGGCCACGGTGTAGAGGAGGTTCGCCGCGATCACCACCGGGCCCGCGACGTTCAGCTTCGGCAGCGCGGCCAGGCCGAACACCACCACGCCGTACGCGATGAAGAATGCGGCCAGGGTGTACTCGATGGTCGTCGTGGTGCCCGACAGCTCAGCCAGCCAGCCGGCCATCGGCAGCGCGGCCAGACCGGCGATGCCGGTCAGTACCGCATCGGCGCGCATGCCCAGTCTCAGTAACGAGTCGGTCGACTCGTTCAGTCGGGCGGAGACTGTGGTGGTCATCGAGTTGGTCATGATGAGTCCTTTCCTGGCGCTGTCTCGGAGTGCGGCCGCCGGTGACGGTGGCCACGTCACTGACAGTGCGCAGAACTCACTGCCAACTCGACACCGGACGCTGCCAGATACTGCCAACCGCAGGTCAGCGTCGGTGCCGGGTCAGCGTGCGGTGACGACGTCGCTGCGCAGATCGGTGGCGATGACGCGCGCCGCCGCGTTCTGCCAGTTGTGCAGCGACCGCTGCGGGACCTCGGCGACCAGCCAGTGCCACGCCTGACGGGCCACCGGATCCAGGCCCGCCGCCGTCGCGTTCTGGGCGTAGGCGCGCACGCCGACCACGTACGGGAAATACAGCGCGTTGTAGTGCCGCCATTGCTCGGTGGTGCCGAAGTCCCCGCCGTCGCGCGGTTTGAGCGCGGCGATCCGTTCGGCCAGCAGCGCCCGCAGTTCGTTGGCCCGCTCCAGCGGCTGATCGGGTGCGCCGCGGCGGGCGAGCCGCTCGTCGATGACCGGCAGCGCGGTCAGCGGGCTGGCGACGAGCTTGGACAGGTCGCCGTAGTGCCCGAGCGCGCGCCGGGTGACGCGGGCGAAGGTGTCTTCGTCCATCCCGTCCAGCGGGCTGGCCGAGCGCAGCGGCAGCGCCGCCTC
>NZ_BCRS01000279.1 GCF_001552715.1 Mycolicibacterium vaccae NBRC 14118 = CIP 105934 | reverse complement strand
CCCGGGCGGTCGGTTCGGCGACGGGGCCGACGTCGGCGAGCAGCTCGGGCGCCACGCCGGCCAACGCGGTCTTGGTGTCGACGGTGTAGGTGACCAGACCGCCACGCAGCGCCGCGCTGGCGCCCGGGACCCCGGCCAGCGTCGCGGCCAGCAGGCCCGCGGTCAGCGATTCCGCCGTGGCCACCGTCTGGCCGCGCACGGTCAGGTCGGCGATCAGCGCCCGGGCGTCGTCATCGATCAGTGGGTCGTCCACGCCAGTCCCGGACCGCAGAGACGAAGTAGTCCACCCCGGTGGTCACGGTCAGCACCACCGCGGTGAGCATGATCACCCACGCCGCGGTCAGCCAGCCGTCCGACAGCGGCAGGATGAACAGGCCGATCGCGACGGCCTGCACGAGCGTCTTGATCTTGCCGCCGCGGCTGGCCGGGATCACCCCGCGGCGCAGCACCACCAGCCGCAGCACCGTGACCCCGAGCTCGCGGATCAGGATCACCGCGGTCACCCACCACGCCAGGTCGCCGAGCAGGGACAGCCCCACCAGCGCCGAACCGATCAGCGCTTTGTCGGCGATCGGGTCGGCCAGCGTGCCGAACTCGGTGACCATGCCGTAGCTGCGGGCCAGCGCCCCGTCGAAGTGGTCTGTGATCACCGCCACCGCGAAGATCGCGAACGCAGTTATGCGCCAGGTCGTTTCGTGGCCGTCGCCGACGAACAGCGCGACCAGGAAGACAGGCACCAGCACCATCCGGACACCGGTGAGCATGTTGGCGAGGTTCGCGACCCGGGCACGGGGAACCACAGGATCGGTATGTGGTTGGCCCGGCACCGACACAGAATACTTGTTGCCCTTGCCGATACTCTTCGGTGCATGAGCGCAGATCCGGACGCATCGGCCGGTCAGCCACTGGTGCGCCGCGCCACCACCTCGGACGTGCCGGGCATCAAGGCCCTCGTCGACATCTATGCGGGCAAGATCCTGCTGGAGAAGAACCTGGTGACGCTGTACGAGTCCGTGCAGGAGTTCTGGGTCTGCGAGATCGACGGAGAGCTGATCGGCTGCGGCGCGTTGCACGTGCTGTGGGCCGATCTCGGCGAGGTGCGCACGGTCGCGGTGCACCCGAAGGTGCGCGGGCGCGGTGTCGGCCACGCGATCGTCGAGCGCCTGCTGACGGTGGCCGCCGAGCTTCATCTGCGGCGGATCTTCGTGCTCACCTTCGAGGTGGAGTTCTTCAGCCGGCACGGATTCGCCGAGATCGAGGGCACCCCGGTGACCGCCGAGGTGTACGAGGAGATGTGCCGCTCCTATGACACCGGCGTCGCCGAGTTCCTCGACCTGTCGTACGTGAAGCCCAACATCCTGGGCAACACCAGGATGCTGCTCACCCTCTGACGCTCTCCGAGCGTCGGCCTTGCCGGCCGCTAGAAGTCGGGCTCGTCGTCGTCGGTGTCTGCGCCGTTGGCGTCGCTGCCGCCGCGGATCAGGGCCAGCGTGCCGGCGAGCTCGTCGGGCTTGACCAGCACCTCGCGCGCCTTCGATCCCTCCGAGGGCCCCACGATCCCGCGGGTCTCCATCAGGTCCATCAGCCGGCCCGCCTTGGCGAACCCGACGCGCAGCTTGCGCTGCAGCATCGAGGTCGAGCCGAACTGCGACGACACCACCAGCTCGACGGCCTGCAACAGCACGTCCATGTCGTCGCCGATGTCCGGGTCGACGTCCTTGCGCTCGCCGGCCTTGGCCGCGGTGACACCCTCGACGAACTCGGGCTCGGCCTGTTCCTTGGTCGCCGAGACGACCGCGTGGATCTCCTCGTCGGTGATGAACGCACCCTGCAGACGCAGCGGCTTGTTGGCGCCCATCGGCAGGAACAGCCCGTCGCCCATACCGATCAGCTTCTCGGCGCCGGGCTGGTCCAGGATGACGCGGCTGTCGGTCAGCGACGACGTCGCGAACGCCAGCCGCGATGGCACGTTGGTCTTGATCAGGCCGGTGACGACGTCGACGGACGGCCGCTGCGTGGCCAGCACGAGGTGGATGCCGGCCGCACGCGCCTTCTGGGTGATGCGCACGATCGCTTCTTCGACGTCGCGGGGCGCGGTCATCATCAGGTCGGCGAGCTCGTCGACGATCGCCAGGATGTACGGGTACGGCTTGTACTCGCGGTTGCTGCCCAGCGGCGCTGAAATGTCTCCTGATCTCACTTTTTGGTTGAACACGTCGATGTGGCGTACCCGCGAGGCCTGCATGTCCTGGTAGCGCTGCTCCATCTCCTCGACCAGCCAGGACAGCGCGGCGGCAGCCTTCTTCGGCTCCGTGATGATCGGCGTGATCAGGTGCGGAATGCCTTCGTACGGCGTCAGTTCCACCATCTTGGGGTCGATCAGGATCATCCTGACCTCGTCCGGGGTGGCGCGCGAGAGCAGCGAGACCAGCATCGAGTTGACGAAGCTGGACTTACCGGAGCCGGTGGAGCCGGCCACCAGCAGGTGCGGCATCTTGGCCAGGTTGGCCGAGATCATCTCGCCCTCGATGTCCTTGCCGAGACCGATCACCAGCGGGTGGTGGTCGGAGCGGGTCACCGGGTCGGTGAGCACATCGGCCAGGCGCACCATCTCGCGGTCGGTGTTGGGCACCTCGATGCCGACGGCCGACTTCCCCGGGATCGGTGCGAGCATGCGCACGCTCTCGGTGGCCACCGCGTACGCGATGTTGCGCTGCAGCGCGGTGATCTTCTCGACCTTCACGCCGGGCCCGAGCTCGACCTCGTAGCGCGTGACGGTCGGGCCGCGGGTGCAGCCGGTCACCGCGGCGTCCACCTTGAACTGCTGCAGCACCGAGTTGATGGCGTCGGTCATGTGCTGGTTGGCCGCGGTCAGGCGCTTCGGCGGATCGCCGGCGATCAGCAGATCCAGCGAGGGCAGCGTGTAGGGCCCCTCGACGACCCGGTCCAGCGTGAGCTTGGGGTCGGGGCGCGGCTTCTTGCGCGGCCGCGCGGCGGCGACGGGAGCCGCGGGTGCGGGCTCCTCCTCCTCGAGCGGGTAGTTGTCCATCGGGGTGCCGGTGGGACCGGCGGACTTGTCCAGCGACTCGGTGGGCTGGTCGGGCGTCGGCCAGGACTGCGCCTCGTCCGTGGCGGGATCCACCTCGTCGTAGTAGCCGTCCGACAGGTCGTCAGCGGCGGCAGCGGCGCGGCGCCGGGTCGCGGGCGAATCGACGTCGTGCTGGTCGTCGCCGTATTCGTCGTTGTCGTACTCGCCGTACTCGTCGTCGTATTCGTCGTACTCGTCGTCGTAGTCGCGCTGCCAGCGCGTGGTGAACATGTCCCGCACGACCGTGGGCACCTCACGGATGGTGGTGCCGGTGACCAGCAGCAGGCCGAACAGCACGCCGATGAACAGCAAGGGCGCGGCGATCCAGGCGGTCAGCCCGTCGGAGAGCGGTCCGCCGATCGCGAAGCCGAGGAATCCGCCCGCGTGCTGACGCACCTCCGGGTCCTGCGGTGCACCCGACCACAGGTGCCACAGCCCGAGGGCGGGCAGCGCCACCATGGAGAAGCCGAGGATCAGCCTGGGCCGGGACTCCGGGTCGGGCTCCGAGCGCATCAGCATGATCCCGACGGCGGCCAGCACGACCGGCACCAGCACCACTGCCGCGCCGATGACCACCCGCAGCACGGTGTCGATCCAGGCGCCCACCGGTCGGGCCGCCTCGAACCAGGAACTCGCGGCCACCACGACGGCCAGGCCGAGCAGCGCCAGCGCCACGCCGTCGCGCCGGTGACCGGGCTCCAGCTCGCGGGCCCGGCCCACCGACCGCGCGGTGCTGCC
>NZ_BCRS01000278.1 GCF_001552715.1 Mycolicibacterium vaccae NBRC 14118 = CIP 105934 | reverse complement strand
GGCGGCCGCGTCGGCGTCGGCCGACTTGGCCGCACCCGCGGATTTCGGTGCCGTCTCGGCGACCGGCGGCAACGGCCCGGACGGCGGCGGCAGCTCCGAGCCCACCAGGGCCAGCACCGCTTCCGGCACGTCAGGGTCGGTGAACACCAGCGCGGCGTTGTTCAACACCGCGCGGGCCCTCGTCGTCAGCAGGCCCGGGTCACCGGGCCCGGAACCGACAAACGTGATCCGGCCGGGCTTGCCCTTGCGTCCTCGCAAGCTCATCTGTCTCTCCCGCCTTCGTCCAACAAATCGCGCGCTCCCAGTTCGAACAGCTCCTCGGCCACCGAGAGCCCCAGCTCCCGTGCCCGATCGGGTGTCCCGACACCGGACGCGCGGATCACGTCGGATCCGTCCAGCGTCGCCACGCAGCCGCGCAGCGACAGCTCTTCGAAGACGCGGCCGTCCTCATCGATAGACTCGACCACCTCGGCGATCGCGCCCACCGGTGCGGAGCAACCCGCCTCCAGTTCGGCCAACAGGGTTCGCTCTGCGGTGATCGCCGCCCGCGTGTCAGCATCATCGAGTTGCGACAACACTTCCGCGAGCGCCGTGTCACCGGCGCGGCACTCGACTGCCAAAGCTCCCTGCGCGGGCGCCGGCAGCATCTGTACCGGCTCCAACGCTTCGGTCACCACCTCGAGCCGCCCGATGCGGGCCAAGCCCGCTCTGGCGACCACGATAGCGTCGAGTTCACCGCTGCTTACCCTGTTCAACCTGGTATCTAGGTTGCCTCGTAGGGGGCGGATTTCCAAACCGAGACCCAGTGCTCTAAGCTGTGCGGCCCTTCGCGGGGACGACGTGCCGATCACCGAGCCCGCCGGCAACTCGCCGAGCACCAGTCCGTCACGGGCCACCAACGCGTCCCGGGCGTCTTCGCGCACCGGCGTCGCGGCGATCATGAAGCGCGGGTCGACCGCGGTCGGCAAATCCTTGTACGAGTGCACAGCGGCGTCGACGACGTTGTCGGCGATCGCCTCGCGCAGCGCGGCGGTGAAAACCCCGACACCGATGTCGGCGATGGGTTCGTCGGCGCGACGGTCCCCCTCGGTGGAGACGATGACCAGTTCAGCGTCATGTCCGGCGGCGATCAGGGCGTCGCGCACAGTTCCGGCTTGGGTGGTGGCCAGCAGGCTTCCCCGGGTGCCGATTCGAATCACGTGATGTCTTTCGGCGGGCCGAGCGTCACTCGGTCTTATCGAGATCGATTGCAACAGGACCCATTTCATTTCCTCCGGCGATGGGTCCCAGTTCGCTGCCTGCGACGGCGTCGACCGCGTGCTGGTCGAGTTCGAACAGCTCGCGCAGCGCTTCGGCATAGCTGTCGCCGCCCGGAGCGCTGGCCAGCTGCTTGACCCGCACCGTCGGCGCGTGCAGCAGTTTGTCGACAACCCGGCGGACCGTGTTGGCGACCTCGTCGCGGTGTCCGGCATCCAGTCCGGGCAACCGGTTGTCCAGCCGCAGCAGTTCGGCCTCGACGACATCGGCAGCGCGCTGACGAAGCGCGGTGACGGTCGGGGTGACCTCGGCCATACGCTGCCCGGCCAGGTAGTTGGCGACTTCCGCCGCCACGATCGTGCGGGCCGCATCCGCGTCGGTGGCCGCGGCCTTGGCCGACGGCTCGCGCAGGATGCGTTCCATGTCGACCACGAGCACGCCCGGCAGACCGGCGACCGCGGGGTCGACGTCCCTGGGCATCCCGAGGTCGCAGATGACGAGCTCTTTGGGTTCTCTGACGTGGGCCAGCCCACGGTACACATCGGCCAGTGAGACCACCGGGCGCACCGCACCGGTGCAGCTGACGACGATGTCGGCGTCGGTGAGCAGCGGCGGCAGATGGTCGAACGGGAACGCCTCGGACGTGACGCCGTACGCGCGGATGTTCTCGGCCAGGCGCTTGGCGCGGGGCAGGGTCCGGTTGACCACGTGGATGCGTTCGACGCCGAGGCGGGCCAGGTGCTTTGCGGCCAGCGCGCCCATGGAGCCGGCGCCGACGACCACCGCGCTGCGCCCGGCCAGCGAGCCGACCTTCTTCTCGGCGGTGTCCAGCGCGACCGAGACCACCGAGGCGCCGGCGGCGTCGATGCCCGTCTCCGAATGCACGCGTTTGCCCACCGCCAGGGCGCGCTGCGACAGCTCGTGCAGCGTGCGGCCGACCGACTGGTTGGCCTCGGCCGACGCGTAGGCGCGCCGGACCTGGCCGAGCACCTGCTGCTCGCCGATGACGGCGGAATCCAGGCCACCGGCGACCGAGAAGAGATGTTCGACGGCGGCCTCGGCGTAGCGCACGTAGGCGTATTTGGTCAGATCCTGCAGCGACATGCCGCTGTGCTCGGACAGCACCTGCCCGATCACCGACAGGCCGCCGTGGAAGGCCTCGACGACCGCGTAGATCTCCACCCGGTTGCAGGTCGAGAGCACCATCGCCTCGGTCACCAGCGAGGACCGCAGGACCTCTTCGACGATCTTGGCCTGATCGGATTCGTCGGTGCTCAATTGCTCCAGAACCGACACCGGCGCACTGCGGTGCGAGACCCCGAAGAGCAGGACGCTCATGGCTCCCTCACCACGATCAACACGCAGTCAAAGGTAGTCGTTAACCAGCTGGCCTACCAAATTTGCTCTCCGCCGTTCTCAGCGGGCCAGGTCCTCGCGCAACCTCGGCTCGTCGATCTCCCAGTAGCTGTGCTCGACCCCGTCGAGCAGCACCACCGGGAGCCGGTCGCCGTACTCGGCACGCAACCCGCTGTCGCCGGCGGCGGCCGCGGCGTCCACGTCGGTGACCGTGAGCACGAAGCCGAGTTCGCCGGCGAGGCCGGCCAGTTGCTCCGCCGCGGCCGCACACATCGGGCAGCCCTCCCGCGTCAGCAGCTCCACCTGTCGATCCACCCCGCCAGTATCCGGACAAGGTGACCTAATCTGGTACCCGTGTCCGTTACCGGAGGATCCGAGCCCGGGTCAGGCAGCCGGGCGCAGAAACTCGCCGGTGAGGTCAGCGCAGAGGTCGCCGCGGAGGGCCTGGCGCAGCCGCTGGACCCCGTCGCCGGCCCGCCACCGCCGCCGCCCGATCTGACCGCGGCCGCATTCTTCGACGTCGACAACACCCTGGTGCACGGATCCTCGCTGGTGCATTTCGCCCGCGGCCTGGCCTCCCGCGAGTACTTCACCTACCAGGACCTGGCCCGCTTCGCGCTGGCCCAGGCGAAGTTCCAGCTGACGGGCCGGGAGAACAGCGACGACGTCGCCGAGGGCAGGCGCAAGGCGCTGGCCTTCATCGAGGGCCGTTCCACGGCCGAGCTGATCGCGCTCGGCGAGGACATCTACGACGAGATCATCGCCGACAAGATCTGGCCGGGCACCAGGGCGCTGGCCCAGATGCATCTCGACGCCGGCCAGCAGGTGTGGCTGGTCACCGCCACCCCTTACGAACTGGCCGACACCATCGCGCGGCGGCTGGGCCTGACCGGCGCGCTGGGCACCGTCGCGGAGTCGATCGACGGGGTGTTCACCGGCCGCCTGGTCGGGGACATCCTGCACGGCACCGGCAAGGCGCACGCCGTGCGCTCGCTGGCGATCCGCGAGGGCCTGAACCTGCGCCGTTGCACCGCGTACTCCGACAGCTTCAACGACGTCCCGATGCTGTCGCTGGTCGGCACCCCGGTGGCCATCAACCCGGACGCCGACCTGCGTGACCTGGCCCGGGAACGGGGCTGGGAGATCCGCGACTTCCGCACCGCCCGCAAGGCCGCCCGCATCGGTGTCCCGTCGGCGCTGGCGCTGGGCGCCATCGGCGGCGCGCTGGCGGCCGCGGTG
>NZ_BCRS01000277.1 GCF_001552715.1 Mycolicibacterium vaccae NBRC 14118 = CIP 105934 | reverse complement strand
CCCTGTACGCGGTCCGCGGCCCCGGTGCGCCGGCGTCGCTGGGCCAGGCCGACGCGAACAGCCCCGTCACGGTGGCCCGGCTCAGCCCCGACGGCGCATCCCTGGCCTACGCGCTGTACCGCAGCACCGACAGCGCGTGCGGCAGCGCGGCGATCGTCACCTCGGACGCCGACGGCACCCAGCAGACCTTCGACGTGGCCGGTCCCGACGTCGACGCCGGGTCGCGGGTCACCAAGCTGTGGTGGCCGCCGACCGGCGCGCCGAAGCTCAGCCTCACCACCTGGCAGTGCGGGCAACCGCAGACCTATCCACCGGTGGTGTGGCAGGTGACCGACGACCGCATCGCCCAGGGCGACCCGCCGACCTCCGCGCTGCAGGCCGCCGACGTGGCGCCCGGCCAGCGGGCGTTGATCCTGTCCCACAGCGGCACCCCCGGCGATCCGGTCGGGACGCTGGTGTTCGAGGAGAGTTCGCGGCGGTTCTCGATCAAGGACGACGTCGACGCGATCGCCGTGATCGCGCCCCCTCCGTAGTCCGGGTGGCTCCGTAGTCTGGGTGGGGTGAGTATCGCGCTGCAGGGCCGATTCGTCGGCGAGCTTCCGGAGCTGGCGGTGCGGTGGAAAGCCGAAGAGGCGCCCCGGCCGCAACTGCTCGTCCTCAACGAACCCCTCGCCGGCGAGCTCGGCCTCGACACCGACTGGCTGCGCGGACCCGACGGGATCGGGCTGCTGGTCGGTACCGCCGTCCCGCCGGACGCGATCCCCGCCGCACAGGCGTACGCCGGACATCAGTTCGGCGGTTTCCAGCCCCGCCTGGGCGACGGCCGGGCCCTGCTGCTCGGTGAGCTCGTCGACACCGAGGGCCGGCTGCGCGACCTGCACCTGAAAGGTTCTGGCCGGACCCCGTTCGCCCGCGGCGGCGACGGCCTCGCCGGGGTCGGCCCGATGCTGCGCGAGTATGTGATCAGCGAGGCGATGCACGCCCTCGGCATCCCGACGACCCGCGCGCTGGCCGTGGTGTCCACCGGGCGTCCGGTGTACCGCGAGACCGCGCTGCCCGGCGCGGTGCTCGCGCGGGTGGCCGCCAGCCATCTGCGGGTGGGCACCTTCCAGTACGCGGCGTCGGTGTCCGCCCAGCAGGGCGACAGCGGCCTGCTGCGCCGCGCCGCCGACCACGCGATCGCCCGCCACCACCCGGCCGCGGCCGAGGCCGAGAACCCCTATCTGGCGCTGCTGGAGGCGGTCAGCGCGGCGCAGGCGCGGCTGATCGCGCAGTGGATGCTGGCCGGGTTCATCCACGGCGTGATGAACACCGACAACATGACGATCTCAGGCGAGACCATCGACTACGGGCCGTGCGCGTTCATGGAGTCGTTCGATCCGGCCACGGTGTACAGCTCGATCGACAGTTGGGGCCGCTACGCGTACGGCAATCAGCCCTCGATCGCGCTGTGGAACCTCGCCCGGTTCGCCGAGGCCCTGCTACCGCTGCTCGACGCGGACATCGGGCGCGCGATCGAACGGGCCGAAGCGTCCCTGGGCGCGTTCCAGGAGCTCTACCAGTCGGCGTGGACGGACGGTATGCGCGCCAAGCTGGGTGTCCCGTCGGCCTCGGCCGAGGACGTCGACCCGCTGATCGAGACCCTGCTGACGCAGCTGCAGCAGAGCCAGGTCGACCACACGTCGTTCTACCGCAAGCTGGCCTCGGCGGCCCGCGGCGACGCCGAACCGGCGCGCGGTGAGTTCGTCGACCTCGCCGCGTTCGACGGTTGGCTGGCGCGCTGGCGTGCGCTGCGGCCGGACCCCGCGGTGATGGACCGCGTCAATCCGGTCTACATCCCGCGCAACCATCTCGTCGAGGAAGCACTCACCGCCGCCACCGGCGGCGACCTGGAACCGGTGCGCCGGCTGCTCGACGCGATCAGTGCGCCGTTCGACGAGAGGGCCGGTCTGGAGCGGTACGCGCAACCCGGTGAGAAGGAGTTCAGCGCCTCGTTCCGAACCTTCTGTGGAACCTGACGTCCCCGGCGTAGCGTGCGTTCCGTGAGCGCCGACACGGTCCGCCTGGGACTGCAGGATCTGATGTTCATCTACGGCGAGACGTCGAGTTCGAAGATGCACGTCGCCGGGCTGATGCCGTTCACGCCGCCCGCGGGCGCCTCCCCCGACTTCCTGCGCGGGTTGATCGACGACGCCCGCAGCCACGAGGTGGTGGCGCCGTGGAACCGCAAGCTGGCCAACCCACGGCTGCAGTTCAGCCCGCTGCACAGCTGGGTCACCGATGAGGATTTCGACTTCGACTACCACGTCAGGCGTTCGGCGCTGGCCAGCCCGGGCGACGAGCGTGAGCTGGGCATTCTGGTGTCCCGCCTGCACAGCAACCATCTCGACCTGACCCGGCCGCCGTGGGAGCTGCACCTGATCGAAGGCCTGGAGGACGGCCGGTTCGCGCTGTATCTGAAGATCCATCACGCGCTGGTCGACGGCTACACCGCGATGCGGATGCTGGGGCGCAGCCTGTCCCCCGATCCGAAGGCCCGCGACGCCCGGATGATCTTCAACATCCCGATGCCGTCGCGGACCAAGCCGGAGGGCCGTGCGCCGACCAATCCGCTGGCCGCGGCGCTGCGGACCGTCGGCGGGATCGGCTCGGCGGTGACGGGCGGGGTCAGTGCTGCGGTCGATCTGACGGCGGCGCTGGTGAACACCCAGTTCCGGCGGGACGGCGACTACGGGAACATCTCGGGTTCGGCGTCGGCGCCGCACAGCATCCTCAACGCCCGGATCAGCCGCAACCGGCGCTTCGCGACCCAGCAGTACGACTTCGACCGGCTCCGAAAGATCAGTGCGCGCGAGGGCGCGACGATCAACGACGTCGCGCTGGCGGTCATCGGGGGCGGGCTCCGCACGTTCCTGTCCGAGCTCGACGAACTGCCGGACCGCTCCCTGATCGCGCTGATGCCCGTCAACGTGCGGCCGAAGGGCGACGAGGGCGGCGGTAACTCGGTGGGGGCGATGCTGGCGCCGCTGGGCACCGACATCGAGGACCCACTCGAGCGGCTGTCGGTCATCACCACGGCCACCAGCGCGTCCAAGGCACAGCTTCAGTCGATGTCGCCGACCGCGATCATCGCCTACAGCGCGGCGCTGCTGGCCCCGGCCGGCGGGCAGATCGCCGGCGCGGTGACCGGGATCAACCCGCCCTGGCCGCACACCTTCAACCTGGTCGTGTCCAATGTGCCGGGTCCGAGGGAGCGCCTGTACTTCAACGGTTCCCGACTGGAAGCCACCTACCCGGTGTCGATACCGATCCACGGCATGGCGCTGAACATCACGCTGCAGAGCTACGCCGACACCGTGAACCTCGGCTTCGTCGGCTGCCGCGACCGCCTGCCCAGCCTGCAGCGGCTGGCGGTGTTCACCGGCGAGGCGCTGACCGAACTGGAGACCGCCTCCGAGGCGTAGAACGACGGCGGGCGGCCCGGCAGGCCCCGACCGGAGATTGTCGCTTCCCAGCTTGGGGATCTACCGTTTCCCTGTGCTCAACGAAACGCTGGAAGAAACCGGTCTGCTGCCCAACGGATTGACCGTCGAGACCGCCCGCAAAGAGGCCGCCCGCACCTACGAACTGGACCGCAAGCACGTGTTCCACTCCTGGTCCGCACAGGCCGAGATCTCCCCGATGACGATCGTGGCCGCCGAGGGCTGCCACGTCTGGGACGGCGACGGCAACAAGCTGCTCGACTTCTCCTCGATGCTGGTCAACACCAACATCGGGCACCAGCACCCCAAGGTCGTCGCCGCGATCGCCGAGCAGGCCGCGAAGTTGTGCACCGTGGCCCCGCAGCACGCCAACGACGCCCGGTCGGAGGCCGCCCGGCTGATCGCCGAGCGCACCCCCGGCGAGCTGGACAC
>NZ_BCRS01000276.1 GCF_001552715.1 Mycolicibacterium vaccae NBRC 14118 = CIP 105934 | reverse complement strand
CGGGCGGGCGGCGTGCCGGGAGGTGCGGCCGTCGCGGCGCGCGGGCGCGGTGAGGGCGCGTCTGGCGGCCTGGGCCAGTTCGCCGGCACTCTGGTAGCGCTGCGCCGGCTTCTTCGCCATCCCCTTGGCGACGACCTCGTCGAAGGCCGCCAGCCGCGGGTCCACGTCGGACGGGCGCGGGATCGGCGAGACCATGTGCCCGGCGATCTGCTGCTCGAGGCTGTCCGCGGGATAAGGCCTTGAGCCGGTGAGACATTCGTAGAGCACACAGGTCAGCGCGTAGATGTCCGAGCGGGCGTCGACCTCGCCGCCCTCGAACCGCTCCGGGGCCATGTAGGCCAGCGTGCCCAGCGTGCTGCCCGCCGTGGTCAACCCCTGCTCGCCCGCGTTGCGGGCCAGCCCGAAGTCGATCAGGTACACGAAATCACGTCGGGTGATCAGGATGTTCGAGGGCTTGATGTCGCGATGGATCAGCCCCAACCGGTGCGCCGCGTCCAGACCGTTGGCCACCTGCTCGACGATCGACACCGCGAACGCCGGGCCGAGGGGCTTGGTCGCCTCGGACAGCATGGTGCCGAGGTTGCGGCCCTCGATAAGGCGCATGTCGAGGTAGAGGCGGCCGTCGATCTCGCCGAAGCCGTGGATCGGGACGACGTGCGGATCGTTGATGCCGGCGGCGGCCTGCGACTCGCGGCGGAAGCGGGCCTTGAACGTCTCGTCCTGGGCCATGCTGTGCGGCAGCACCTTGAGGGCGACGACGCGGTCGGTCTTGGTGTCGTAGGCCCGGTAGACCTCGCCCATGCCGCCGCGGCCGATCAGTTCCTCAAGCCGGTAGTGCCCGAAAGGTGTCGCATTCACCGGTGTTCTCCTCGGCTGCGGCCAATCGGTCTGTCGATCGGAGTGACGTCACGTTTGCCGGGGCTGCCCGGACGCCTGTCAGTCGCCTTGCGGCCGGTTGCCCGTTCTGGGCGACCCGGGTCAGTGAGACGCGACGGCGTGCTTCATGGGTGCAGCATTCTTACCACGCTGAGGCGCCGGACGGCACACTCTGCCACCTGGCCGATCGTGCTATTCCGTCGACAACTTCGCCGCCCGGGCCCGGCGCCGGGTGAGACCGCGGGTGGCGAGCACCCCGTGGCGGGGCCCGAAGACGTAGGCCAGCGCGAACGCCAGCCCGTTGGCCAGCACCACCATCGGGCCCGACGCGGTGTCCAGGTAGTAGGAGGAGTAGAGCCCGATCAGCGCGCAGACCGCGGCGACGGTCGGGGCGATCAGCAGCATCCGGCCGAACCGGTCGGTGAGCAGGTAGGCGGTGGCGCCCGGGGTGATCAGCAGGGCCACCACCAGTACCACCCCGACGGCCTGCAGCGCCACCACGGCCGTCATCGCCAGCAGCCCGAGCAGCGCGGCGCCGAGCAGGCGCGGATTGAGGCCGATGGCGTGGGCGTGATTCGGGTCGAACGCGTAGAGCGTGAAGTCCCGGCGCTTGACGATCAACACGGCCAGCACCACCGCACCCAGGACGACGACCTGGACCAGATCCGAGCGCGAGACGCCCAGCAGGTTGCCGAAGATGATGTGCCCGAGATCGACCTGGCTCGGGGTCACCGAGATCAGGACCAGACCGAGCGCGAACAGCGTGGTGAACACCACCCCGATCGCGGCATCCTCTTTCGTGCGGCTGGTGTCGCGCACGACGCCGATCAGAGCGACCGCGGCGAAGCCGAACACGATGGCCCCCAGCGCGAATGGGGCGCCCGCGATGTAGGCGAGCACCACCCCGGGCAGCACGGCGTGGGAGACCGCGTCACCCATCAGCGACCAGCCGATCAGCACCAGCCAGCACGACAGCGTCGCGCACACCACCGAGGCGATCAGGGTCGTGATGGTGGCGCGGACCATGAACTCGAGCCGCATCGGCTCGAGCAGGAACTCCAGGATGTTCACGGCGAATCCGCCTGGTCTTCGGAGCTGTCGAGGCCGAACGCGCGGGCCAGGTTGCGGGGTTGGAGTACGACGTCGGGAGCCGCGTGCAGCAGCACGGTGCGCATCAGCAGGATGGCCTCGTCGGCGAGTTCGGGCAGCGCGTGCAGGTCGTGCGTGGAAACCACGATGGTGGCCCCGCCGGCGGCGAGTTCGCGCAGCAGGCGGCTGATGGTCGCTTCGCTGCGCTTGTCGACGCCGGCGAACGGCTCGTCGAGCAGCAGCAGGTCGGCGCCCTGGGCGATGCAGCGGGCCAGGAACGCGCGCTTGCGCTGTCCTCCGGAGAGCTGCCCGATCTGGCGGCGCTGGTAGTCGATGAGTTCGACGCGCTCCAGCGCCTCGTCCACCGCCTGCTGATCGGCCGGGCGGGCGCGCCTGGTCGGCCCCATGCGCCCGTACCGGCCGGCCAGCACGACGTCGCGCACCGACAGCGGGAACGCCCAGTCGATGGCTTCGCTCTGCGGCATGTAGGCCACCGCCCCCGACCTGCGGGCCCGCGCCGAGCTGTGTCCGTGCACCGCCACCGATCCGGTCTCGAGGCGCACCAGCCCCATGACGGCCTTGAACATCGTGGACTTTCCGGAGCCGTTCATCCCGACCAGCCCGCACACCCGGCCGGGCGCCACGACCACCGTCGCGTCCTGCAGGGCCAGCACCGGTCCGTAGCGGACGGTGACTGAATCCAGTTGCAGCGCAGGGGTTGTCACGAGATCCGGGGTGCAGTCAGAGCCGATGCGATGGTGGCGGCGTCGTGCCGGATCAGGTCCAGATAGGTCGGCACCGGCCCGTCGGGACCGGACAGGGAGTCGACGAACAGCACTCCGCCGAACCGGGCGCCGGTGGCCTCGACCACCCGCTGCATCGCCGCGTCGGAGACCGTGGACTCGCAGAACACCGCCGGGACGTCGTTGGCGTCGACGAACTCGATGGTCGAGGCGATCTGCTGCGGGGTGGCCTGCTGCTCGGCGTTGACCGCCCAGATGTACTTCTCGGTCAATCCGGCGTCGCGGGCCAGGTACGAGAACGCCCCCTCGCAGGTCACCAACGCGCGTTGCGAGGCGGGCAGCGCATCGAGTTGCCCGACGAGGTCGTCGTGCACCGCCTGGAGTTCGCCGCGGTAGGCCTCGGCGTTGGCTCGGAACTTCTCGGCGTGGGCCGGGTCGAGTTCGGCGAACGCCTCCGCCATGTTGTCCGCGTAGACCTGCACGTTCAACGGCGACATCCACGCGTGCGGGTTGGGCATGCCGCGGTAGGCGTCGTCGGCGATGTCCATCGGTTGCACACCGTCGCTGACCACCACATGGGGCACGTCCAGACCGTCGACGAACTGGGCGAACCACGCCTCCAGATTCAGGCCGTTGTCCAGGATCAGGTCCGCCCTGGCGGCCTTCCTGATATCGCCGGGCGTCGGTTCGTACCCGTGGATCTCCGCCCCCGGCTTGGTGATCGACTCCACCGTCAGATGCTCGCCCGCGACGTTGGCCGCGATGTCGGCCAGCACCGTGAACGTGGTCAGGACCACCGGGCGCTGCGCGGCGCCGGTGTCACCGCCCGGCGCGCAGGCCGCCACCACCGTCACGGCGGCGACCAGCGCCACCAGGCCTCTGACCGGCCGCCACCGAATCCGCGCCCGCACGCCACCTCCACACGGTCCCGCCTACTTTTCGAGCAGACGATATCAATGTTTCGGTGAGCCTAAACCATGATGCGGGCAGCCGTCATCGGTGAAGGTCGGGGTTCGGGGCGCCGCGGCGCTTGATCAGAACTGAGGTTCGTGGAACCGGTTGATGATCGGCAGGCGCTCGATGATGCGGTCGCGCAGCCGCGGCTGCTGAGGCACCGGCGGAATGGCAGGCACCTGGGCCGGCGGCGGAACGTACGCGGGCGCCGCCGGAGCGGGCGGCACGAAGTTGGCCGGCGGGGGCGGCGGCACATACGCCGGGGCGGGCGGGATCACCG
>NZ_BCRS01000275.1 GCF_001552715.1 Mycolicibacterium vaccae NBRC 14118 = CIP 105934 | reverse complement strand
GCGGGCTGGCCGTGTCGGGCCGGTCGGGTCCGGCGGGCATCCTGACCGCGGGGCTGGCCGGCGTGGGCATCGTGGGACACCCACTGACCGGCCACCTGTCCGACAGCGCGCTCGGCGGCCTCGCGGTCGCCGTGCACACCCTGGCGGCGGCGGTCTGGTGCGGCGCGCTGGCCGCGCTCGTGCTCACCGTCGACCACCGCGGCCAGTGGGCGCGGGTACTCCCGCGCTTCTCCAGGCTGTCGCTGGTGTGCGTGGCCGCTCTGCTGGCCGGGGGCGTCGCCGCGGGCGCGACGGTGCTGCACTCGCCCGGCGACCTGGTCCTCACCGGTTACGGCAGGCTGCTGTCGGCCAAGATCCTGCTCACCCTGCTGCTCATCGTCCTGGCGTGGCGCAACCGTGAGCTGTGGCTGCCCGCGGCCCGGGCCCACCGCAGCACCGCCGCGGTGTCGCGCACCCGGGCCTACACCGAACTGGCGGTGATGGCGGTGACGGTGGCGGCCGCTGCGACGTTGTCGGTGACCGGCTGACACCGGGAAGGACCCGGGTTACCACCTGGCATGATGGGAACACTGCCGGTTGCAGACACTCTCGAAGGAGCACAGATGGCAGACCAGCCGGATCGGCCAGACGAAAGTCCCGATGCCGCAACCCCTGCGGTGCCGCCTGCGGCGCCGCCGGTGAAGAAGGCTGCCGCCAAGAAGGCCGCACCCGCGAAGAAGGCTCCGGCCAAGAAGGCCGCGGCGAAGAAAGCCGCGCCCGCGAAGAAAGCCCCGGCCAAAAAGGCCGCACCTGCCAAGAAGGCCGAGCCGCCGGTGAAAGCGGTGCCCGTCAAGGCCGACCTGGCTGCAGCGGCTGAAGAGACTGCGGCCCAAGCGAAGTCGACGGTGGCGACTGCGAGCACGGCGATCTCGGCGCCGGTGCCCGTACCACCGGACACGACGGATTCTTCACGTCTGCCGCTGGTCGCAGCGCTGGTCACCGGGATTGTGGCGGTCGTCGTGGTGTTCCTGGCCGCGCGCCGCAACAGCGGGAACTGACGCGTCCGGCGCCGTGCCCGGGATCACCGGAGGGCGGTGCGACGCGCTACCTCACCATCGACCTGCTGAACGGTTCGGCGCCAAGGGATTTCCTGGCACGCCGGGTTGGGAGGCGGGCCTGGCGTTCCTCGCGGCACCGGGTTCGGGCGTCATCGTGGCCAGGCGAGCGCCGGGGCTGAGATAATCGCCGGGTGACTGTGACACCGCGCCCCACCGCTGACCTGGTCGACGAGATCGGCCCCGACGTCCGCAGCTGCGATCTGCAACTGCGCCAGTTCGGCGGGCGCACCGAGTTCGCCGGACCGATCACCACGGTGCGGTGTTTCGAGGACAACGCGCTGCTCAAGTCCGTGCTCTCCGAGCCAGGCGACGGCGGCGTACTGGTGATCGACGGGGACGGGTCGCTGCACACGGCGCTGGTCGGCGACGTGATCGCCGAACTCGGCCGCTCCAACGGGTGGTCGGGGCTGATCGTCAACGGCGCGGTGCGCGACGCCGCGACCCTGCGGACCCTCGACATCGGCATCAAGGCACTGGGCACCAACCCGCGCAAGAGCACCAAGACCGGCGAGGGCGTGCGCGGCGCGGCGGTCGAGTTCGGCGGCGTGGTGTTCGTCCCGGGCCACATCGTCCACAGCGATGACGACGGAATCGTCGTCATCGCTCCGGACTGATCGCACTGATCACGCAGAGGCCGACACCGGCGCATCGTGTCGGGTGAACGCCAGGGCGTCGTCGTCGACCCTGCCGCGCCGGATCAACTGCAGATCGAGCAGGTAGTTCTGCTTGAGTCGCCACGGCGCCCGCGAGCCCGCCTTCGGCAGATAGTCCAGGGCGCGCAGGACGTATCCCGGCGTGAAGTCCATCAGCGGACGCTCGTCGACGCTGTTGCCGGGATGGCGCGGCTCGACCCGGTCGTATGAGTGCTCGTCCATGTAATTGATGACGCGGCAGAAGAATTCGGACACCAGGTCGGCCTTCAGGGTCCACGATGCGTTCGTGTAGCCGATCGTGAACGCCATGTTGGGCATGTCGGTCAGGAGCATGCCCTTGTAGGCCATCGTGTCGTTGAGCTCGATGGGCTCACCGTTGCGCGAGATGGTGGCGCCGCCGAACAGCTGCAGGTTCAGACCTGTTGCGGTGACGATGATGTCGGCGTCGAGATGCTGCCCGGAGGTCAACTGGATTCCGGTCTTGGTGAACCGCTCGATGGTGTCGGTGACGACGTCGGCCTTGCCGGCCCGGATCGTCTTGAACAGGTCACCGTTGGGCGCCAAGCACAGTCGCTCGTCCCACGGGTTGTAGGTGGGCCCGAAATGCTTGGCGACGTCGTAACCCTCGGGCAGTCGCCGCTGTGCCATCGTCATCAACGTCTTCCGCATGAAATTCGGGAAACGCCGGGCGATCTGGTACTGAGCCGACTGGAAGACGATGCTCTTCCACCGGTTCACGACGTACGCGGCCCTGGTGGGCAGGGTCTTGTTCATCCGCACCGTGAACGGATCGACGTCGGGCAGCGAGCCGATGTAGGTCGGTGAGCGCTGCAGCATCGTCACGTGACCCGCGCCGGTGTTGGCAAGGGCGGGAATCAGAGTCACCGCGGTGGCCCCACTGCCGATGACGACGATCTTCTTGCCCGCGTAGTCCAGATCCTCGGGCCAGTGCTGCGGATGGATGATCGTGCCCTCGAAGTCGTCCGCGCCGGCGAACTCGGGCGAGTAGCCCTGGTCGTAGTTGTAGTAGCCGCTGCAGGCCATCAGGTACCGCGAGGAGATCTCGACTTCCTCGCCGCCGCGGTCGACACGCACCGTCCACCGGTTGTCCTCGTCGCTCCAGTCCGCGGACTTCACGTTCTGCCCGTAGCGGATGTGCTTCTCGATGCCGGATTCGGCGACCGTCTCTTTGAGGTAGTCCATGATCGACGGCCCGTCGGCGATGGCCTTCTCGGAGGTCCACGGCTTGAACCGGAAGCCGAGCGTGAACATGTCGGAGTCCGAACGGATGCCGGGGTATTTGAACAGGTCCCAGGTGCCGCCGAGGTTGTCCCGCCGCTCCAGGATCACGTAGCTCTTGCCCGGACAGCGGTCCTGCAGATGCCAGGCGGCGCTGATGCCGGAGATTCCGGCCCCCACGATGACGACGTCGACAAATTCGGTCATGGCGTAAAGCTATCAACGCCGCGTCGAACGAGTCAACACCCTGTTGATAATTTCGACACCATGTAAAGTCGAGGTCGTGAGCACCACCAGCCAGACCCGCCCCGCCAGGGGCCGCCGCGCCGCCCGCCCGTCCGGTGACGACCGCGAACTGGCGATCCTGGAGACCGCCGAGCGCCTGCTCGCCGACCGCCCGCTTTCCGAGATCTCCGTCGATGACCTGGCCAAAGGTGCAGGGATCTCGCGGCCGACGTTCTACTTCTACTTTCCGTCCAAGGACGCGGTGCTGCTCACACTGCTGGAACGGGTGATCGCCGAGGCCGACGCGGCCCTGGCCCAGTTGATCGCCGACCGACCCGCCGACCGGCGCGCCGTCTGGCGCCGCGGCATCAACGTGTTCTTCGAGACGTTCGGCGCCCACCGCGCGGTGTGCGCCGCGGCGACTGCCGGGGTGCAGAACAGCAACTCCGAGGCGCGTGCGCTGTGGGCGACGTCGATGCAGCGGTGGATCACCCACATCGCCGCGGTGATCGAGGCCGAACGCACCGACGGCGCGGCACCTGACACGGTCCCGGCGATCGAGCTGTCGACCGCGCTGAACCTGCTCAACGAGTCGGTGATGACGGCGGCGTTCGCCGGACATCAACCGTCGATCCCCGATCACCGCGTGCTGGACAACCTGGTCCACATCTGGACCACCAGCATTTACGGCCAGGGCCTCTGATCTGTCGGACCGCAATGCGAACATATGTTCGTGTCCGGTCCTCAGGCGG
>NZ_BCRS01000274.1 GCF_001552715.1 Mycolicibacterium vaccae NBRC 14118 = CIP 105934 | reverse complement strand
GGCCAGCAGCGCGCCCAGCTCGTCGGCGCGGGCGCCGAGCGCGTCGGCGAACGCCTGCGCGATCCAGCGGGGGTGGGCGTGCACGAAAGCCAGGTGCCCGACCGGGTCCTTGTCGGCGGGCGGCGCGAGCTCCTCGACCCAGGACGCCTCGTCGCGACGCCCGATGGTGCGCAGCACACCGTTGACGAATCCCGCTCGCGCAGTATCGAACTCGATGCCGGCCTGGTCGACGGTGGTGGACACCGCCGCGTGGTCGTCGACCCGGGTGCGCAGCAGCTGATAGCTGCCGAGGCGCAACAGGTCGAGCAGCACGGGGTCGATGCGGTCCACCGGGCGACCCGCCGCGGCGGCGATGACGGCATCGAGCAGCCCGCGGCTGCGGCAGGTGCCGTAAGCGAGCTCGGTGGCGAACGCGGCGTCCCGCCCGCTGAGGCCACGGTCCCGCAGGATCGCGGGCAGCGCCAGATTGGCGTAGGCGTCCCGCTCGGACACCGCCCGCAGCACGTCGAAGGCCGCCTGGCGGGCGGGGTCCAGCGGTTTGCGCTTCATCGGGCCCATCCGTTCTCGTCGAGCCGGGCCCCGCGGGCCCAGTCCGCGGCGTTCATCGGCTTCTTACCGGGCGGCTGCACGGTGCCCAGCAGTACCGCCGCGGAGCCGGTCCCGATGTGCACCTGCTTCTTGTCGGCCCGGATCTGGCCGGGCTCAAGGCCTTCGGGTCCGTCCGGCGGCACCGTCACCGGCCCGATCTTGACCCGGAGGTCACCGATGGTGGTCCACGCCCCCGGGTTCGGCGTGACCGCGCGGATGCGCCGGTCCACCACGTGCGCGGGCAGCTCCCACCGGATACGGGCATCCTCGACCGTGACTTTCGGCGCGACGCTGACCCCGTCGGACGGCTGGGGCACCGCCGTCAGGGTGCCGTCCTCGATGCCGTCCATGGTGGCTTCGAGCAGTCCGGCGCCCGACACCGCCAGCCGCCCGAGCAGGTCTCCTGCAGTGTCGGTGAGCCGGATCGTCTCGGTGACGACGCCGAACACCGGCCCGGAGTCCAGGCTGCGTTCGATCTGGAACGTGGTCGCCCCGGTCACTTCGTCGCCGGCGGCCAGCGCAGCCTGCACCGGGGCGGCGCCCCGCCACGCGGGCAGCACCGAGAAATGCAGGTTGACCCAGCCGTGCGCGGGCACCGCGAGCAGTTCGTCGCCCAGCAGCGCGCCGTAGGCCACCACCGCGCAGCAATCCGGCGACAGCGCGGCCAGCTCGGCGACGAATTCCGCGGAGTTGGGGCGGGCCGGCTTGAGCACCGGGATGCCGTGTTCGGCGGCCAGCACCGCCACCGGGGACGGGGCGGGCCGGCCCCGGCGCCCGGCGGCCGCATCCGGGCGCGTCACCACGGCGATCACCTCGTGGCGGGACGAGTCGATCAGCCGTTGCAGGGACGGCAGGGCGGGTTCCGGTGTGCCGGCGAAGACAAGACGCACCGCGCCAGTCTAGGGAGGGCCCCTCAACGCGGCGTCTGGTAGTACTCCTTCTCGGTCACCCCGCTCAGCGGCGCGACGAACATCCACGGGATGGTGTTGAGCTGCCGGTTCAGCGTGGCGACCGCGTCGTTGTAGTACTGCCGCGCGAACGCCAGCTTGTCCTCGGTGTCGGTGAGGTTCCGCTGCAGGTCCAGGAAGTTCTCCGACGAGTTCAGTTGCGGATAGCTCTGCCCCAGTGCCAGCAGCGGGGTCAGCGCGGTGTCGAGCCGATTCTCGGCGGCGCTGCGTTCGGCGACCGATCTGCCTGCCGTGGCCGAGGTCAGCGCGGCCCTGGCATCGGTCACCCGGTCGAGCACGGCCTTCTCGTGCGCGGCGAAGCTCTGCACGATGTGCACCAGGCTCGGGATCAGTGCGGCGCGCCGGGTCAGCTCGACGTCGATGCCGGCGAGCGCTTCGGCGACCCGGATATCGGCCGAGCGAATCCTGTTGTAGCCCATCACGAAACCGATCAGCACCAGCACCGCGAGGACCAGCACCACCACCAGCAGGAATCTCACCACGAACCTCCTCCTCCTCCACCACCGCCACCGCCACCGCCTCCTCCGCCGCCGCTGCTCCCGCCCGAGGACGACGAGGACGCCGACTGTGCGGCGGTGTACGCGCCGATCGAGGAGGACAGCGCCGACTCGAAGCTGTCGAAGTCGGCGCCGCCGCCGGCCCCCGACCCGCCCGGCGAGGACCACGGGACATACCAATCGGGTTGCGGAGCAGCCGAACCCGTGTAGGACTGATACTTCTTCGCCCACTGCGCGGCGACGCCGCCCGCGACGGCGTACGGGACGTAGGCCAGGTAGAGATCCTTACGCGCGGAGAAGTCGAACCGGGTCTCGGCCGAGTCGGTGGCCAGCACGCGGTGGAATCCGCCGGCCCGCGACCACAGTTCGCGTCCGGCCGCGGTGCGCCGGGTGCCGATCCCGTCGCGCCAGGAAGCCGCCGAGAACAGGAAGAACGCCGCGAACGGCAGTGCCCACCCGGTGGCCGGGAATCCCCAGCGGAAGAACGCGCACACCATCAGGACGAATGCCACGGCGTTGGCCGCACGCAGCCACAGCTCCCTCTTGCGGGGCACCAGTAGTCCCGCGTCGAGTGCCCACTTCTCGACCGCCTCGGTCATGTCGGCTCTGGCCTTGGAGAGCCGCTCGCCGGAGCGGGCGGACTTCTCGGCCGTGAACGACTTTCCGCCGTTGCGCACCTTCAGCCGGGTGGCCACCGCCAGGCTGACCGGGTCGACGTCGGCCCACTGCTTCGGTTCTCCGACGCCCCGGACGGTCCATTCCTTGTCGCCGTCCTGTCGCAGGCTGACCAGCCCGCGGTCGGCGAGGTGGAGCAGGGTCGCGGCGAGCCCGCTCTTCGGGACGGACTCGGTGCGGATGTACTCGGTCTGGACCGGGCCGAGGCCCGGCGGCGGCGCGTACTGCAATGGGAACGCGGGCGGCTTCTCCACCACGGTGCGCAGCCAGCCGACCGCGGCGACGCCGGCCAGCACCGTGAACACGGCCAGCCACATCACCCCCGTGACCGACTGCCCGAGCACGCGGTCCCACGGGTACGACCACGGCAGGGCCGCCCGGGGCGGGGTGGGCACATCGACCCCGGCGCGCACCGTCACCGGGGTGCGCGGTGGCAGCGACTGGGCGCTGACCCGCACCCGGTTGCCGTCGACGGTCAGCTCGTCGCAGGCTCTTCCGACGCCGTAACCGACCGAGCACTGGGCTCCTCCGACAACGCCGGGCAGGGTCACACTGACGTCGGCGCGCTCGATGCGGTTGTTCCACCCGGGAGCGATGACGTTCCAGAAGTAAGCCGACGGCGACGCCCCCGGGTCGCCTGCGGAGCCGGCGAACTCCCGGTCGGCACCGACATCGCCGGGGTCGAGGACGCCGGGGACGGTGTAGCGGATCTCGAAGACGTGGGTGCCGTCGCCGAGGTAGCGGTCGGGATCGCCGATCCTGGCCACCCGGAACCGACCGCCGTCCTCCCACGACATCCGGTACGGCACCGGCGCGCCGTCGAGCAGCACCGAGGTGACCTCCGGCCGCTGCCGCAGATGCGGGTCGTTCGGGTTGGTGATGTCCCAGTACCGGAAGATCCCGTGCCGGTCGCTGCTGAAGAACTCGGTGGTCAGCGTCTCGACGGCGGTGAGGTCCCCGGCGGCGTCGACGACGATGTCGACGTCGTAGTCGGCGATCACCACCGGGTCGTCGACCGGGGCACCGCCCGAGCCCCCGTGGAACGCCACCGGCCAGAGCACTCCGAGAGCGATCAAGATCAACGGAATCAGCGCTTTGCCCACGCGAGCCGCTGACATGGGCATCACCCTATGTGCAAAGCGTCGATCTGGACGCGAACCGGCTCC
Organism: Mycolicibacterium vaccae NBRC 14118 = CIP 105934; assembly: GCF_001552715.1. GTDB lineage: Bacteria > Actinomycetota > Actinomycetes > Mycobacteriales > Mycobacteriaceae > Mycobacterium > Mycobacterium vaccae. The sequence goes on along the minus strand of NZ_BCRS01000274.1, from coordinate 119 downwards.
TGGTCGTGGCGTGCGCTCTGCACGACGGTGGCGCGGCGCAGCGCGGCGGCCAGTGCGAGCCCGCCGTCGCGGGGCACCCGGACCAGCATCCTGCTCACCGGTTCGTCGGCCGCCAGCCC
>NZ_BCRS01000273.1 GCF_001552715.1 Mycolicibacterium vaccae NBRC 14118 = CIP 105934 | reverse complement strand
CCCCAGTTCCCGCCGCTGCGCGCGGTGCTCGGCGCGCAGCCGCACCGGGCCGTACCCTTCGGCACGTGCGGTGCCCGCTCCGACCAGCACCACGTCGGCGTACGCCCGCAACGCCAGCAGGAGCCGGTAGTCCGTGGGGCAGGACAGCGGGCCCGCGCGGCCGCCGAAGGCCGCGCTCGCGTCGGCGCTGAAGATCATGTTCGCCCGGACGCCGGGCGGGGCGGGGCGGTAGCCGTGGTCCTCGGCGGCGTCACCGGGAACCAGCGTGGTGACCTCGGTCATGCCTCGTGCCCGGCCTCCACGTGATCCACGTCCGAGAACGTGATGACCTCGCCGAGTTCGTCTGGGGCACTTCCTGATACGGGCTCGAGCAGGTGTCCGACGTGGTCGCCGAGGTCGAATCGGCGGGTGATCTTCCCGACGAACCACGCCGGGGTGGCGTCGAGGATCGGCACGCCCTCGGGGCTGAGGTGCCATCGGCACTTGGCGAACTTGTCGGTGTCGTCGCCGGTCTGCCCGCCGAACAGTTCGGCCAGCTCCAGCTCGTCGCGGGGCAGCAGGTGCACGGCGAGATGGTCGGCCTTCATGGCCACCGAGAACGTGTGGTTCTTGCGGGACATCCCGACCAGGAACCGCGGCGGGTTGATGCTGGTCTGGGACGTGAACCCGACCAGGCAGCCGGCGAGTTGATCGCCGGCTGCCGTGGTCACGACGAAAACCGGATAGTCGAGCAACGAGACGAGGTCGTTGAAGGCGGCTTCGCCGCTGTGGTCACTCATGGACGGGATCAGCTCCGGTTGGACCCGAACGCGTCCTTGAGGGCGTCGCGGGCGCGGTCCAGAATCGACGCGAACGGCCCGGCGGCGAAGTTCGCGGCGGCGGACTCCACACCCGGATGCGGGTGGGTGGGGGCGATCCGCTCGGCGACCGCGACGGCCTGGCCGAGCTTGCCCAGTTCGTCGTCGCTGACGGCCGCCTCGAGCGCGGTGAACTCCAACTCCTCCTCGTGCTTGGCGTGCTCGAGCACCGCGGCCTGCAGGTGGATCAACGCCTTGCTGAACTCGGCGCTGTCGATCGGCAGCTGCTCGATGTCGCGCAGCAGCACCTTCGCGTCGTGCTCCTCGGCGAGGCGCTCGTCGACGATCTGTGCGCCACCCTCGACCTTGCGCCTCACCCGCGGGTGCACGACCATCTCCTCGGCGGTCTCGTGCACGGCGAGCATGGTCCGCAACCTGGTGAAGGCTTCCTCGCGGGTCGCCGCGTCGGGGGCGTCCAGCGTCTCGATGAACAGCGCCTTGATGGTCTCGTGTTGCGACTTGAGGTAGTCGACGACGTCCCGGGCCGATCCGATACTCGGTGCGGTCACGGTGAACCTCCTTGATAGAGCGGGTCTTTGGGCTGTCTGACGCTGGCTGCGCTGCGCAGCGCAGCACGGGTCCGGTACCCGGGGAGGCAGAGTCGAAAACCCGTTCGGTCGGGTTTGGGACGCCCGTCACCGGGTAGGTGACGGCCCATGAAGGCAGTCACCTGGCACGGCAAGCGGGATGTGCGCGTCGACACCGTTCCCGATCCGCGAATCGAAGAACCGACCGACGCGATCATCGAGGTGACGTCGACCAACATCTGCGGGTCCGACCTGCACCTCTACGAGGTGCTCGGTGCGTTCATGCACGAGGGCGACATCCTCGGCCACGAACCCATGGGGGTGGTGCGCGAGGTCGGTAGCGCGGTGTCGAACCTGCAGGTGGGGGACCGCGTGGTGATCCCGTTCCAGATCTCGTGCGGGCACTGTTTCATGTGTGACCGCAGCCTGTACACCCAGTGCGAGACCACGCAGGTCCGCGAGCAGGGCATGGGGGCGGCGCTGTTCGGCTACTCCGAGCTGTACGGCTCGGTGCCGGGCGGGCAGGCGGAGTACCTGCGCGTCCCGCAGGCGCAGTTCACCCACATCAAGGTGCCGGACGGGCCGCCGGATTCGCGGTTCGTGTACCTGTCGGACGTGCTGCCGACCGCGTGGCAGGCGGTGGCCTACGCCGACGTGCCCGAGGGCGGGACGGTCACCGTGCTGGGGCTGGGGCCCATCGGGGACATGGCTGCGCGGATCGCCCAGCACCTGGGTTACGAGGTGTTCGGGGTGGATCTGGTGCCGGAGCGGCTCGCCAGGGCCACCGCGCGCGGCATCAACGCCATCGACGCGACCAAGGTCGACGGATCCGTCGGCGACGAGGTCCGACGGCTGACCGGCGGTCGCGGCAGCGATTCGGTGATCGACGCCGTCGGGATGGAGGCGCACGGATCGCCGGTGGTCAAGCTGGTCCAGCAGGCGACCGCCCTGCTACCTGACGCGATCGCCAAGCCGATGATGCAGAAGGCCGGCCTGGACCGGCTGGACGCGCTGTACACCGCGATCGACTGCGTGCGACGGGGCGGCACGCTGTCGTTGATCGGGGTGTACGGCGGGATGGCGGATCCGCTGCCGATGCTCACGCTGTTCGACAAGCAGATTCAGCTGCGGATGGGCCAGGCCAACGTCAAGAAGTGGGTTGACGACATCATGCCGTTGCTGACCGACGCCGACCCGCTCGGTGTGGACACCTTCGCGACCCACATTCTGCCTCTCGACGAGGCCCCGCACGCGTACAAGATCTTTCAGGAGAAGAAGGACGGCGCGGTGAAGGTCATTCTGCAGCCCTGAGGCTCAGGTTTTGTCGCGCGGACCCCGGGGAAGCCTCTACGAACTGATCGACTCAGGGAGGCGAGGTTCATGCCGAACTCATCTATCAAGAACGAGCAGATGTATGAGGAACTCCGGCGCGACGGAAACTCGAAGGAGAAGGCGGCGCGGATCTCCAACGCCGCCGCGGCACGGGGTAAATCCTCGGTCGGTCGTAAGGGCGGCCAATCCGGCTCCTACTACGACTGGACGGTCGGTGAACTGAAGAAACGAGCCAAGGAGCTCGGCATCTCCGGGTACTCGCACCTGACCAAGGAGAAGTTGATCTCGCGCCTGCGTAACCACTAGTCGCCATGGCGGTCACCGCATTTCAAGATCTGCCCCTGGCTGACAGAGACCGCGAGTGGGACGGCGGAGCCGCCGAGAAGCGGGTCCGGGAGTGGGCAGACGCAGAAGACGAGCCCAACGAGAAGTACCGCGACGCGCATGTCTGGTACGACTCGGACAAGAAATCCAACTTCACGGCGTACAAGCTGCTGATCGCCGACGTCATCGACGGCAAGCTTCGTGCGGTGCCGCGTGGGGTGATGGCCGCAGGGGCAATCATGCAGGGCTCGCGCGGCGGTATCGACCTGCCGGACAACGACATCGACCGCGTCAAGAGTCACCTGGCGAAGTACTATGCGAAGATGGGCGAGTCTGCGCCCTGGGATCGGGAGTAGCGCCGAATTCGGTGCGCGGACGTGTCAGTGGAGCCGAGTAGACTCGCACACATGTTCGATGAATCGGTTCCGGAGCCCGCCCAGCTCGCCGGTTTCTCGGATGCCGAGCTCATAGACGCCGCAGCGGTTACCTCGCGGATGGAGAACGCGATCTGTGCCCGCAAGCTGGCAGTGATGGCCGAATTGTTCATCCGCCGCGTCGACCTCGCCCCCGACGACCGACTGGACTGGTGGGTCGACCCGGAAGCCGCGGTCACCGCCGAACTGGCCGCGGCGTATCGGATCACCCAGGGGTTGGCGCTGCATCAGGCCTACCGCGCGGTGGTGCTGCGCGACCGCCTCCCCAGACTCGGGGCGCTGTTCCTGCAGGGGTTGATCAGCGAGATGTTGGTGCGCGCGATCATCACCCGTACCGACCTGATCACCGACCCGGACTTGATCGCCGCAGTCGATGCCGACCTGGCCGCCGAGATCCTCGGTTGGGGACCGTTGTCGGTCAAGAAGACCGAAGCCGAGATCGACGCCATCGTCGACCGCCACGACCCCGACGCGGTGCGGAAGAGCCGCGAAGGCGACCTGGGGCGCACGATCGAGTTCGGCAACCCCGGTGATGCGCCCGGGTTCACCACGGTATGGACGCGGATGTTCGACGGTGATGCCGCTGCGGGGAAACGCACCCTGACCGCGATGGCCTACAGCGTCTGCGACGCCGACCCCCGCACGC
>NZ_BCRS01000272.1 GCF_001552715.1 Mycolicibacterium vaccae NBRC 14118 = CIP 105934 | reverse complement strand
CTGGGGCTGGCGCGGGACGCGGCCACGCCGTCGCGGGCGTACGCCGCCGCCGAGGAGCTGGTGGCCACCGCAGAAGCCGAGGCCAAGGCGCTGACCGGCGACCGCAACGAGGCCGAGACCGAGGAGTTGCGCACCGCGCTCGGTGCGGGCGGCACCGGAAAAGGCACCGCAGGCACGATGCGCGGGGCCGCCGGGGCGCTCAAAGACCTGGAGAAACGGCAGAAGTCCCGTCAGACGCGGGCGTCGCGGGATGCGCTGGACCGCGCGCTGATCGACCTCGCGACGTATTTCCGGGACGCGCTGCTGGTCGCCTCGGGGGCCGACGGGGTCGTGGCCAACCACCCCGACATGGCGGACAAGGTCGCGGCGATGGCGGCGCACTCGTCGCCGGAGAAGCTGCTGCGCTGCATCGAGGCCGTGCTCGAATGCCGGGAGGCGCTCGCGGTCAACGTCAAGCCGAAGTTCGCGGTCGACGCGATGGTCGCCACGGTCGGGCAGGCGCTGCGCAGCTGAGTTGGGCCGTCGGGAGGCCCTGCCGTAGACTCATCCCGCCCGACAGCGCCGCCTTAGCTCAGTCGGTAGAGCGATTCACTCGTAATGAATAGGTCGGGGGTTCGATTCCCCCAGGCGGCTCCACTTTCTTCACCACCGCTCGGCGAACCGCTCGCGTTCCCGGAAGGCGAGCGAGTGCACAGCGGTCATACCGACACTCTGCTAGACCGGCGCGACGAACCCGACGGGACCGGAGGCGACGCACACCGACAGCGCGGCGGTGTCGGCGCTGACGCTGATCGCGTCGCCCGCGCCGGGCAGCCGGACGAACACCCGGTTGAGTCCCGGCCGCACCGGCACCTTCACCGCCTCGCCCTCGGACAGCGCCACGGTGATGGAGCCGTCGCTGTTGCCCAGGTAGTTGAGTTCCACGGTCCAGTCCGCGGGTAGCAGCGGGCCGTCCAGCGGCATGCTGACCGGGAAGTCGGGCTGCACGAGGTAGCCGCACTGCGGGTCGGGTCCGGGACGGATGCTGCGCACCCAGGTCACCTGGGCGTCGACGAGGTTGCCCTGCCTGTCCAGCATGCGTAGATCATCTGTGGCAGAAGCGAACTCGGGGCGGTCGGGCAGCAGCGCGAACATGTGCGAGACCAGGTTCTCCGGCCACGCCACCCGCTGCAGCACCAGCGGGTCCACCTCCTGGTCGAGCATCGGGGAGTCCGACGACGCGTGCGCCTGCGCCAGCGCGGCCCGAGCGTTCTGCAGATACGGCTGAGCCGGATTGTCCCGCCAGCTGGTCAGGAACGTCGATGTCGAGTACAGGCTGCTGGCCACGAAAGCCACTGCGGCACAGACTGTCACGGCGCTGCGCCGGGGCGAGGCGTCCAGCCACCGGGAACGTTCGCGGTTCGGCGCGCACAGGCCGACAGCGGCCAGCAGCGCCAGCACGACGACCAGGTCGGGCAGGTACCGCAACGTCTGCGCCAGTTCCAGCGCGGTGAACCGCGACGAGCGCATCAGATAGATCGGCACCTGGCAGGCCACCGCGTACCCCAGCGCGGCCAGCCACACCGGGCCGAGGCGCCGCTTGCGGAGCAGTGTCACCGCGACGACGGCACCCAGGGTCAGCCAGCCGAGCGCCATCACCGTCGCCGGGGGAGTCGCCCACGGGGACGCCGGCGCCCACCGCTGCCACTCCCACGGCCCGCCGACCAGACCGGGAACGATGCCGTGGGTGAAGGAGCGGCGCAACAGATCCCAGGTCATCGCGAGGTCGAAACTCCACCGTTGCTGATCCACCACCAGCAGGTAGACCCCGACCCACGCCACGGTCAGCGCCGCCGCGGCCGTCCACAACCGCACTCCGCGGCGCCACACCTGGCCGATGGTGGCGGACGCGGTGACGTACCCGTACAGCGCCACGACGGTGAACGCGACGAACGGGATGATCGCCGACTTCTCGAAGAACAGCAGAGCGCCCAGGTACACCAGCGCCCCGGACCAGGCGTGCCGCCGGTTCCCGGTGCGCACCAACAGGATCGCCTCGGCGCACACCCAGGCCAGCGCCGCCAGCATCGGCAGCGAGTTCAACGCGGCCGCCCACCACGCGAACCCGGGTACCGCCAGCGGCGTGAACAGCGCGAACGTCAACGGCACCAACAACACCGGGCGCCAGCCCAGGATCACATACAGCGCGCGCAGCAACGCCAGCGACGCCAGCAGCGCGAGCACCACCAGGCTGACCGCGGGCCCGACCCAGTTCAGCGGCGCCAGCAGCGTGATCACGCCGGCGACCAGGAACGCCCCGGGCATCACGTGACCGTCGTGGTCGTCGAACAGATAACCCAGGGACAGCAGGGGTTGGGTGCCGGCCCGGCCGACCAGGATCAGGTCGTCCCAGTAGAAGTAGCCGCCGAACGCCAGCACCGCCCGGATCACCAACTGCAGCGCGATCAGCGCCACCGCGGTGCGGGCGACCCAGTTCGTCGTCGCGATCAGGGGACCGTCCCCGCGGATGGGTAGGCGTGCCCGGCGGCCTGCCGGGCCGACCACGCCGAGGCCACCATGTCGGTCAGCGAATGCCGCATCCGCCAGTCCAGGTCGCGGGCGGCCAGCGTGCCGTCGGCGACGATACGGGCCGGGTCACCGGGCCGGCGCGGGGCCACCTCCGGTTCGAAGTCGACGCCGGTCACCGCGCGCATCGTGGTCATGATCTCGCGCACCGAGGTGCCCGATCCGCTGCCGAGGTTGTAGACCGGTTCGATCGGACTGCCGTCGGCGAGCCGGCGGGCGGCCGCGACGTGGGCGGCGGCGATGTCGGCGACGTGCACATAGTCGCGCACGCATGTCCCGTCCGGGGTCGGGTAGTCGGCGCCGTTGATCCGCGGGGTCTCGCCGCGCAGCAGCATGTCGAAGACCCTCGGGAACAGGTTGAACGGGCTGACGTCGAACACGTCGTCCGATCCCGAGCCGACGACGTTGAAGTAGCGCAGGCTGGTGTGGCGCAGCCCGGTGGCGGCGCTGACATCGCGCAACAGCCATTCGCCGATCAGCTTGCTCTCGCCGTACGGCGACTCCGGCCGGGTGGATGTGCCCTCGTCGACGACCTCGGTGGCCGGGGTGCCGTACGTCGCCGCGCTGGAGGAGAACACGAACTTGTCGACGCCGGCGGCGGTCGCCGCGTCCAGCAGCGTCACCATCGCGGACACGTTCTGCTGGTAGGTGTGCAGCGGACGCTGCACCGACTCGCCGGCGTACTTGTACCCGGCGATGTGAATGACTCCGGTCACGCCGTACGTGTCCAGCGTCGCGCGCACGGTGTCGGCGTCGAGCAGGTTCGCCGTCACCAGCGGCACGCCGTCGGGCACGAACTGCGTCAGGCCGGTCGACAGGTCGTCGATCACGACGATGCCCAGGCCGGCGTCGCGCAGTGCCCGCACCACGTGCGCGCCGATGTAGCCGGCGCCGCCGGTCACCAACCAGGTCACGGTGTCTCCTTCGTCGTCGTCGGACGCGGACCGGTGGAACCGGGGCGTCGGTATGCCACCGTAACGAGTGCGCTCAGATGCACAGCGATCCCGAGTAGCGGTCCGCACAGCAGCGCGACGACGGTGCGCATCTCCAGCTCCAGCGGCAACAGCAGCAGCAGCGTCGCCGCCAGCGTCGCGATCACCCAGCCCGCCGCGTAGGCGCGGTGCAGTGCCGCGGCCACCGTCGCGGCGCCGGTCAGCGTCAGCAGCGCGACCGCGACGGCTGCCGCGGTCAACCAGGCCAGCAGGGTGCCGTCCGCCTGGTACTGCGCACCGAACGCCTCCCGCAGCAGCCACGGCCCGAACGCGCCCGCCAGCCCGACCCCGGCGGCGCCGAGCCCGACGACCACCGCCGACGGCACGACCAGCGCCCGGAGCCGGTGTTCACGCTGGTCGACGAAGTGGGCGATCAGGTTCCCCTGCATCGCGGTCAGCGGCACCAGCAGCGGCGCCCGGGTCAGCGTGACCGCCAGGATCACCACCCCGCCGGTGGCGCCGAGCTCCCCGGCGGTGGCCTTGAGCAGCACCGGGAAACCCATCACCAGCACCGCGCTGGCGCCGGCGGCCGCGATCGAGTGGCCCGCGCCGCGCAGGAACGTCACC
>NZ_BCRS01000271.1 GCF_001552715.1 Mycolicibacterium vaccae NBRC 14118 = CIP 105934 | reverse complement strand
CCAACCAGACGACGTTCGGCGTCGGTAACCCCGCAGCGCAAGACTTACGCCGCCAAACCGCAGCAACATGAGTCAACTCGGCACGAGGTCGGCGATCGATAAACATTCGAACGTCGCCGTCGCGGCGCTCGACCCGGATGGGGCGACATGATCTCGCGGCGTAGCGGCCGGCAACACACCGCTGGGCGGGATTCTGCTTCACGGCGGTGTGCGGCGCGCTACTACTGGGTCGGTAGGTGCGATTCTGCCGTCAACTCGGTGTCAGGTCCCCGGTGCTTCTGCCGCTCATTGGACTCCGTCGACGGTGCGCGCACCGGACCCGTTGTCATCCGCCAGCGCATCCAGCAACTCGGTGCTGGAAACTTCCAAAGCTACCTGACTGCCAGGGTTGAATGACAGCATCGTGCCGTCAGGAAGCTGCGGCAGCAGGTCGCGGCAATGAATCGGGAGCAGTTGCGGCACACTCGCAAAGGCCTTGTCCGGATCGGTGAACAGCACCACGCGGGTTCCCGCATCGAACTCATAGGCGACGAGTTGGCCGTTGGCGTCCACAGGTAGATAGACGACATTAGCGGCTAGCTCAGCAAGAACCTCCTCCACGGCGCCATGCCCGGTGGCAGCCCGCTGTAAGGCAGCGTCCACCGTGCCGGTGGGGTGATTCAGGCCCATCGCAGCCGGCGACGGGCGGTAATCCGGGTTTGCCACGAACGCACCCGGGTTACCGGCCTCATCCACCGGCCAGGCCCCAGCGATCGCGTAGCCGGGCACTTCTCCGTCCGGATCGTAGTCCGGGTCCACCGAGTAGAGCCAAGACCCAGGCGATTGCTTGGCGCGCAATCGAATTTGTTCAGTGATCGGTGGGTGATGATCGCTCATCTCGGTCCTCTCGCTCTCGGCGTCGCAGGGCGCAGTCTTTCCCGCGGACCCGCGGACGACGGGTTGCTACGTCGTGTGCGTTCAAAGGCCGCTGCGGTTCGCTCATAGCCTTGCCCGCGTCGTAGGTTATTTTTCCCGAGCTTGCCGCATGGCGCCAACATAGAGGCGGCGGCCGTGCCGCCACGAATGATCGTCGCGGCACACTCTTTGCTCATCGTCGCATCACTCCTGCGCACCACCAGCGTTCGCGACTGGATCTGCTTTGCGAGCGAGGTGCAGATAGCCGGCGTGAACGTTCGATCCCGGTCCGGACGCAGACTGCGACAGCGATGACCGGCTATTGCCAGATGACCCCATCGAGCGGTCCTCGGACTGGTCCGTCACAGGCAACCCCGACCTTCCCCCGTTCGACGACCCCGCCCAGGCGCTGCCTGCGGCACCGCCCAGGACGACACCAGCGTCGCGCAGAGAAGCCGACGAAGTCGAATCGGCCGCGTGGGATGGCGACCGCTCCCCTAGGCCCGAACCCGCCGAAGAATGCCCGCCCAGGAGCGGAGAGTAATCACTTGCAGGCGAGTACGACTTCTGCTTGGACCCCGGATCTGGTGATGACTTGCCGTCGCCGACGCCAGAAACCCGCAAGGAGACGGCCTCGCCATCCCTCAGCTCCAACGCAGACGGATTCGAGTCGCTGTCGTCGTCGCACAATTCGGGGAACTCAGCTCTGATCGCCTCGTATTCCCGTAGCGCTTTCGCCACTTGCTCTTTGAGTTCGCGCCAGGACGGTGGCAGATCGGCAGCCGTCGACACCCAACTCTCCTTGGGGGAGTCTTCGGCGTCGAACCCGCTGTGCGCCGGCGTCACCGCATCGGCATCGGCCGACCGTGAGGGCTCGCGACCTCGATCGGCTCGCGCCTGAACTTCTGATTCATCGTCGGTGACGTAGATGTCTGAATCCTCGGACCGGCCATCGAATTCGGGCGTGGTGTCGCCTCGGTCTCGCAGCAATGCCACTTTGTCGGCGGGGTCGGACCTTGTGGCGGCGTCGGCCGGTAGAGACGCCATTGCCCGGGGCTGCTCCGTAATCAGGTCGCGGCCGGTGCCGCCGTCTGCATCCTGCAGATCACGGCGGGCAGGGCGTGGGTGCACTGTGAGCAAGACGGTGCGCCGTTGTTGGTTGTCGTCGAAATGAGCTAGCTCGTCTTTGAGGTCAGCTCCCCGTGAGGTGGGTCTGTCGCTGACGGTGACCAGATCGGAGGCTCGAGGGGTCCCGCCTGGTTGCTTCTCTATCTGGGCGCGAAGGTAGTTCAGCGCCGCAGTGGCGCGCTTCGTACCGACGACGACAGGGCCCCGGCTGAATCGCCCGCCGTTACCCCCGCCGTCTGCGTTGACGATCAGTCCAGAGCCGCCGTCTGCAATCACCTGACGTGCCCTTTGGACCAGGGCAACGGCGAAGCGGTCCAGATCGGCTCGCTGAGCGGCGCTGAGTTCTTGCGACCGTTCATCGAACGGCATCAAGACGTGAGTCGAGACAGCCGGCTTGGGTCGCTTTTCGACTCGTACGGAGGCCCGCCGTCGGGCTTCGGCCCGGGGCCCGGTCACCCCATCGCGCAGCGCGCTTCCCCGAGACGTGGGTTGAAGAACCGTGACGAAGGAGGTGGACACACGATCGGCAGGAAGCGCGACGTCGAGCTTGCGTTGGATGAGCTCTCCCACAGCGCTGGCGCGCTTCAAGCCAGATGCATGTGCGCCGCGACCACCGATACTCCCGTTTCCGCCGCCCTCAACGTGCACGTCGAGACCGAGGCTCCCAGCCGCGTTCCGAGCCTTGGCCACCTTGACGATCTCTCTGACGAGCCGCGTGACCCCATCGTCGTCCTCGGCAACGGATGTCGAGCCCTCCCCGAAGGGCACCTCCAACGTCCACGGGCGGATGACCAGCTTCACGCCGTACCGATCAGCGAATTGCTGCATTGCGGCAATAGTTGAGGACAGGGTCTCGTCGTCGATCGAACTCAGCTCTGCCATGTCGACATTGATCTCGGCGACGTCGCGATCGAACCTGACCGGCGTATAGAGCTGCGCTTCGAAGTACACCCCGTCATCGGCAGTCAACCGACCCGGACGACTTGAGGTTGCGTACTGATGCAGCCTCCGTAGCTGGCCCTCCGCGCTATGCGTGAGCAACTTACCGATGTGCGAGTAGGTCGTCGTAGTGCGCCCCCCGACAGCGGCGAAGGAATCCGCCGAGACGAACAACGCACGATGTTTAACGTGTTCTTTCACGACGAAGAAGGACGTGCCGTAGGCGGGAGCGCCGCCGGCCGTCCTGCGCGCATAGTCGACGGCGCCGTACCTGGGCCGCCCAGCCGCAACGAAGCCGTCGGACTTCGGATCCAGCAGGTGTGTCTGAATTCGAATACGCGCCGCCGCAATTCGGTCCGCATCCTGGCCCGCCACGCGACCTGACCGGAGATAGCCACCCGTCGATTTCTCGACATTGTCGAGCACGCCCTTGGTCGAGGCACCGCCCGGCCGCAATCCCCGCTCCCAGGAGTTGAGGTAGCTTTCGGGCGCCCGCTCAAAATCGCCGGCGAACTCCTGAATCCACTCATGTGCCTTGAAATTGATTGTCACCCGTGCCTGCTCGAGCACGGTGATCATCGTGCCCAAATCAGCCTGGGCCTGTTCCGGGCTCGATATCCCCCATCCGACAAGGTGGTCCAGCACCGTAGCTTTCCAGCCGTCACCCGCGGCCTTGTCCTCGGCGAACTGCAACCCCACGACGTCACCCGCCGCCAACAATCCCAGCGCCTGCTGCCGCGCCGCCAGGTCATCAGCGGGATCATCCGTCTTGTCCTCAGATGCACTCGGGATCCGGCTGGGCTGATCGTCGACGCCGAACACTATGGACGGCAATGGGACTCGCGTAGTGTCGGGGGGCTCAGCGATATGGTCATTGATGTCGGCCTCGGTGGCCCTGCCCTTACCCTTACTGTCGAGTCGTTCTCGAGCGCCCCCCTCCAAACCGACCAGAGGATCACCAGTCAGCAGAAAACTCGTGAACCCAGCACGCAGCTCGACCTCGTTTCTGAACCGCGAAGCCCACCGCCTGAAGAACTCGACATAGCTGTCGTCGACATCCTCCCGAGTCAAACCCCGGGCATCAGCAACACCGGCAGGCAACTCCCTCCACACACGCGCGATCAAATGCCTGGCCTCACCGCCCGGATCAGCCAACCGCGCCAACGGCCCCGGTGCCGCCGACGACTCACCTCCTGCAACCCCATCCTCGCCACTC
>NZ_BCRS01000270.1 GCF_001552715.1 Mycolicibacterium vaccae NBRC 14118 = CIP 105934 | reverse complement strand
GTCGGAGTCGCTGCCCGCGGCGTTGGTGCCGCGCCTGGTGGTGGTCGACGAACTGCCCACCCGCACCTCGGGGAAGGTGGACCGCGACGCGCTGCCATGGCCCGTCGGGGGCGCCGACACCGCCGACGCCACCGACCTCGGGGGCACGCTCGGTTGGCTGGCCGGCCTGTGGCGCGAGGTGCTCGCCGCCCCTGTCGACGGTCCCGAAGCCGACTTCTACGCCCTCGGCGGCGGCTCGCTGTCGGCGGCGCAACTCGTCTCGGCGTTGCGGCAGCGCTACCCGCAGGTGACCGTCGCCGACGTCTACGACCATCCGCGGCTGGGCTCGCTGGCCGGATACCTCGACGAGCTCGATCCACCCCCGGCGACCGAGACCCGCGACGTGGCGCCGGTGCCGCGGCTGACGCAGGCCGCCCAGGTGGCGCTGAGTGTGCCGCTGGCACTGCTCACCGGCATGCAGTGGGTGGTGTGGCTGGCGATCGCGAACAACCTCGCCGCCGCGATGTCGCTGGCCGACTGGGTGCGACCGCTCAGCTGGTGGTGGATCCTGGCCGGCTTCCTGCTGTTCGTGACCCCGCCCGGGCGGATGAGCATCGCGGTGTTCGGCGCGCGGGTGCTGATCGGCAACCTGCAGCCGGGCACCTACCGCCGCGGCGGCCCGACCCACCTGCGGGTGTGGCTGGCCGAGCGGCTGGCCGACGCCAGCGGCGCGGAGAACATGGCCGGGGCGCCGTGGCTGGTGTATTACGCTCGCGCACTGGGCAATTCGGTGGGTAACGGCGTCGACCTGCACTCGGCGCCGCCGGTGACCGGCATGCTGACCCTCGGGCACCGCTGCTCGATCGAGCCCGAGGTCGACCTGAGCGGGCACTGGATCGACGGTGACCTGTTCCACGTCGGGCCGATCACCGTCGGCAACGACGCCACCGTCGGCACCAGGACGACTCTGCTGCCCGGCGCCGTGATCGGCAAGAACGCCGACGTCGCACCGGGGTCCGCTGTGGTCGGCAAGGTCAAGAACGGCCAGTACTGGAAGGGTTCACCCGCGGTGAAATCCGGTAAGGCCAAGCATCCGTGGCCCGATCACCGGCCCCCGCGCGCACCGCTGTGGGTGGCCGTGTACGGCGTCACCTCCATGCTGCTGGGCGGGCTTCCGCTGGTGGCGCTGGCCGCCGGACTGGCGGTGATCGGCTGGGGTGTGCGCGGCACCCCGACGGTGGTGTCGGCGATCGCCCCGGCGCTGGTCTGGCTGGTGCCGGCCACCGCGGCCGCACTACTGGTGTACGCGGCGCTGACCGTGCTCGGCGTGCGGATGCTCTCGATCGGTCTCGACGACGGCTACCACCCGGTGCGCAGCCGCCCGGGCTGGCAGCTATGGGCGACCGAACGTCTGATGGACGGTGCGCGCAACTACCTGTTCCCGATCTACGCGAGCCTGCTGACGCCGTGGTGGCTGCGGCTGCTCGGCGCGAAAGTCGGTAAGGGCACCGAGATCTCGACGGCGCTGGTGATCCCGAAGTTCACCGTCATCGAGGACGGCGCGTTCCTGGCCGACGACACCATGGTGGCCTCCTACGAGCTCGGCGGCGGCTGGATCCACGTCGCCCCGGCCACCGTGGGCAAGCGGGCATTCCTGGGCAACTCCGGGATCACCCAGCCCGGCCGGCGGGTGCCCGACGACGGGCTGGTCGCGGTGCTGTCGGCCACCCCGCACAAGGCCAAGGCCGGTTCGTCGTGGCTGGGCAGCCCGCCGGTGCGGTTGCGGCGCAAGCCGACCGCCGCCGACGCGCTGCGCACCTTCCACCCGTCGGCGCGGCTGAAGGTGCTGCGCGCGGTGGTGGAGACGTTCCGGTTCGTGCCCGTCGCGGTGACCTTCGCGATCGGGGTCGCGGTGCTGCTGTCGCTGCAGTATGTGGCGGTTACCTACGGCTGGCTGTGGGCCGCGTTGGCGGCCGGGCTGGTGCTGCTGGCCGCGGGAGCGGTCGCCGGGATCGTCGCGGTGCTCGCGAAATGGCTTGTGGTGAGCCGGATCGGCGCGATCGAGCACCCGTTGTGGTCGGCGTTCGTCTGGCGTAACGAGGTGTCGGACACGTTCGTCGAGACCGTGGCCGCACCCTGGTTCGCGCGCGCGGCATCGGGTACGCCGGTGATCAACCTGTGGCTGCGGGCCCTGGGCGCGAAGATCGGACGTGGCGTGTGGTGTGAGACCTACTGGCTCCCCGAGGCCGATCTGGTGACCCTCGGTGACGGCGCCACCGTGAACCGGGGCTGCGTCGTGCAGACCCACCTGTTCCACGACAGGATCATGCGCATGGACACCGTCGTGCTGGAACAGGGCGCGACACTGGGGCCGCACTGCGTGGCGCTGCCCGCGGCGCGTATCGGGTACGGCGCCACCGTCGGACCTGCGTCGCTGGTGATGCGCGGCGACGAGGTACCCCCGTCGACCCGGTGGCAGGGCAACCCGATCGCCCCGTGGCTTCCCGCGAAGAAGAAGCGCTCGGAGACTCCGGAGCCGAAGCCCAAGAAGTCCGCGGCCGCGTGACGGTACGCAAGAGCGCCGCCAAGAAGGGTGCGGTACCCGTCATCGACCCGTATCTGCCCGGGTCGGGCAATTTCGGATACCGGGTCTCGCGCTATGAGCTCGCGCTGGAGTACAAGGTCGCGATCAACCGACTCGCCGGCGCGGCCACCATCACCGCGGTCACACTCGCGGAGTTGAAGACGTTCACCCTCGACCTGTCCGACGCGCTGTCGGTGGCCAGGGTCACCGTGAACGGCAAGCGCCCGGCCCAGTACCGCGCCTCGGCAGGCAAGCTGCACATCACCCTGTCCGACCGGCTGCCCGCGGGTGCGGCGATGACGGTCGCGGTGCGGTACGGCGGCAGCCCCCGGCCCACCCGAACCCTGTGGGGCGAAGTCGGTTTCGAGGAGCTCACCGAGGGTGTGCTGGTCGCCGGGCAGCCCAACGGCGCGTCGTCGTGGTTCCCGTGCGACGACCATCCCAGCGCGAAGGCCAGCTTCCGCGTCCAGATCGCCACGGAGAGTCCCTATTTCGCGCTGGCCAACGGCAGACTGCTGGACCGCAGGGCCCGGGCGGGCATGACCACCTGGGTCTACGAACAGGCCGAACCGACGTCGACGTATCTGATCACGCTGCAGATCGGCGTGTACGGGCGGCACCGGATGGCCAAGAACGGCGTCGAGATGTTCGCGGTGCTGCCCGACCGGCTGCGAGCCGACTTCGAGCACGACTTCGCCCGCCAGCCGCAGATGATGAAGTTGTTCACCAAGCTGTTCGGGCCCTATCCGCTGGCCACCGGATACACCGTGGTGGTGACCGATGACGACCTGGAAATACCCCTTGAGGCACAAGGCATCTCGATATTCGGCGCCAACCACTGCGACGGCCGCCGCGGGTCGGAGCGGTTGATCGCCCACGAGCTGGCGCACCAGTGGTTCGGCAACTCGGTCACGGCGCAGCGCTGGCGCCACATCTGGCTGCACGAGGGTTTCGCGTGCTACGCGGAGTGGCTGTGGTCCGAGCACTGCGGCGAGCGCACCGCCGACGAGTGGGCGCGTCACTATCATCACCGGCTGCGGCATTCGGCGCAGAACCTGGTGCTGGCCGACCCCGGCCCCCGCGACATGTTCGACGACCGCGTCTACAAGCGCGGCGCACTCACCCTGCACGCCCTTCGTGGACGCCTCGGGGACGCCGACTTCTTTGCGCTGCTGCGGGATTGGACGGACCGCTACCGGCACTCCAGCGTGGTCACCGACGACTTCATCGGGCTGGCCGCCCAGTACACCGACGAATCGCTGCGCCGGCTGTGGTCGGCGTGGCTGTACTCCCCGGAGGTCCCTGAGCTGGACGCGGGGCCGTGACCGACGCGACGGCCGGACCCTCGGGTGCGGTGACCCGGGGCAGTGTGGTCCGGGTCGGGGTCGCGACGGCGCTGTCGGCTCTGTGCGGATACGCGGTGCTGTACCTGGCCGCCCGGGATCTGGAGCCCGCCGGGTTCTCGGTGTTCGGGGTGTTCTGGGGCGCGTTCGGACTGATCAACGGCGCCGCGTTCGGGTTGCTGCAGGAGACGACGCGCGAGGTGCGGTCCCCGACGGCGGCGCCCGGCGGCAAGCAGGCGCACCCGATGCGCGTCGCGGCCGGTGTCGGCGTCGGCGCGG
>NZ_BCRS01000269.1 GCF_001552715.1 Mycolicibacterium vaccae NBRC 14118 = CIP 105934 | reverse complement strand
GAGCCGTTCGAGGGCGTCCGCGCGCTGCGCGCAGCCGACGACGGTGCGCGCGCGTGCGGGGTCGACGTTGGCGAGGTGGAACTCCCACGACGGGATTCGCCGCCACACCTCCGCGGCCGGCGGCACGCGCATGTGCTCTGGGGCCGGGCCGGGTGCGGGCGCGCCGTACCGGGTCACCAGCAGCCGCCACGCCCGGAACGCATCCTTGCCGACCACCCGCTGCTCGAGGATCGCCGGGATCAGCGCCTCCATGACCCGGCCGGTGCGGCCCAGCCGAAGGTGCGGCGCCGTGCGCAGGGCCTTGGCGACGGTCGGCTCCTGCGGGTCGAACCCCGACACGTCATCGTCGGCGCCGAGGAGCGCGGGCAGCGCGTCGGCGAACTCGGCGGCACCGGGTCCCCACGCCTCACAGTCCACGGTGTCGGGTGCGCCGCGGCTCAACCGGGCGGTGACGGGCCCGCTGCGCAGCAGGCTGGTCCGCCAGATCGCGCCGTCGGCGGCGTCGTGGTAGCACGGGTCGCCCCGGCCGCGGCGCAGCGGCGACAGCGTCCAGCCGGGCTTGGCCGGGCCGGCGAACGCCACGCTGGCCGAGATCCGCATCGCCCCAGCCTAGGGGTCGACGGTGATGTCGGCCTTGTCGGCGTAGAACGCGACGTGGCCGGCGATCTGCGCGACCGCGGGGTACGGATCGCGGTAGGTCCAGACCGCGTCCGCGACGGTCTGCCCGCCTGCGACGACGTCGAAGTAGCCGGCCTCGCCCTTGTACGGGCAGTAGGTGGCGGTATCGCTGGGCCGCAACCGCTCGGCGGGCACATCGGTCATCGGGATGTACTGCACTGCAGGGTAAGACGCTTCCTGCAGGGTCAGCGCGGCGTCGGTCTCGGCGACGACCTCGCCGTTGAGCCGCACCACCACGTGGCGCCCGGTGGGCGCGACGGTGATGGGGTGCGCCGCGGAGGGCTCCAGGACGGGACGATCGGTCATCTCACCATTGAACGCCTAGTGCGGACGACCGGCGATCCTGTCCGCCACCACCGCGATCGGCGACGTCCGCGCGGTGCCGCGGGCCTCGTGCCAGTCCGCCGCTTTGTAGGCCAGGTACATGCCCCGCACGCCGAGCCACCGCAGCGGTTCCGGCTCCCAGATTCGGGAGCGGTGCCCGACCCACGGCAACGCGGTCAGCTCCGACTGCCGGTTCAGCACCAGGTCGGTCAGCGTGCGCGCGGCGAGGTTGGTGGCGGTGACGCCGTGTCCGACGTAGCCGCCGGCCCAGCCCATGCCGGTGCCCTGGTCGTAGGCCACGGTGGCCTCCCAGTCGCGCGGCACCGCCAGCACCCCGCACCAGCCGTGCGCGATCGGGACGCGGGACACCTGCGGCAGGATCGTCCGCAACGTCGCGGTGAGGTGGCCGATGGTGCGTTCAGGCACCTGCCCGTCACGGTCGGTGCGGGAGCCGAACCGGTAGGGCACGCTGCGGCCGCCGATCGCGATCCGGTCGTCGACCGTGCGCTGGGCGTAGAAGAACCCGTGCGCGGTGTCGCCGAGCGTCTCCCTGCCCTGCCACCCGATGGTCTCCCAGACGTCCGCGGGAATCGGGTCGGTGGCGATCATCGAGCTGTTCATCGGTAGCCATTGCCGCTTCAGCCCGGGCAGGGCCGCGGTGAATCCTTCGGTGGCCCGCAGCACGACTCCGGCGTTCACGGTGCCCCACGGCGTCGAGGCCCGGCCCGGGCCGATCTCGGTCACCGGGGAGCGCTCGTAGACGACGACGCCGAGCCGCTCGACCGCGTCGGCCAGGCCGCGGACCAGGTGCGCCGGCTGGATCCTGGCGCAGTGCGGATTGTGGTAGGCCGCGACGACCCCATCCAGCCGGATGCGTTGCGCCGCTTCGGCTGCGGTCATCGGTTCGACGCCGTCGACCTGCCAGCGACGTTCGGCCTCCATCGCGGCTGCCAGCCTCCGCGCCTGCGCGGGGTTGCGCGCGACCTCCAGCGTGCCGCCTTTGACGATGCCGGCGTCGATGCCTTCGTCGGCGGCGACCGCGATCACCTCGTCCACGGCGTCGTTCAGCGCGCGCTGCCAGGCGATCACCCCTGCGCGGCCGTACCGGCGGGCCATCCGCTCGCGGTCGCCGGGAACCAGGCCGGACAGCCAGCCGCCGTTGCGTCCCGAGGCGCCGTAACCGGCGAAGCGCGCCTCGAGCACCACGATGCGCAGCGACGGGTCGGCCCGTTTGAGGTAGTACGCGGTCCACAGGCCGGTGTAGCCGGCGCCGACGATGCAGACGTCAGCGTCCCGGGTGCCGGGCAGCGGTGCGCGGCTGATCGGCAACCCGTCGAACCAGTGGGATACATGGCCGTTCAACGGCGGGTGAGTGCGCACCGGGAGATTGTCGCAGCCTAGAACGCGTAGCGGTGGAACTGTGCCAGGGTGCGCACACCGGGGATGCGGTTCATCACCGCACCCAGCCGGCGGTATCCGGCGGGCACCCGCTCGAACACCTCGGACTCGAACACCGGGACCCACTGCAACAGACGGGTTCCCGGTACCGACTCCAGGATGTCCTGTGGTCCGTTGATCGCCCAGTGCAGGATCGCCCCGGACCTCCGCACCACCGCATTGCCTCGTTGGGCCCTGATACCCAGCCAGTTGAACGTGTCGAAGTGCATTTCGCCAGAGGAGAACCGGTCGACCATTCGGCACAGCAGCGCAGTCCCCTGGTCTGCGGTCAGATACATGGTCAGTCCCTCGGCGACGACGAGGGTGGGCCTGTCGACCGGGATGCCACTCAGCCATCCCGGATCGGTCACCGACGCCGCCACCACATGGTGTCGGGACGTCCCCGGATAGAAGTGCTCTCGCAGCGCGGCGACCTCGGGATAGTCGACGTCATACCAGTCGACGCCGTCTCCCGGTGCCACGCGGAAGTACCTGCTGTCGAGCCCGCAGCCCAGGTGCAGCACCACGGCCTGCGGGTGCACGGCCAGGAATTGCCTTGTCCAGGTGTCGAAGTGCGCCGACCGCAGAGTGACCGACGCGGCGTTGCGCGCCGTGATCGTCGTCGTCGACCAGTCGTAGTCGATCTGGCGGACGACGTCGCCGGCCCAGTGGTCCCCGAGTACCGAAGCCGGGTTGTCCGCGTCGAGCGCTTTGGCGTACAGCGTGGCCAGCATGGTCTGCGGGGCGCCGTGCAGATCGACACGGACCTTGCCGCTCAGCCGGCAGCCTTCCCGGCCCGTTTGGCCTCCCGCAGACCCACCCAGAATTTCGCGGCTTCCCGGATCGACTCCTCGACAGGCCTTGGCTGCCAACCGAGCTCGCGCCGTGCTTTGCCGCAGTCGACCGGCGCCTCGGCGCGCATCAGGCGCAGCGAGTCCAGTGAGAGGCGCTCATCGGTGCCTTGCAGCCGGGCCTTGAGGCTGCCCAGGGCGGCCATCGCGTAGGACACCGGCAGCGGGACGGACCTGGTCGGGGCCGGCACGCCGGCGGCCTCGGCGGCGATCCGGACCACCTCGGCGTTGGAGATCATCTTCTCCGAGATCAGGTAACGCTCGCCGGGCCGTCCGTTCTGCGCCGCCAGCAGCATCGCGGCTGCGGCGTCCTCGATGCCCACGGCCTCCAATTCGATGCCGCTCATCACGAAGGGCAGCTTGCCGAACGCGGCGCCGGCGATGATCGCCCCGTGCGGGGTGCGGCCCCAGTCACCGGCACCGTAGGTGGTCGACACGCACATCGCCACCGCGGGCAGTCCGCGGCGCCGCGCGTACTCGAGCACGAGGTTCTCGGCCTGCACCCGGGACCTGACGTACGGGGTCAGGCGGGCCAGTTCGTGGTCGCCGATCACATCGGCCTCGGTGGCAACCTTCCCGCGCCTTCGCCCGACGGTGACGTAGCTGCTGGTGAACACGAACTTCTGCAGGCTGGGGGCAACCGCCGGTTCGACGGCCACGTCGAGGACGTTGCGGGTGCCGTCGACGTTGGTGCGGAACAGCGGCGCCGGGTCCCGCAACCAGCCGCGGGTGTCGACGACGCAGTAGTAGACGTCCTGGCATCCGGTCATCGCCGCGCGCAGCACGTCGTCGTCCCAGATGTCCCCCACGAACCGGGTGACGTCCAGGTCGTCGATGCCGACGGTGTTCGCGCCGTCGCGCACCATCACGCGGACCTGCCGCCCGTCGGCGACCAGCGCGCGCGTGACGTGGCTGCCGAGGTAACCGTTGGCGCCGATGACCAGGACCGGGGCGGGGGAAGAGTCCGGGGCGAGCGAAGCGACGGGGGAAGAGTCCGGGGCGAGCGAAGCGACGGGGGAAGAGTCCGGGGCGAGC
>NZ_BCRS01000268.1 GCF_001552715.1 Mycolicibacterium vaccae NBRC 14118 = CIP 105934 | reverse complement strand
CGGCTCGTCCAGAAACAGCACGCGGGCGCCCGCCTGGCCGTGCTGAACCACGTGTCCGCACCGGCCGCGGTGGCCGAGTTCATGTCGGCGGCGCGCGCAGCCGGGCTGACCATCCCGGTGCTGGCCGCGGTCGCGGTGTTCACCGACGAGGTGTCCGCCGCGCTGTTGCAGGGACTGCCCGGGCTGGCACTGGACGCCGGGGTGGTCGCGCAGGTGTTGCGCGCACCGGACCCGGTCGAGGCTGGGATCGACGCCGCGGTCGCTGAAGCGCGCGCGTTGCTGGCCATCGACGGGGTGGCCGGGGTGAACATCTCGGGACTGGCGTCCGACGCCGGTACCCGGGCCGGAGCCTGGATCAAAGCCGAAGTGGGACAGCGTATTCGTGAAGAAAGGTCGGCGGTATGAGCGAGGCGATGGAGGCCGAATTCGACACCGTGGCCGAATGGACCGCGGAGCTGGCCCGCGACCTGGGGCCCGGATACCACATCCCGGCAGGGTGCCGGGGCAGCGGTAACCCCGCGGCGCTGGACTGGCTGGCCGACCGGATGGGTCTGCAGTCCGGTGAGGTGCTTCTGGACTGCGGGGCCGGCGTCGGCGGCCCCGCGGCCTACGCCGCTGATCGTGCCGGGGTGGTGCCGGTGCTGGTCGAGCCGCAGGACGGGGCCTGCCGGGCTGCCAGGAGGCTGTTCCCGTACCCCGTGGTGCAGGCGGCCGCGGGCGCGCTCCCGTTCCCGGACCGCACCTTCGACGCGGCATGGTGCCTGGGGGTGCTGTGCACCACCCCCGATCAGCGCGACGTGCTCACCGAACTACGGCGGGTGGTGCGCCCGCCGGGCCGGATCGGCCTGCTCGTGTTCGTGGCCGAGACCGACCTCCCCGACGACCGGACACCCGAAGGCAACCACTTCCCGACGCGGGAATCTCTGCCGATGCTGCTGGCCGAGACCGGACTCCGCGCCGAGGCTCAGCTGGGCACCGCGGAGCTGCCGCCGATCCCGCAGGAGTGGCAGGACAGCGTCGCGCGGGTGGACCGGGAACTGGAGCGCAGACACGGCTCCGAACGCACCTGGCAGCTGTCCGAGCAGCAGTCCGATCAGATGGGCGAGCTGCTGGGCGACGGGTTGGTCTCCGGCGTGGTGATGAGCGTGCGGCACGCGTGACGCCGCGGCCCCGGCGGCGGGCAATCGTCATGTTTGGTGGTGCGGTCGCGGGGTAAGTCCGCGGGGCCGTGTTCTTCAGAGCGCAGGGACACCGCGCGGTTGCCGACGGCTCCGGCGCGGTCTATGGGCGCCCACCGTCCCGGTGAGGAGATCATCGTTGCTGCGGATAGCTTCAGTACCGGCTTCCCACGTCTACGTGCGACATCTGGCCGATCCGGCCGGACGCGACGACGTGCGCCGACTGCCTGACCCGGTGCCCGCCGACGGACGGAAAGTCCCCGGTGGATGGTGGCCACCGCTGATGCTGGAACCGGGCTGGGTCAGCGCGAATCACCAACGCTTCGATGTGTTCCACGTGCACTTCGGGTTCGACGCCGTCGAAGCCGACGTGCTGACCCAGGTGATGCAGGAGCTGAAGGCCCACGACAAACCCCTGGTGTACACCGTGCACGACCTGCGAAACCCCCATCACAGCGATCCCGAGGCGCACATCCTGCAACAGGACGTGCTGGTCGCCGCGGCGGACGCGCTGGTCACGCTCACCCCCGGCGCTGCCCGGCAGATCCGGCGCCGGTGGGACAAGCACGCCGACGTGCTGCCCCACCCACACGTGCTGACCCGTGGCCACATCGAGGCCCCGCGCCGGGAGCCCGGCCACTTCGTGGTGGGGGTGCACGTGAAGAGTCTGCGCGCCAACATGGACCCGCTGCCGGTCCTCGGCGTGCTGGCCGAGACCATCGACGAGTTGCCGGATGCGTTGCTGCGCATCGACATCCACAACGAGGTCTTCGATCCGGCCAACCACTGGTACGCCCCCGCGTTCGGCGAGGCCGTGCTGGCGTTCGACTTTCGCGACCGGGTGCAGGTGCGCGTGCACCCGTACTTCTCCGACGACGAACTCTGGGACTACCTGGCCGGCCTGTCGGTCTCCGTGCTGCCCTACCGGTTCGGTACCCATTCCGGTTGGCTTGAGGCATGTTTCGATCTCGGCACCGCGGTGATCGCGCCCAGCTGCGGCTTCTATGCCGAGCAGCGGCCGTGCGGGGTCTTCACGTTCACCGACGACGAGTTCGACGCGCAGTCCCTGCAGCAGGCCGTGCACGCAGCCCACCGGCGATGGCTGCGCGGTGAGCCGGCTCCCCGGGCCACCTGGTCGGGCCGGATGGTCGAGCGCCGACGGCTGGCCGATGCGCACCGCACCCTGTACCAGAGCGTGCTGTCATGAGCGGGCCGCTGCGGATCGCGCTGATCGCGTCGTCGCGCCACCCGATCAACCAGCCGTTCGCCGGCGGGCTGGAGGCGCATGTCTGGCATCTGGCCAGGGCGCTGGCCGAGCAGGGGCATCAGGTCGCGCTGTTCGCCGCCGCAGGCTCGGACCCCGCGCTCGGCTGTACCTCTTTGCAGGTGCAGGATCTGGAGTTGTCCGATGCGGCGCGTGCCGACGTGTCGATGCCCGCCGAGAACTTCATGGACGACCACCACGCCTACCTGGAGCTGATGCTGCAGCTGTCCGGTCCGCGCGCCGACGACTTCGACGTCATCCACAACCACAGCCTGCACTACCTGCCGGTGGCGATGGCGCCACTGCTGTCGACACCGATGCTCACCACCGTGCACACCCCGCCGACCCCGTGGCTGGAGTCGGCCATCCGGACCACCGGCGGCCGGGGGACCCGGTTCGCGGCGGTATCCGAGCACACGGCGGCGGCCTGGGCTCCCGCCGGAGGGCCGTTCACCGTGGTGCCCAACGGAATCGACGCCCGTCGGTGGCCGCTGGGGCGCGGCGGCGACTCCGCGGTGTGGTTCGGGCGCATCACCGCCGAGAAGGCGCCGCACCTGGCCGTGGCGGCTGCCCGACTGGCCGGCCGCGCGCTCACCCTGGCCGGCCCGATCTCCGATCCAGAGTACTTCGCCGAGTTCATCCGCCCGCAGCTGGGCGACAGCGTCCGGTATGCCGGGCACCTGACCCAGCGGCGGCTGGCCCGGGTCGTCGGCGCGGCCTCGGTCGCGCTGGTGACCCCGACCTGGGACGAACCGTACGGGCTGGTGGTCGCCGAGGCGATGTGTTGCGGCACACCGGTTGTCGCATTCGATCGCGGCGGAATCCCGGAACGCGTGACGCCGGAGTCGGGGTGCCTGGTGCCGCCAGGCGACGTCGCGGCACTGGCCGCCGCGATGCCGGTCGCCGCACGGTTGCCGCGCCGCCGGGTGCACGAACATGCGGTGCGCAGCTGTTCGGCCGCGGCGATGCTGCGCGCATACCTGGACCTCTACCGACAGATGATCTCAGCCAGGGGTGAGGACACCGATGATCGGCTACTACATCCACCATCACGGCTACGGCCACCTCGCACGGGCCGTCAGCATCGCCGCGCATATGCGCCGCCCGGTGACGGCACTGACGTCGGCGACTGTGCCGCAACGCCATCCGTTCACCGCGGTCGTCAAGCTTCCGCGTGACGACGAAGCCGTCGGCGTCTCGGAGCCGACCGCACACGGCGCGCTGCACTGGGCGCCCCACCACGACCCCGGGTACCGCGCCCGGATGGCCGCGTTGGCACAGTGGGTCGCCGACGCGCGGCCCGAAGCCTGCGTGGTCGACGTATCCGTCGAAGTCGCGGTGTTCCTGAGGCTTTCGGGCGTCCCGACCGTGGCGGTGGCCTTGCCGGGGGAGCGAACCGACCCGCCGCACGTCCTGGTCCATCAGATGGCCGACCACATCCTGGCCGCCTGGCCCGCCGCGCTCAGCACCCCGCGCTGGCTGGCGCCGCACGCGTACAAGACGACCTATGTCGGAGGTGTGAGCCGCTTCGAGGAGCGAGAGCCGGCGCGCAACGAGCCCTGGGATCCGCGTACGGCTCGCGTACTGCTGCTCGGTGGGGCCCCCGACACGTTCGGCACCCGCGAGCAGTGCGACGACGTCGACGCCACGGCACTCGGTGGCGCGTCGGGGAACTGGGCCGACGATCCGTGGCCGTACCTCTGTGAGGCTGACGTCGTGGTCAGCCATGCCGGTCAGAACAGCGTCGCCGACATCGCGGCGGCCCGACGGCCCGCTGTGGTCATCCCGCAGCCGCGGCCCTTCGGCGAGCAACACGCGACCGCGTCGGTGCTGGACCGGCACGGGCTGGCCGTCACCACTGCCCGGTGGCCGGCCGCCGAGGACTGGCCGGGGTTGTGGCGGCAGGCCCGCGCCACCGATCCGGACCGGTGGCGGCACTGGCAGGTTCGCGGCGCCGG
>NZ_BCRS01000267.1 GCF_001552715.1 Mycolicibacterium vaccae NBRC 14118 = CIP 105934 | reverse complement strand
CAGCAGATCGCGGCCCGGTCGGCGGCGCTGGCCGCGGTGGCACAGCAGCATCGCGGCCGTGATCCGCGGGCTGTCGACGTCGACGTCCCGATCGCACCGGCGCGGCGGGTCACCGGCACCGTGCCGAGGCTGTACGGCGACCGGCTGGTGGCCGTGACGTACTCGAAGCTCGACGGCAGGCACCTGCTGGAGTCGTGGATTCGCCTGGTGGCGTTGACCGCTCACCATCCCGGAACCGACTGGACCGCGGTGTGCATCGGCCGGGGCACGGGCCGGGGCAGCCGGGGAGACGCAGTCCGGCAACGGCTGCTCGGCCCGCCGGACTCGGCCGCCGAGGTGCTGGCCGACCTGGTCGAGATGTACGACGCGGGCCGCCGCGCGCCGATCCCGTTGCCGCCCAAGACGTCCTATGCGTGGGCCGAGACCGAGCACCGCCGGGGTGCACCCAGCCGCGAGGCGGGCTGGAAGTGGAAGTCGGGCCGCTACCCTGGTGAGGATCAGGACCGCGCGCACGTCAAGGTGTGGGGCCCGCACTTCCCGCTGTCCGGTCTGGTCGATGCCGGCCTGCCCGACTACGCCGCGCGGCTGTGGTCGCCGATGCTGCGCGCCGAGAGGACACTCGAGTGACGGAGCCCTTCGATCTCCTCGGCCCGCTCCCGGCGGACAAGACCACCACAGTGTTGGAGGCCAGTGCGGGCACCGGAAAGACGTTCGCGCTCGCCGGTCTGGTCACCCGGTATGTCGCCGAGGGCGTGGCCACGCTGGACCGGATGCTGCTCATCACGTTCGGCCGCGCCGCCAGCCAGGAGCTGCGCGAACGGGTACGCGCCCAGATCGTGGACGCGGTAAGGGCTTTCGATGATCCGGCCGGCGCGGCCGACAACGAGATCATCGACCATCTGCTCAAGGGCACCGTCGAGGAGCTGGCCGAACGCAGGCAGCGGCTGCGCGACGCGCTCGCCGGTTTCGACGCCGCCACCATCGCGACCACCCACCAGTTCTGCCAGCTGGTGTTGCGCTCGCTCGGCGTGGCGGGCGACACCGACTCCGGAGTGGAGCTGGTGGAGAGCCTCGACGACCTGGTGACCGAGATCGTCGACGACCTGTACCTCGCGCATTTCGGACAGCAGCGCGACGAACCGCTGCTGACCTACGACGCCGCGCTGAACCTGGCCCGCGAGGTGGTCCGCAACGCGCACACCGAATTACGGCCCGCCGACCCCGCTCCCGGCTTCGACCCGCATGTGCGGGTGCAGTTCGCCCAGGCGGTGTGCGCCGAGCTGGAGACCCGCAAGCGCCGGCTCGGCATCCTGCACTACGACGACCTGCTGTCCCGGCTGGCCGACGCGCTGGAGTCACCGGACTCGGCGGCCAGGGCGCGGATGCGGCAGCGCTGGTCGATCGTGATGGTCGACGAGTTCCAGGACACCGACCCGGTGCAGTGGCAGGTGATCGACCGCGCGTTCAGCGGGCACTGCACGGTGATCCTGATCGGTGACCCGAAACAGGCGATCTACGCGTTCCGCGGCGGCGACATCGTCACCTATCTGCACGCCGCGTCGACCGCGGGTGAGCAGAAGACGTTGGGCACCAATTACCGCAGCGACGGTCCGCTGGTCGAGTGCCTGCAGGCGGTGATGCGCGACGCCCAGCTCGGCGACCCGCGCATCGTGGTGCGCCCGGTCGAGGCCCACCACCGCAGGCACCGGCTGCAGGGGGCGCCGCACAACGCGCCGTTCCGGTTGCGGGTCGTCCGCCGGGACCAGTTGGGCACCCGGCCCGACAAGACGATCCCGATCGACAGGCTGCGCAGGCACATCCCGAAAGACCTCGCCGCCGACGTCGCGTCGCTGCTCGCCGGTGGGGCGACGTTCTGTGACCGGCCGCTGCAGCCCGGCGACGTCGCGGTGATCGTGGAGAGCCACCGCGACGGCCACGCCTGTTTCGACGCGCTCACCGCTGCCGGCATTCCGGCGGTCTACACCGGGGACTCCGATGTGTTCTCCTCCCCCGCCGCCGACGACTGGCTGTGCCTGCTGGAGGCGTTCGACCAGCCGCACCGGTCCGGCCTGGTGCGCGCCGCGGCCACCACGATGTTCTTCGGTGAGACCGCCGAGACGCTGGCCGCGCACGACGACACGCTGACCGACCGGATCGCCGAGACTCTGCGCCAGTGGGCTGATTTCGCGCGGGAACGCGGCGTGGCGGCGGTGTTCGAGGCCGCACAGCTGGGCGGCATGGGCGAGCGCGTGCTGTCCTGGGTGGACGGCGAGCGGCACATGACCGACCTGGCGCACCTGACCCAGATCCTGCACGCCACCGCTCATCGTGAGCACTTCGGCCTGCCCGCGCTGCGGGACTGGCTGCGCACCCAGCGCGAGGAACGCAACGGTGCGGTCGAACGCAACCGCCGACTCGACAGCGACGCGGCAGCGGTGCAGATCATGACGGTGTGGGTGAGCAAGGGACTGCAGTTCCCGGTGGTGTACCTGCCGTTTGCGTTCAACCGCAACATCCAGACCCGCGACGTGGTGACCTTCCACGACGGGGACGTCCGCTGCCTGCACATCGGCGGCGAGTTGAGCCCCGATCACGCTGCCGCCCAGGCGCAGGGCCGCCGGGAGGCCGCCGGTGACGACGTCCGGCTGACCTATGTCGCGATGACGCGCGCGCAGTCCCAGGTGGTCGCGTGGTGGGCGCCGTCCAACGATGAACCCAACGGCGGTCTGTCCCGGCTGCTGCGCGGGCGCCGGCCCGGCCAGGACGTGGTGCCGGATCGCTGCGACCCGCCCCGGATCGACGACGCCGACGCGATGGCGCTGCTGCGCGCGTGGTCCGACGCCGGCGGTCCGGTCCTCGAAGAGTCGGTCGTCGCGCCGCCACGCACCGTCGAACTGCCCGCTCCACCAGACGATCTGGATGTTCGGCACTTTCACCGGCGGATCGACACGTCCTGGCGGCGGACGTCGTACTCCGGCCTCATCCGCGCCGCCGAATCCGACGAGAGCGGCGGGGTGAGCAGCGAACCGGAGGTCGTCGAGCTCGACGACGAGGCCGGCGAAGTACCGGTCCGCGACGCCCCCGCGGCCGGCGAGCAGGTGCCGTCCCCGATGGCCGACCTGCCGATGGGCGCCAAGTTCGGCACGCTGGTGCACGCGGTGCTGGAGACCGCCGACCCGTTCGCCGCCGACCTGGCCGCCGAACTGGAGTCGGCGATCACCGACCATGCGGTGTGGTGGCCGGTCGACGTGCCGCCCGCCGAACTGGCTGCCGCGCTGGTGCCGATGCACGACACCCCGCTGGGGCCGCTGGCCCCCGGCGTGACGTTGCGTGACATCGGGCTGCGGGACCGGTTGCGGGAGATGGAGTTCGAGTTCCCGCTTGCCGGCGGCGACCGCCGAGCCGACGCGCCGCCGATCTCGCTGGCCGATGTCGGCCGGCTGCTGGCCCGGCATCTGCCCGCAGAGGATCCGCTGGCGCCCTACGCCGACCGGTTGACCGGCAGCGTGCTGGCCGGCCAGTCGCTGAAGGGCTACCTCAACGGTTCACTCGACGCGGTGCTGCGGGTCGGCGGCCGGTATCTGGTCGTCGACTACAAGACCAACTGGCTCGGCGATCCGGCCCGGCCCCTGACCGCCGCCGACTACAGCCCGGCCCGGCTGGCCGAGGCGATGCTGCATTCGGACTATCCGCTCCAGGCGTTGCTGTATTGCGTTGTGCTGCACAGATTCCTACGCTGGCGTCAACCCGGTTATCAGCCCGGCGAGCATCTGGGCGGGGTGCTGTATCTGTTCGTGCGCGGCATGTGCGGCCCCGACACCCCGGTGGTCGACGGCCACCCCGCGGGCGTCTTCAGCTGGCAGCCGCCGCCGGCGCTGATCGAGGCGCTCTCAGACCTGCTGGACGCCGGGGTGGCGCGATGAGCATCGACGCGTTCGCCGAGCTGTTCGAGCCCGCGGATCTGCATGTGGCGCAACGGTTGACCGCACTGGGGAAAGACGACGACGACCGCGTGGCGCTGGCCGTCGCACTGGCGGTGCGCGCACTGCGCGGCGGATCGGTGTGCGTCGACCTGGCCTCCGTCGCCGCCGCGGCCGGGATGCCGGAGCTGCCCTGGCCGCCGCCGGAGCAGTGGGCGGAAGCGGTGCGGGCCAGCCCACTGGCCGAGGAGCAGGTGCTGCGCCTGCACGGCGACCTGCTGTATCTCGACCGCTACTGGCGAGAGGAACAACAGGTCTGCGACGACGTGCTGGCCCTGCTGGCCGCGCCGCCGCGCCACCCCGTCCCGGGCGTCGGCCGGCTGTTCCCCGACGGCTGGGAGGAGCAGCGCGGCGCCGCGGAAGTCGCTCTGCGGCAGTCACTGACGGTTCTCACCGGCGGGCCGGGCACCGGCAAGACCACGAC
>NZ_BCRS01000266.1 GCF_001552715.1 Mycolicibacterium vaccae NBRC 14118 = CIP 105934 | reverse complement strand
AACGTCCAGGCCGGCGCCCGCCGAGCGCAGCGCCGACGCCAGGTCGCGACGGGCCCGCGGATTGCGGTGCTCGACATGCTTGGGCAGCGACATCCTGCCGACCGGGCCCGTCCCGCCGGCGTAGTCCGCCGACGAGATCCGGCCCGCCCAGCGATGCTCGGACAGCACCAGTGGGCGCGGATCCTCGTCGTCGCGTGCGGGTTCCAGCACCACGGCCAGTCCGCCGTGGCGGCCCCGGGTGATCGAGATGATGTCGCCGCGGCGCAACGCGGTCAGCGCGTCGCTGGTGGCCTGGCGCCGCTGCAGCCGCGACGCCCGCGACTGCGCACGTTCCCGCTCGGAGATCTGCGCACGCAACCGGACGTAGTCCAGGATCGGCGCATCCCGGCCGCCCATCTCGGCGGCGAGCTCGGCGAGCATGCGCTCGCCCCGCTCGACGCCACGCACGAGTCCGACGACGGAGCGGTCGGCCTGGTACTGCGCGAAGGACCGTTCCAGCAGCTGGTGCGCCTGTGCGGGTCCCATTTGGTGCACCAGGTTGATGGTCATGTTGTAGGTCGGCGCGAATGAGCTGCGCAGCGGGAACGTCCGGGTCGACGCCAGGCCAGCGACCTCGGCAGGGTCGACGTCGGGATTCCACAGCACCACGGCATGGCCCTCGACGTCGATGCCACGGCGGCCCGCGCGGCCCGTCAGTTGCGTGTACTCCCCCGGGGTCAGCGGCATGTGCTGTTCGCCGTTGTACTTCACCAGCTTCTCCAGCACCACGGTGCGGGCGGGCATGTTGATGCCCAATGCCAGTGTCTCGGTGGCGAACACGGCCTTGACCAGGCCGGCGGTGAACAGCTCCTCGACCGTGTGCCGGAAGGTCGGCAGCATCCCGGCGTGGTGGGCGGCGATGCCACGGAGCAACCCTTCGCGCCACTCGTGGAAATCGAGCACGATCAGATCGGAGTCGTTGAGGTCGGCGGTGCGTCGCTCCACGATCTCGGCGATGCGGACCCGCTCCTCCTGGGTGGTCAGCCGCAGCGACGACCGCAGGCACTGTTTGACCGCGGCGTCGCAGCCCGCGCGGGAGAAGATGAACGTGATCGCGGGAAGCAGTTCGGCGTGCTGGAGCACGCCGATCACATCCACCCTGCTCGGCGTGCGGTACAGGCTCGGTGGGCGGCCGCCACGCCCCCGGCCCCGCGGCTGCCAGTCGGCCAGCCGTTCAGCCTCCCGGCGATGGGCGATGTGGCGCAGCAGTTCCGGGTCGACGAGCAGGTCGCGTCCGGCCGCGGCGGAAGCCCGGTAGTCGAACAGGTCCATCAGCCGCTTGCCGACCATCACGTGCTGCCACAGCGGCACCGGGCGGTGTTCGTCGACGACCACCGTGGTGTCGCCGCGCACCGCCTTGATCCAGCCGCCGAACTCCTCGGCGTTGCTCACCGTGGCCGACAGGCTGACCAGGCGGACGTCCTCGGGCAGGTGCAGGATCACCTCTTCCCACACCGCCCCGCGCATCCGGTCGGCCAGGAAATGCACCTCGTCCATCACCACATACGAAAGACCATGCAGCGCGCGCGAATCCGCGTACAGCATGTTGCGCAGCACCTCGGTGGTCATCACCACCACGTCGGCGTCGCCGTTGACGGCCTGGTCGCCGGTGAGCAGGCCGATCCGCTCGGGCCCGTACCTGCGGACGAGGTCGTTGTGCTTCTGGTTGCTCAGCGCCTTGATCGGGGTGGTGTAGAAGCATTTGCGCCCCGCGGCCAGCGCCAGGTGCACCGCGAACTCACCGACGACGGTCTTGCCCGCCCCGGTGGGTGCGCAGACCAGCACCCCGTGGCCCTGGGCCAGCGCGTCGCAGGCGCGGCGCTGGAAGCCGTCCAGTTCGAAGGGCAGCAGCGCGGTGAACGCCGCCAGGCTGTCGGGCGGCGGGCCGGGCTCAGGTGGCGTCGTCATCGACCACGAGGCGGGACGGGGCAGGCACTGCCGTCGGCGCCTCGACCGGCTCCACCGGGCCGATCGGCGCGGCCTCGTCGTCGTCGACGGCGTCCTCGCCCGCCCGCCGCGCCTTGCGCCGGTCACTGAGCCGCGCGAACTGGATGGCCATCTCCATCAGCAACGTCATCGCCAGGGCCAGCGCCAGCATCGAGAACGGGTCCGAACCCGGGGTGACGAACGCACAGAACACGAACACGCCCATGATGAGGCCGCGGCGCCACGCCTTGAGCCGCTCGTAGGTGAGGATGCCGACCAGGTTGAGCATGATGATCAGCAGCGGGAACTCGAAGCTGATCCCGAACACCAGCAGCAGGTTGATCAGGAAACCGAAGTACTGGTCACCCGAGAGCGCGGTCACCTGCACGTCGCTGCCGACGGTCAACAGGAAGCTCAACGCCTTGGACAGCACGACGTAGGCCAGGATCGCGCCGGAGACGAACAGCACCGCGCCGATCGTGACGAAGGCGACCGCGAAGCGGCGCTCCTTGGCGTAGAGGCCGGGGGTGATGAACGCCCACACCTGGTACAGCCACACCGGGCAGGCCATCACGATGCCCGCCGTCATGGCGACCTTCAACCGCAGCATGAACTGGTCGAACGGCGCGGTCGCCAACAACCGGCACTCGCCGTCGGGCGTGATCGAGGCGCGCGCGGAATCCGGCAGCGCACAGTACGGGCCGCGCAGCCAGTCCCCGAGGCTGGGCAGTCCGAACACGCCTTGGCTGTACCAGAGGAAGCCGAGGATCGTCGTCAACAGCACGGCGAGCACGGAGATCAGCAGGCGGCTGCGTAGCTCGGTGAGGTGGTCGACCAGCGACATGGTGCCGTCGGGGTTGACCCGGGCGCGCCGCTGTCGTGGATCGAGCTTCTTGAAGAGTCCGGGAATCTGCACGGGTGGATGCCTAGATGCTGCGCACCGGCGCGAAGTCACGCACGCAGCCGGAGCCGCGTGTCACGAGTCGACCGGTCAGGCGGAGCGCTTGTCCGTCGACGGCTCGGATTCCGGCACACGCTCCGAAGCGATCTGCGTCGGCGTGTCCGGCCGGTCGGACTTCGGCTGGGAGTCCGCCTGCATCTCCTTGATCTCGGACTTGAAGATGCGCATCGACTTGCCCAGCGAGCGCGCTGCGTCCGGGAGCTTCTTGGCACCGAACAGCAGCACGAACACGGCGATGACGATGACCCAGTGCCAGGGTTGTAGACCACCCAATTTGGTTACCTCCAGACGTCTGCGCCGAGTTTACCCGTCCGCCGGGTCGATGCCGACCCGACCGACCTGATACGCCTCCAGCGCCGCGGCCGCGGACTGCCGCACCCGCTCGGCCAGCGCCGGAGGATCGAGCACCCGCACCGCCGAGCCGAACCCGAGCACGAAACGCGCCATCCACTGCTCCGAGGCGTAGGTCATCGCCGCCTCGCACGATCCGTCGGCGAATTCGCGCAGCACCCGCAGTGGGTAGTAGTCGAACATCCAGCCCGCAGACCGGTCGATGAGCAGCGTCGCGGTCGGCAGCGACGGATCGGCGGTGTCGGGATCGAACAGCGAGGTGTCCGGCCCGGCCTGGACCGCGGGCGGCGGCGGCGCCGACGGCTCGTCCAGCACCCGGGCGTCCACGATGCGGTCGAAGCGGAACAACCGCACCGCCTCGGCGGACCGGCACCACGCCTCCAGGTAACTGTGGTCGGCGACCAGCACCACCCGGATCGGGTCGACCACCCGGCTCGACAGCGTGTCGTGGGAGGCGGCGTAGTAGTCGATCGCCAGGGCCCGGTCGTCGCGCACCGCGGTGCGCACGGCCGCGGCCGCCTCACTCTCCACCGGCGCGGGCTCCTCGGCCGCGGCACCCTCCACGCCGTGGCCGACCGTGCCCGCGGCGGACTCGATCTTCGCGATCGCGCTGCGCGCGGCCTCCGGGTCGACCATCCCGGGGACGTCGACCAGGGCGCGCAGCGCCACCAGCACACCGGTGGCCTCTGGTGAGGTCAGCCGCAGCGGATGGTCGATGCCGGCCGAGAACGTCACCTCGATGGTGTCGCCGGAGAACTCGAAGTCGATCAGGTCGCCGGGCCCGTAACCCGGCAGCCCGCACATCCACAGCTGGTTGAGGTCCTCACGCAGCTGCTTGACGCTGACGCCGAGTTCGGTGGCGGCCTCGGTGTAGGTGATCCTCGGATTGGCCTGGAAGTAGGGCACCATGTTGAGCAGCCGGACCAGCCGCTCGCTGACCGCGGTCACCGTGTCTGCGCCTCTCGGGCGGCGTCGGCCGGGGACAGCTGGGCCTGCAGCCGCGCGATCACGTCGTCGCGCAGGGACTGCGGTTCCAGCGCGAGCGCGTCGGCGCCGTAACTGGCGACCTCGCGGGCCAACTTGTCGAACATGTCGATGTCGACGGTGATCTCGTCGCCGGCCCGGCCGCCGACCGTCATCGGCCCGACCACGGTGCCCCGCCGGCGCAGCGCGGTGGCGC
>NZ_BCRS01000265.1 GCF_001552715.1 Mycolicibacterium vaccae NBRC 14118 = CIP 105934 | reverse complement strand
GGGTGCTGGGACCTGACGGTCGACGGGCGCGCGCTGGCCCGCCTGCTCGGGGACGCACCGCCCGAGGACCCGGTCGGCTACGCGCACCGCGTGCTCGACGGGCCCCGCGATGCCGCGGCGCGACGGGCGTTGACCACCGTGGCGGCCTCACTGGGCCGGGGCATCGGCGCGCTGGTGAACCTCCACGATCCGGAGGTCGTCACCCTGGGCGGCGTCGGCGCGGGACTGCGTGCGGCCGCGGCCGAGGACTTCGACACCGCTTACCGCGATGCGCTGATGACCTATCGGCGCGACGCCCCACCGCCGGTGCGGGACGCCGAGCACGGGGAGCACGCCACCCTGCACGGCGCGGTGATCATGGCCATGAACCAGGTCACCAGTCCGGCGGGGCTGGCGGATTGGGCTGAGCGCCAGCGGGTTTGAGCGGCGCCGGGGTCAGTTGGCGTGCAGGGCCTCGTTGAGCGTGATGCCGGTGCCGTCGCGCCTGACCACCTCGACCGCCCCGGTCACCGAGTTGCGGCGGAACAGCAGGTTGTTCGCACCGGAGAGTTCCCGAGCTTTGACCGTCGTGGTCGTCTCGCCCTGATCGAGGAGGGTGACCTTGGTGCCGGCGGTGACATACAGGCCGGCCTCGATCACGCAGTCGTCACCCAGCGAGATGCCCAGGCCGGCGTTGGCGCCCAACAGGCAGCGCTTGCCGACCGAGATCACCTGGGTGCCGCCGCCGGACAGCGTGCCCATGATCGACGCGCCACCGCCGATGTCGGAGCCGTCATCGACCACGACGCCCGCCGAGATCCGGCCCTCGACCATCGAACTGCCCAGCGTGCCCGCGTTGAAGTTCACGAATCCCTCGTGCATCACGGTGGTGCCGGGCGCCAGGTGCGCGCCGAGACGCACCCGGTCGGCGTCGGCGATCCGCACACCGGACGGCAGCACGTAGTCCACCATCCGCGGGAACTTGTCCACGCCGTACACCGCGACCTGCCCGCGCCGACGCAGCCGGGCGCGCACCGTCTCGAAGCCGTCAACCGAGCACGGCCCGTGGCTGGTCCACACGACGTTGGTGAGCACCCCGAACATGCCGTCGACGCTGAGGCCGTGCGGCGCGACGAGGCGGTGCGACAGCAGGTGCAGCCGCAGGTAGGCGTCGTAGGCGTCGGCGGGCTTGTCGTCCAGCGACGCGATCACCGTGCGCACCACCACCACGTCGACGTCGCGGTCCTCGTCGCGGCCCGCCAGCGCGGCCAATTCGGCG
The DNA here is from genome assembly GCF_001552715.1 of Mycolicibacterium vaccae NBRC 14118 = CIP 105934. Taxonomy (GTDB): domain Bacteria; phylum Actinomycetota; class Actinomycetes; order Mycobacteriales; family Mycobacteriaceae; genus Mycobacterium; species Mycobacterium vaccae. The sequence continues at coordinate 3,218 of NZ_BCRS01000265.1, read as the reverse complement.
GGCACCTCGGCCACCGACAGGCGCACCGTGCCGGACTCGCCGTCTGCGGTCAGCTCCGGGGCCGGAAACCAGGTGTCCAGAACCGATCCGTCGGCGGCGATCGTCGCGACGCCGATTCCTGATGCTCCACTCACGGGCATCAGGTTACCGGTGTGCCCCGTGCCCACCGACGGGGTCCCGACGGCGTCGCCGGGTCGGCTCGAGCGGCTAACGTGGCAGTTGTGCTGGACCTTCACGGTGACCCGATCGCGTTGACCGCCGCCCTGGTGGACATCCCGAGCGAGTCGCGCCACGAGTCGCGCATCGCCGACGAGGTCGAGGCCGCGCTGCGCGAACAGACCACCGGCTTCGAGGTCGTCCGCAACGGCGACGCGGTGCTGGCCCGCACCGACTTCGGCAGGCCGTCGCGGGTGTTGCTGGCCGGGCACATCGACACCGTGCCCGCCGCGGGCAACCTGCCGAGCAGGCTGGCCGACGGCATCCTGCACGGCTGCGGCACCTCGGACATGAAGGCCGGCGATGCGGTGTTCCTGCACCTGGCCGCCACCCTGGCCGACCCCGCCCACGACATCACGGTGGTGATGTACGACTGCGAGGAGATCGAGGCGTCGGCCAACGGGCTCGGCCGCATCGAACGCGAACTGCCCGAGTGGCTGGCCGCCGACGTCGCGATCCTCGGCGAACCGTCGGGCGGCTTCATCGAGGCCGGCTGTCAGGGCACCCTGCGGGTCACCGTCAGTGCGACCGGCACCCGCGCGCATTCGGCCCGATCGTGGCTGGGCGACAACGCGATTCACAAGCTCGGTGACGTGCTGGCCCGGCTGAACGGGTACCGGGCGCGCAGTGTCGACATCGACGGCTGCGTTTACCGGGAAGGGCTGTCCGCGGTGCGCATGGACGGTGGCGTCGCCGGAAACGTCATCCCGGACGCGGCGAGCGTCACGGTCAATTTCCGCTTCGCCCCCGACCGCAGCGTCGAACAGGCCTACGCGCACGTGCAGGAGGTGTTCGACGGGCTCGACGTGGCGATCGAACTCACCGACGCCGCCGCCGGGGCGCTGCCCGGGTTGACCCGGCCGGCGGCCGCCGCGCTGGTCGAGGCCGCGGGCGGTCAGGTGCGCGCCAAGTACGGCTGGACCGACGTGTCCCGGTTCGCCGCGCTGGGCATCCCGGCCGTCAACTACGGCCCGGGCGACCCGAACCTGGCCCACCGCGTCGACGAACACGTCGAGGTCAGCCAGATCACCGCGGTGACCGAGACGCTACGGCGCTATTTAACCGGTTGACGGCGCCGGTAGCGTGGAACACGTGCTGGGAGAAGACATCACCGGGTAGTACCCGGACGGGTCCCGATATTTCCTGAAGGCGTCACGCCTCGACGAAAGCACCCCGACATGTCTTCTGTCGTCTGTACCCATCTGTCCTTCTCCTGGCCCGACGACACTGCGGTCTTCACCGACCTGTCGTTCACCGCCGGTGCGGGCCGCGCCGGCCTGGTCGCCGCCAACGGCGCGGGCAAGAGCACCCTGCTGCGGCTGATCGCCGGCGAACTCCGTCCCACCGCTGGTGCGGTGACCGTGGACGGCGTCGTCGGCCACCTGCCGCAGACGCTGCCGCTTCTCGACGACCGCAGCGTCGCCGAGCTGCTCGGGGTCGCTGCGGCGATCGACGCGCTGAACGCGCTGGCGGCCGGCGACGCAAGCGACGCGGTGTTCGCCGCGATCGGCGACGACTGGGACGTCGAGGAGCGCACCCGGGCGCAACTGGACCGGCTGGGCCTCGGGCACCTCGACCTGGACCGGTCACTGCGCACGCTGTCCGGCGGCGAGGTCGTCAGTCTCGGGCTGGCCCGGGAGTTGTTGCGCCGCCCCGACGTGCTGCTGCTTGACGAACCCTCCAACAACCTCGACGGTGATGCCCGCCGCCGGCTCTACGACGCACTCGACGACTTCGCCGGATGTCTGCTGGTGGTCAGCCACGACCGGGTGCTGCTGGACCGGATGGACCGCATCGCCGAGCTGTACCGCGGCGAGGTCAGATGGTTCGGCGGCAACTTCACCGCCTACTCGGAGGCCGTCGGGGAGGCCCAGCGGGCCGCGCAGGACGCGGTCCGCAGCGCCGAGCAGGCCCTCAGGCGCGAGAAGCACCAACGCCAGCAGGCCCGGGAGCGGGCCGACCGCCGCGCCGGCACCGCTGCGCGCACCATCAAGGACGCGGGCCTGCCGAAGATCCTGGCCGGGGCGCGCAAGCGGCGGGCGCAGGAGACGGCCGGCCGCTCCGACGACGTGCACGCCAGAAGGATCGACGACGCCAGGAACCGACTCGACGACGCCGAGGGCGCACTGCGCGACGACGACGCGCTGACCCTCGAACTACCCGAGACGGAGCTGCCTGCCGGTCGAATGGTGCTGCAGTGCACCGGGATCAGGTTCAGCAGAAACGGCCGGGACGTGCTGGCCGGGGTGGATCTGGCGGTGCGTGGTCCGGACCGCATCGCGCTGACCGGGCCCAACGGCGCCGGTAAGACGACGCTGCTCAGGATCCTGCTCAGCGAGATCAAACCGGATACCGGCACCGTGGAGGTGGCCGCCGGGCGCGTCGCGTACCTGTCCCAGCGGCTGGATCTGCTCGACGAGGACCGCTCGGTCGCGGAGAACCTCGCCGCGGCCGCACCCGGGTTGTCGGTCACCCGGCGACGTCATCTGTTGGCGCAGTTCCTGTTTCGCGGCGACGATGTCGACCTGCCGGTACGGGTGCTCTCCGGCGGGGAACGGCTGCGTGCCACGCTGGCCTGCGTGCTGTTCGGTGAACCCGCACCCCAGGTGTTGCTGCTCGACGAGCCGACCAACAACCTCGACCTGGTCAGCGTCGGACAACTGGAGGACGCGTTGAGCGCCTACCGCGGCGCGTTCGTCGTCGTCAGCCACGACGCGTCGTTCCTCGAGGCGATCGGCGTGGATCGCGTTCTGCGCCTTGCCGACAGCCGGCTCGCGCAGGTTTAGCCGACGGCCGGTCGGGTGGGCGCCGGGCGTGGTGGCGCCGGTGGCGCCGGGTCGGGGCCTGGTGGCGTGCCCTCCCCGGCACGCGGCTCGGCCTCGTCGGCCGTGGTCGAGCCGCCCTCCGGGTCGGGCTCGCCGTCGCGGTGCTCGGCGTCGGCATCTTCGGCGTCGGGGTTCTCGGCGGCGTCCCGGTCGGGGGATTCGTCCCCAAATTCCGCG
>NZ_BCRS01000264.1 GCF_001552715.1 Mycolicibacterium vaccae NBRC 14118 = CIP 105934 | reverse complement strand
CGTTCCGTCGGCGCGCAGCCGGGGCGGCGGCGCGCAGGACGAGCCGGACGTGGACCCGGAACTGGGCGCGTTGCGGAAGCGGCTGCGCGCCCACCGGGCGCACGGCATGCCCGACCGGGAGGACCGGGCCCGCATCGCCGAGCGCTACCTGCGGATCGAACGCGACAACGAGCAACTGCGCAAGAAGATCGCCGCGGCGACGAACTCCCTGGCCCTGACGTTCGACCGGATCGTCGCGCTGCTCACCGAACGCGGCTATATCGCCGAACGGACCGCCGGCAGCACCGAGGACGGGGGCCCCGTCGCCGATGCGCCTGTAGTCACCGACGACGGCAAGCTGCTGGCCCGGATCTACAGCGAGTGCGACCTGCTGATCGCCGAATGCCTGCGCACCGGCGTGTGGGAGGGCCTCGACCCCGCCGAGTTGGCGGCCGCGCTGTCGGTGGTGCTCTACGAATCGCGCCGCGACGGTCCCGGCAACCGAGCGGGTGACGGTTCGGACATCCCCACGGGCAAGCTGCGCCGCGCGCTGAATCAGACGCAGCGGCTGTGGTCGCAGCTGCGCGCCGACGAGCAACGCCACCGCATCGCGCCGAGCCGGGAACCCGACGACGGTTTCGCGGCGGCGGTGCACCGGTGGGCCTGCACAGGCGATCTCGCATCGGCGCTGGCGGCGTCGGACACCACGGGCACCGGCGTGTCGATGTCGGCGGGTGATTTCGTCCGCTGGTGCCGGCAGGTGCTCGATCTCGCCGACCAGGTCCGTGCCGCGGCGCCGTCAGCTACGTTGCGGGCAACCGCGAAACGCGCCATCAACGACATTCGGCGCGGCGTCGTAGCTGTTGATGCCGGGTAGTGTGTGGTGCCAGCAGGGCTCCGGCACACCAGCCCCGATGAGCAAGGAGAGAAATGAGCGGACCGCAGGGATCCGACCCGACGCAGCCGTGGCCGGGTCAGCAGCCTGAGCAGGGCACGGATCAGCCGGCGGGCGAATCGGCGGCCAACCAGGGCTGGCAGCCGCCGACTCCGGGCGCCGGCCAGCAACCCGAGCAGCAGTCGTGGCAGCCGCCGGCGTACACGCCGCAGCAGTACCCGCAGTACCAGCAGCCCGGTCAGCCGCCGGCGTATCCGCCGCAGCAGTACCCGGGTGAGCAGTACGGTCAGCAGCCCGCCGAGTACAACCCGGCCGGCTACCCGCCGCCCGGCCAGTACAGCCAGCCCGGCGGCTACGGCCAGCCGTATGGCCAGCCCGGTCCCTACGGCCAGCCGGGCCAGTACGGTCAGCAGCCCGGTCAGCCGGGTCAGCCCGGTCAGTACGGCCAGTACCCCGGCTACCCGGCCCCCGGTGGCGAGGACGGCTCGAAGCGGTCGCTCGCGGTCGTCGGCGGAGTGGTCGGTGTGCTCGCCGCGATCGTCATCGCCGCGGTGCTGGTGCTCGGCTTCTGGAAGCCCGGGTTCTTCGTGACCACCAAGCTCGACGTGAACGCCGCCCAGAGCGGTGTGCAGCAGATCCTCACCGACGAGAGCAACGGCTACGGCGCCAAGAACGTCAACGACGTCAAGTGCAACAACGGCGTCAGCCCGACGGTGAAGAAGGGCGACACGTTCAACTGCGAGGTCAGCATCGACGGCACCAAGCGGCAGGTCACCGTGACGTTCCAGGACGACAACGGCACCTACGAGGTCGGCCGCCCGAAGTAGGCGCGCTCGGCGCTTGTCAGAGCTTGTCCAGAGCGGCCTGCAGGCGCCCGATCGACGACGACACGCCGTAGCGCTCCGCCAATTCCGCCACTTTGCGGGGGTCGCGGGCGGCCAGCGGCAGGTCGTCGCCGTCGGTGGAGAACGAGACGTCGGCGTCGGTGGCCACCCGCACCACCGGGGCCGCTCTCTCGATGTAGTCAGCGGCGGCCACCAGCTTGGTGCGGTGCGACTTCGGCAGTCTCGACGCCGGATCCTGGGCCGCGGACACGATCTGCGCCAGCGATCCGTGCTGGGCCAGCAGCGTGGCCGCCGTCTTCTCCCCGATGCCCGGGACACCGGGCAGCCCGTCGGACGGATCCCCGCGCAGCAGCGCCAGCTCGGCGTAGGCAGGTCCGGCACGGTCCACCGGCACGTTGTAGGTTTCGGCCACTTCGCGTGGCCCGTACTTGATCGCCTTGGCCAGCCCGCGGCCCAGGTAGAGCACCCGGACGGGGACCGGCTCGTCGCGCACCAGCTGCAGCAGATCGCGGTCGCCGCTGACCACCACCACCGGGTCGCGGCTCTCCCGTTCGGCCAGCGTGCCGAGGACGTCGTCAGCCTCGTGGTGCGCGGCGCCCGCGGTCGCGATGCCGAACGCGTCGAGCATCTCCATGATCATGTCGACCTGCGGGGTCAGCTCGTCGGGCACCTCCTCGACGTCGATTGGCAGGTTCGCTTCCTCTGCCGGGAGCACCACCCGGTGCGCCTTGTACGACGGGATCAGGTCGACACGCCACTGCGGCCGCCAGTCGTCGTCGCGGCACACCACCAGCCTGCGGGGCCGTTCCCGGGTGATCACGGTCGAGACCGCGTCGAGGAAGCCGCGCAGCGCGTTGACCGGCCTGCCGTCCGGTGCGGTGATCGACGACGGGACCCCGAAATACGAGCGGAACCACATGCTCGCGCCGTCGAGGAGTACCAGCGGGGCTTCATTGGACGTGCGGGCCATGCCGGCCATCCTGCCAGGTCACCTTTTCCCGGCGAGCAGACACGAACTCGCATGCTTTCGAGGCGATTCGTGCGAGTTCGTGTCTGCTCGCGGGGAGATCGGCTCGCGCACTAGCCTGAACGACATGACCGGCGCCCGTTTCGACACCGACGTGTACGCCCGACGACTGCGCGCGGCGGCGGCTGCCGCGGCCGACGCCGGCCTGGCGGGCCTGGTGATCACCCCCGGTTACGACCTGCGGTACCTGGTGGGTTCGCGGGCACAGACCTTCGAGCGGCTCACCGCGCTGGTGCTGCCCGCCCAGGGCGACCCGACGATCGTGGTGCCGCGGCTGGAACTCGCCGCGCTGAAGGACTCCGCCGTGCCGGAACTCGGTGTCACCGTGCGGGATTGGGTTGACGGTGACGATCCCTACCGGCTGGTCGCCGATGCCTTCCCGGGCGCCGGCCCGCTCGCGGTCGCGGTCACCGATTCGATGCCTGCGCTGCACCTGCTGCCGCTGGCCGGGGTGCTGGGCGCCGTGCCGGTGCTGGCCACCGACGTGCTGCGCACGTTGCGGATGGTCAAGGACCCCGCCGAGATCGACGCGCTGCGCAACGCCGGCGCGGCGATCGACCGTGTGCACGCACGGGTGCCGGAGTTCCTGGTGCCCGGCCGCACGGAAGCCGACGTGGCCGCAGACATCGCCGAAGCGATTGTCGCCGAAGGGCATTCAGAGGTCGCGTTCATCATTGTCGGGTCGGGCCCGCACGGGGCCGACCCGCACCACGAATGCTCGGACCGCGAGCTGCGCGTCGGCGACGTGGTCGTCGTCGACATCGGCGGCCCCTACGACCCCGGCTACAACTCCGACTCCACGCGGACCTACAGCATCGGCGAACCGGATCCGGAGGTGGCGCGCCGGTACGCGGTGCTGCAGCGGGCCCAGCGCGCCGCGGTCGACATCGTCCGGCCAGGGGTGACCGCCGAACAGGTCGACGCCGCCGCGCGGGACGTGCTGGCCGCCGAAGGCCTGGCCGAGGCGTTCGTGCACCGGACCGGGCACGGTATCGGGCTGTCGGTGCACGAGGAGCCCTACATCGTGGCTGGGAACGCGCTGCCGCTGCAGGAGGGGATGGCCTTCTCCGTCGAGCCGGGCATCTACTTCCCGGGACAGTGGGGCGCGCGCATCGAGGACATCGTGATCGTCACCGGCGACGGCGCCGAGCCGGTGAACCACCGGCCGCACGACCTGGTCGTGGTGCCGGTGCGCTGACCGGTCAGGCCTCGCTGCGGTCGAGCAGCGCCGAGGACCCGAGCACCCGGTCGACGCGCACCTCGATCACGACGCGCTTCGGGTTGGGCCGGGGGGTGCGGTAGCGCTGGGCGTAGCGCCGTTCGGCGTCGCGCACGGACTCGCTGTCGGTCTTGACCGTCGCCTTGCCCTCCAGGGACAGCCAGCGGGCCCCGTCGACCTGGCTGAGCACCGCGACCCCGCGATGCTCGGCGTTGACGGCCTTCTGGGAACCACCCGAGGTGATGACCCGGGCGATGTGGGTGGTCGGGTCGAAGGTGAACCCGACGGCGACCACGTGCGGGGACCCGTCGGCCCGCAGTGTCGTCAGCATCGCGAGGTGGCGCTCGGAGAGGAACGCGAGCGCGTCGTCGGTCAGTCGGGTCGTCGCCTTGGCCATTGGGTCCACGCTAGCGCAGGCGATAATCAGCGCCGTGAAGGACACGAGCGGCGCAGGCCGCGGATCGGGACCGGTGGTCATCTTCGGCGGTCGCAGCGAGATCGGCGTGGAGCTGGCGCGACGGCTGGCGCCGGGCGCGACGGTGGTGCTGGCCGCGCGGCGGCCCGGCGAACTGGACGCGGAGATCGCCGCGCTCGAACAGGCAGGCGCGGCC
>NZ_BCRS01000263.1 GCF_001552715.1 Mycolicibacterium vaccae NBRC 14118 = CIP 105934 | reverse complement strand
CGACGATGGCCGGCACCCCGACCGGGCGCGCCGCCAGCACCGCCACCGCACCGGCGGCGACCGCGGTGGCCGCGAAGTCGTGGCCGTCCGCGCGTGCTCCGGGCAGAGCCAGGAAGAGACCGCCGGGGGTCACCGCGCGGGAGTCGAATTCGACGGACCCGGTGACCATGGTCGCGGCCGCGTCCTCGGCGGACACGTCGACCAGTCGGCCGCCGACGATCTCGGCGATCCGCGCCAGCGAGAGCTCGATCACCGTTGCACCTCCCGCGTCGCCGCCTCCAGAGCGGCGGCCAGTTCATCGCGGTCGTCGAACGGCCGGGTCTGCCCGTGGCTGGTCTGTCCGGCCTCGTGGCCCTTGCCCGCGATCAGCACCACGTCACCGGCCCGGGCCCACGCGACCGCATGGTCGATCGCCGCCCGCCGGTCACCGATCTCGACCACGTCGGCGCGCGCACCGGCCGCGCCGGCCAGGATCGCCGCCCGGATCAGGGCGGGATCTTCGTCGCGGGGGTTGTCGTCGGTCACCACCACCAGGTCGGCCAGCTCCGCGGCCACCCGGCCCATGGGCTCGCGCTTGCCCTGGTCACGGTTGCCGCCGGCGCCGAACACGACCGCGATACGGCCGGCGCTCTGGTCGCGCAGCGTGCGCAGCACCGCCTGCAGGGCACCCGGCTTGTGGGCGTAGTCCACCAGCGCCAGGAACGGCTGACCGCGGTTCACCGCCTCCAGCCGGCCGGGCACCGTCGCGTCCCGTACTCCCGGTGCGGCCTGGTCGGGCGAGACACCGACCGCGTCCAGCAGCGCGACCGCGAGCAGGCAGTTGGCCACGTTGTAGCCGCCGGGCAGGCCGATCTCCAGCCCGTGGTGCACACCGGCGGGATCGACCGCGAGGAAGTCCTGCGCGCCGTCGCCGGCGTTGCGGACCTGCTCGACACTCCAGTCGGCGGGACCGGTCGCACTGACGGTGACGGGGTGGTCGGCGCGGGCCGCCATGGCCCGACCCCACTCGTCGTCGACGCAGATCACCGACTGCGCGGCGTGGATCGGCGACGCCGGGTCGAACAGCCGGGCCTTGGCCTCGAAGTAGTCCTCCATCGTGGGGTGGAAGTCCAGGTGGTCGCGGGACAGATTGGTGAAACCGCCGACGGTGAACGAGACCCCGTCCACCCGCCCGAGCGCCAGCGCGTGGCTGGACACCTCCATCACGACGGTGTCCACGCCCCGCTCCAGCATGGTGGCGAGCAGAGCCTGCAGGTCCGGGGCCTCGGGGGTGGTCAGACCGCCGGGCTGCTGGTGGCCGTCGATCCGCACCCCGACGGTGCCGATCAGGCCGGCGACGCGGCCTGCCGAGCGCAGGCCGGCCTCGACCAGATAGGTGGTGGTGGTCTTGCCCGACGTCCCGGTGACACCGATGACGCGCAGTTTCTCCGACGGCCGGCCGTAGACGGCCGACGCCAGCTCGCCGAGCACCGCCCTGGGCTGCGGGTGCACCAGGACCGGCACCCCCGACAGGCCGGTCGCGGCGATCTCGTCCACCCCGGCGGAGTCGGTGAGCACCGCGACCGCGCCGCGCTCCACCGCATCGGCGGCGTACCGGCCGCCGTGCGCCCGCGCACCCGGCAGCGCGGCGAACAGGTCGCCGGCGCGCGCGTCCTGCCCACGCAGCGTGACGCCGGTGATCAGGATGTCGGGAGTCGGGCCCCCACCTGCGGGTACGGCCGCGACCAGGTCGGCCAGTACGCCGAGGGCGAGACCGGCGGGATTGCTGGGACGCAGATTCATGGCCTTGACACAGTACCGATCTCGCCGGGCGGCTTACGCATTCGCGCCGGAGGGTTCCGGACGTCAGTCCGCTTGCAGTGTCAGCGGGGCGCCCGGATCCGCCGACAGCGGTACGTTCTCCCGCTGCAGCAGCCAGGACGCGATGTCGTGGAACAGCGGTGCGGCCGAGGAACCGGGGGTGCCGTCGGCGGCGCGGTGCGGTGCGTCGAGCATCACGCCGATCACATAGCGCGGGTCGTCGGCCGGGGCCATGCCCGCGAAGGTGATCCAGTAGACGTCGTCGTAGTAGCAGCCGCACGCCGGGTTGATCTGCTGGGCGGTGCCGGTCTTGCCGGCGATCTGGTAGCCCTCGACGGCGGCCTGCGGGCCGGTGCCCTGCTGGATGCCGCGCGGGTCGCGCTGCACCACCGACCGGAACATGTCGCGCACCGTGCGCGCCGTCTCGGGCGACACCACACGCACACCCTGCGGTCGCGGCTCGTCGGCGCGGGCGCCGTCCGGGGCGACGATGTCCTTGATGATCCGCGGCGGAATCCGCACCCCGTCGTTGGCGATGGCCTGGTAGATGCCCGTCATCTGCAGCAGCGTCATCGAAAGGCCCTGGCCGATGGGCAGGTTGGAGAACGTGCTGCCCGACCACTGATCGATCGGCGGCACCAGACCCGCACTCTCGCCGGGCAGCCCGACGCCGGTGCGCTGCCCGAGGCCGAACAACTTGAGCATCTCGGCGAAGCGCTCCGGGCCCAGGCGCTGGGCCAGCATCAGCGTGCCGACGTTGGAGGACTTCCCGAACACGCCGGTCGTGGTGTACGGCATCACGCCGTGGTCCCACGCGTCGCCGACCGTGACCCCGCCCATGTTGATCGAGCCGGGCACCTGAAGGACCTCGTCGGGTGTGGTGAGCCCGTTCTCGATCACCGCGGCGGCGGTGATCATCTTGTTCACCGAGCCCGGCTCGAACGGGGAGGACACCGACAGGTTGCCCAGCTGCCTGCCCTTCTGCCGGCTCAGGTCCTGGGCCGGGTTGAAGGTGTTGTCGTTCGCCATCGCCAACACTTCACCGGTTTTGGCGTCGAGCACCACCGCCGAGGCGTTCTTGGCCCCGGAGGCGTCCTTGGCCATCTGCACCTGCTGCTGCACGTGGAACTGGATGTCGTCGTCGATGGTGAGAGTCACCGTGGACCCGTTGACCGCGTCGTGGCGGTTGCGGTAGCTGCCCGGGATGACCACACCGTCGGACCCGCGGTCGTAGGTGACCGAGCCGTCGGTGCCCGCGAGCACCGAATCCAGCGAGTCCTCCAGGCCGAGCAGACCGTGTCCGTCCCAGTCGATACCGCCGATGATGTTGGCGGCCAGCACCCCGCCGGGGTATTGGCGCAGATCCTGGCGTTCGGCGCCGACCTCCGGGAACTTGGTGGTGATCGCGTCGGCGATGGCCGGATCGACCGCGCGGGCCAGGTAGACGAACGTCTCGTTGCTGCGCAGCTTCTTCAGCACGGTCGCGGTGTCCGGCCTGCCGGCCAGCCGCGAGGACACCTCGGCGGCGATGTCGCGCAGCCGGGCGTCGGGGTCGGGTGCGTCCTCGGTGTTGAGCTCCGCGTTCTTGGCGAACGCCTCCTCCAACTGCTTGCGCACCCGGACCGGCTGGAACGTCAGCGCCCTGGCCTCGGTCGTGAAGGCCAGCTTGTCGCCGTTGCGGTCGACGATGGCGCCGCGCAACGCCGGGTCGATGTCGGTGACCTTGAGCTGGCTGGCCGCCTCGGCCCGCAGCCCCTCGGCGCGCGGCACCTGCAACGTGAACAACTGGGCCGCCGCGACCACCAGCAGCAGGAAGATCACCGCGTTACCGGTGCGGTGCCGGAAGACGAACGACGCACTGCGCAAACCGGTTTGCGTGGCGGCCTGCCGGGTGCGCCGGGACCGCGCCGACCGCTCCTGGTTGGGCGCCTTGGCGCGGCTCACGCGGGCGCCTCGGGGACGGTCACGGCGGGTGCGACCTGCTCAGGACCAGGCACCACGGCCGGGACCGCCGGGTCGATCAGCGGCCCGATCTCCAGCGGCTGGACGGGTCCGGGCACCGGCAGCTCACCGGAAACAGCGTGCGGCATTTCACCGTTGGGATCGACTGGCGGCAACGGCAGAGGCAGAGGCTGCGGCAGCGCGGGCACGGCGCCGGGAACCGCGGGCGACGTCACCGCCATCGGGAGCCGGACCGGCACCTCGCGCGGTTCGACGACGCGCGGCGCGGGCGGTGCCGGTGGGACCGGTTCCGGCAGCGGCGCGTTCAGCGGCGGCGGCGGAACCCCTTCGGCCGGCTTCGGGGTGCCGACGACGACCCAGTTGCCTGCTGGATCCTGCACCAGGTGCGCGGTGTCCCGCGACGGGATCATCCCCAGGTTGCGGGCCGCCTCGGCCAGCGCCGGTGCGGCCTGGGCCTGCAACACGTCGCGCTCGAGGGCTTCCTTCTGTTGCATCAGCGCCTGATTCACCTGGCGGGCGGCGCCCAGTTGGTAGGAGCGCTCGGCGGCGTCGGTGGACAACCACAGCGTCACGCCGAGCCCGAGGCCGAGGGCTCCGATGATCAGCACGACGAACGGCACCCGGGCGACCAGGCGACGCGGGCTCAGATCGATCGATGCGAGGCGGACCAGAATCCGCTGGCGCAGCGGCGCCTTGACGACCTTGGGCGCCTTCGCCTTCCGCGCCTTGGCCCGCGCCTTGGCCTGGCTGGCGCTCTTCGGCCGCGCCGGCACGTCCTTGGGGCGGGCGACCGGGGTGGTGCGCGGCGCGGACCGCTGC
>NZ_BCRS01000262.1 GCF_001552715.1 Mycolicibacterium vaccae NBRC 14118 = CIP 105934 | reverse complement strand
GCTCACCCCGGCGGGCACCGCGGCGGCGCCGCCGGTGGCAGGCGTCACACCGGGGCGCGGGATGAGTTGTGGCGCGGCGTTGGGCGCAACCGTGACGGTCTGCGTCACTGTGGCAGGGGCGGGCAGCGGGGGCTGCGGGAGGCCCGGCTGGGCCGACGCCGTGGTGACCGCGATGCTCAGCACCCCGGCGATACCCGCGGCGCAGGCACCGATGCCACCTGCCAGAACCCGCCAGGGACGGGCGATTTCGCTCATCGAGTGCAATCCTTCCCCACGCTTGGAGGTTCGTCAGGCCAGCAATGTATCCACCGATCTCGGGCAGCCACCAGGGCCGGAACAGACCTGGGACCAACCTCTGATGCATCCGCAACGGAACCGAGACCAACCCGTGGCCGGGAAATTCCGGGAGCGGGTGCTTATACCCTGGTGGGGTGACTGAAACGCCGACCGGAACACAGCCCCGCGCGCAGGCTGTCGCCGATGACACCCCCCGCTACCGCTACACCGCGGAGCTGGCCGGTGCTATCGAGCAGGCGTGGCAGCAGCGGTGGTCGCAGGACGGCACGTTCAACGTCGCGAACCCGGTCGGGTCGCTAGCCCCGGCCGACGGCGCCCAGGTGCCCGCCGACAAGATGTTCGTCCAGGACATGTTCCCGTACCCCTCGGGGGACGGCCTGCACGTCGGGCACCCGCTGGGCTACATCGCGACTGACGTGTACGCCAGGTACTTCCGGATGACCGGCCGGAATGTGCTGCACGCGTTGGGCTTCGACGCGTTCGGCCTGCCGGCCGAGCAGTACGCGATCCAGACCGGCACGCATCCGCGCACGCGCACCGAGGCCAACATCGTCAACTTCCGCCGCCAGCTGGGCCGGCTCGGTCTCGGCCACGACTCACGGCGCAGCTTCTCGACCACCGACGTCGACTACTACAAGTGGACGCAGTGGATCTTCCTGCAGATCTTCAACGCGTGGTTCGATCCGGCGGCCAACAAGGCCCGCCCCATCGCCGAGCTGATCGCCGAGTTCGAGGACGGCACCCGGGAGGTCGGTGACGGCCGCGCCTGGGCCGACCTGGACGCCGCCGCCCGCGCCGACGTGGTGGACTCCCACCGGCTCGTCTACCTGGCCGACTCGGTGGTCAACTGGTGCCCGGGCCTGGGCACGGTGCTGGCCAACGAAGAGGTCACCTCCGACGGGCGCAGCGAGCGCGGCAACTTCCCGGTGTTCCGGAAGCGGTTGCGGCAGTGGATGATGCGCATCACCGCGTACTCCGACCGGTTGCTGGACGACCTCGAGCTCCTGGACTGGCCGGACAAGGTCAAGGCCATGCAGCGCAACTGGATCGGGCGCTCGACCGGCGCCTCGGTCCAATTCGCCACCGACGCGGGCGACATCGAGGTGTTCACCACCCGCCCCGACACCCTCTTCGGGGCGACGTACATGGTGCTGGCCCCCGAGCACGACCTGGTGGACCGGCTGGTCGCCGACGAGTGGCCTGCCGGTGTCGACCAGCGGTGGACCTTCGGGGCAGCGACGCCGCGTGAGGCGGTCGCGGCCTACCGAGCCTCGATCGCGGCCAAGTCCGATCTGGAGCGGCAGGAGAACAAGTCCAAGACCGGCGTGTTCGTCGGCGCCTATGCGACGAATCCGGCCAACGGGCAACAGGTTCCGGTGTTCATCGCCGACTATGTGCTGGCCGGTTACGGCACGGGCGCGATCATGGCGGTGCCCGGCGGGGACCAGCGGGACTGGGACTTCGCGACCGAGTTTGGCCTGCCGATCGTCGAAGTGGTTGCCGGAGGCGATGTCTCGCAGGAGGCCTACACCGGCGACGGACCGCTGGTGAACTCGGGCTTCCTCGACGGCATGGACGTCGAGACCGCCAAGGCCGCGATGACCGAACGGCTGGTCGCCGACGGCCGTGGCCGGGCGCGGGTGGAATACAAGCTGCGGGACTGGCTTTTCGCGCGCCAGCGTTATTGGGGCGAGCCGTTCCCGATCGTGTACGACGAGGACGGGCGCGCGCACGGACTGCCCGCCCAGATGCTGCCCGTCGAGCTGCCCGACGTGCCGGACTACTCGCCGGTGCTGTTCGATCCCGAGGACGCCGACAGCGAGCCGTCCCCACCGCTGGCCAAGGCGACCGACTGGGTGAACGTCGAACTGGACCTCGGCGACGGGCTCAAGCGCTACACCCGCGACACCAACGTGATGCCGCAGTGGGCCGGCAGCTCCTGGTACGAGCTGCGCTATACCGATCCGCACAACGCAGAAGCCATGTGCGCCAAGGAGAACGAGGCGTACTGGATGGGTCCGCGACCGGCCGAGCACGGCCCGGACGACCCGGGCGGCGTCGACCTCTACGTCGGCGGTGTGGAGCACGCCGTGCTGCACCTGCTCTACTCGCGCTTCTGGCACAAGGTGCTGCACGACCTCGGGCACGTCAGCTCCCGGGAGCCGTACCGGCGGCTGGTCAACCAGGGCTATATCCAGGCGTTCGCCTACACCGACTCCCGGGGCACCTATGTGCCCGCGGCCGAGGTGGTCGAGCGGGACGGGAAGTTCTTCTGGACCGGCCCGGACGGCGAGACTGAGGTCAACCAGGAGTTCGGCAAGATCGGCAAGAGCCTGAAGAACTCGGTGTCACCGGACGAGATCTGCAACGACTACGGCGCGGACACGCTGCGCGTCTACGAGATGTCGATGGGTCCGCTGGAGGCGTCGCGTCCGTGGGCGACCAAGGACGTCGTCGGCGCCCACCGGTTCCTGCAGCGGGTGTGGCGGTTGGTGGTGTCGGAGGACACCGGGCAGACCGTCGTGACCGACGAGGAGCTCGACGAGGCCACCCTGCGGTTGCTGCACCGCACCATCGCGGGGGCCGCCGAGGACTACGCGGCGCTGCGCAACAACACCGCGGCGGCCAAGCTCATCGAGTACACCAACCACCTGACCAAGAACGCGGTGACGGCGCGGGCGGCGCTGGAGCCGCTGGTGCTGATGGTGGCGCCGCTGGCGCCGCACCTGGCGGAGGAGTTGTGGAGCCGGCTGGGGCACGAGGGCTCGCTGGCGCACGGTCCGTTCCCGACGGCCGACGAGCGCTACCTGGTCGAGGACACCGTCGAGTATCCGGTGCAGGTCAACGGCAAGGTCCGCGGCCGCGTCACCGTCGCGGCCGACGCACCCGCCGATGCGGTCGAGGCGGCCGCGCTGGCCGACGAGAAGGTGGTGGCCTTCCTGGCCGGAAAGACCCCGAAGAAGGTCATCGTGGTCGGCGGCCGGTTGGTCAACGTCGTGGTGTGATCCCTTCCTTCGGCGTCATGTGAGGCGTAGTTTCACGGTTATCGGGCCGTGGTCCTGACCGCGGCTGACCGCCGAGGAGCGCCCATGGCCGTTGAAGCACCGAGTCTGGTCAACCTTGCGCCGAGGCGGCCGTTCCCGGCCCGGCTGGGCCCGAAGGGCAACCTGGTCTACAAGCTGGTCACCACCACCGATCACAAGCTGATCGGGATCATGTACGTGGTCACCTGCTTCGCGTTCTTCCTGATCGGCGGCCTGATGGCGCTGTTCATGCGGACCGAGCTCGCCGCCCCCGGGCTGCAGTTCCTGTCCAACGAGCAGTTCAACCAGCTGTTCACCATGCACGGCACGGTGATGCTGCTGTTCTACGCGACCCCGATCGTGTTCGGGTTCGCGAACCTGGTGCTGCCGCTGCAGATCGGCGCCCCCGACGTCGCGTTCCCGCGGCTGAACGCGTTCTCGTACTGGTTGTTCCTGTTCGGCGCGCTGATCGCGCTGGGCGGCTTCCTGGTTCCCGGCGGGGCGGCGGACTTCGGCTGGACCGCGTACTCGCCGCTGACCGACGCCGTCCATTCCCCGGGCCCCGGCGGTGACCTGTGGATCATGGGTCTGGCGGTGGCGGGTCTGGGCACCATCCTGGGCGGCGTCAACATGGTCACCACCGTGGTGTGTATGCGCGCGCCGGGCATGACGATGTTCCGGATGCCGATCTTCACCTGGAACATCCTGGTCACATCGCTGCTGGTCTTGATGGTGTTCCCGCTGCTGACCGCGGCGCTGTTCGGCTTGGCCGCCGACCGTCACCTCGGCGCGCTCGTCTACGACCCGGCCAACGGCGGGGCCATCCTGTGGCAGCACCTGTTCTGGTTTTTCGGCCATCCCGAGGTGTACATCATCGCGCTGCCGTTCTTCGGCATCGTCAGTGAGATCTTCCCGGTGTTCAGCCGCAAGCCGATCTTCGGTTACACCACGCTGATCTACGCGACGCTGGGCATCGCGGCGTTGTCGGTGGTGGTGTGGGCGCACCACATGTTCGCCACGGGTGCCGTGCTCCTTCCGTTCTTCGCGTTCACCACCTATCTGATCGCGGTGCCGACCGGTATCAAGTTCTTCAACTGGCTCGGCACGATGTGGAAGGGCCGGTTGACGTTCGAGACGCCGATGCTGTTCTCGCTCGGCTTCATCGTGACGTTCCTGCTCGGCGGCTTGTCCGGGGTGTTGCTGGCCAGCCCGCCGCTGGACTTCCACGTCACCGACAGCTACTTCGTGGTGGCGCATTTCCATT
>NZ_BCRS01000261.1 GCF_001552715.1 Mycolicibacterium vaccae NBRC 14118 = CIP 105934 | reverse complement strand
CCTCGCTGGCGCTGCGCGGTGCGGCAGGCCGCGACGACCGCGACATCGAGGCGTTCCCCGAATATCTCGACGACGTCGTCGCGCTGATGGGCAGCAAAGGCGTGCGGGTGCCGCTGCCACGCGACCTCATGCAGGACAACTACATCCTCAAGGCCACGCCCGCCGCGGTCACCACCCCGCGGCTGTGGCTGCTGGGTTCGTCGATGTACTCCGCGCGGCTGGCCGCCGCCAAGGGCCTGCCCTACGTGTTCGCCCACCACTTCGCCGGTCAGGGCACCGAGGAGGCGATGAGGTTCTACCGCGAGAACTTCCGGCCCAGCGACCTGACCCCGGAGCCGGTCACGTTCCTGACGGTCAACGCCGTCGTCGCCGAAACCCGGGACGAGGCAATGCGTTTGATCCTGCCGAACCTCCAGATGATGGCGCGGCTGCGGACCGGGCAGCCGATGGTGCCGCTCGATCTGGTCGAGGACGCCGAAGCCCAGCACACCGACCCGCGCGCTCAGGCCGTCATCGACGCCGGGCTGCGTCAGGCCGTGGTCGGCGCACCCGCGGAGGCGGCGGGCCAGGTGTACGCACTGGCCGAGAAGTTCGATGTGGACGAGGTGATGGTGCATCCGGTGGCCTCGGCGTTCCGCGGGGTCGACCCGGGCACCGCGCCCGCCCGGGAGGCCACCCTGGAACTGCTGGCCAAGGAGATCTTCTAGGTCTTCGGGGTCAGCCGGACCAGCGGGATCCTGCGTGACGTCCGCTTCTGGTAGCCCTCGTAGCGGTTCGAGTTGCCGTCGTTGACCAGCTTCCACAGCCGCGGATAGTCGGGGTCATCAGCCGTCACCGGAGTCGCCGTCACCGCGAAACGCTTTGGCCCGATGTTGATCTCGACATCCGGGTGGGCCTTGAGATTGTGATACCAGCCGGGCGCCCGGGGATCGCCGCCCTTGGAGGCGACGACGTAGTAGCTCCCGCCGTCGGGAAAGTAGGACAGCGCGTTGGTGCGCTTCTGCCCGGTCTTGGCGCCGACGGTGTGCAGCAGCAGCGACGGCGCAACGCCCGGCAGCGGAATACGGTGGCCGATACGCCCGTCGGTGCTCTTGTAGAGCTTGTCGTGCAACATCAGCAGCCGGGTGCCGATGTTCTGTTCCATCCACAGCGCGATGCCCATGCGGTCAATCCTTCTCGGCGGCGTCCAGTTGCGCCAGTGCCTCGCGCAGAAGCCGTGCCGTCTCCTCGCGGTCGGGGTCGCGACGCAGCAGCATCCCCTTCGCGAACGACAACTTGTCCCCGTCCCGGCGCGGCACCACGTGCAGGTGGATGTGGAACACCGACTGGAACGCAGCCTTGCCGTCGTTGACGGCGATGTTGTTGCCGTCGGCGTGCAGGCCGGAGGCCCTGGCGGCCTTGGCGATGCGCTGCCCGAGGGCGGCCATCCCGGCCACGGTCCGCGGCGGGGTGTCGGTCAGATCGACGGTGTGCGCCTTGGGGATCACCAGAGTGTGCCCGCGGGTGAACGGTCGGATGTCGAGGATCGCCAGATAGTCGTCGTCCTCGTGGATGCGGATGGCGGGAGCCTCACCGGCGACGATGGCGCAGAACACGCAGGACATGACGCCACGCTAGTGGACGCGGCTCAGAGGTGGTGGACGGCGTCGGTGATCTGGCGCCACGCCGCGAGCTTGCGGTCGAAGGACATGGTCTGCGCCGGGCTGGTCGACGGCAGCCGGGTGTGGTGCAGCGTGTCCGTCCGCCCGACGAGGCGGTGGTAGTTCTTCTCCGCTGCGGCCCCGTTGAAGTAGACGTGGGTCAGCGCCGGTTGTCCGGCGTAGAACGCGCCGAAGTCGTTGGGCACCATGCTGTCCGGTTGGACCGACGAATCCAGGCTGCCGATCCGGCGGCAGTGCTTGAGCACATCCCACACCGCGACGCCGGCGCCGGTCAGCGCGGCCACCCGCTCGTCGTAATCGCCTGCGGGGTCGAATCCGAAAAGTTCGCCCATGATGCCCCAGAACGCGTTGCGGGTGTAGGCGTAGTAGCGCTGCGCCTGCAGTGACGCGACGCCGGGCATGTTGCCCAGAACGAGGATGCGGGCACCGTCAGCGGCGAGCGGCGGAAAGCTCTGCAGCGTCGGGGAGGTCATGTGCCCGACTATCCCACCGGCGGGCGCCGTATACGTTGGCCGGGTGGCCGAAGACCTCGATCTGGAGACATCCGGGATGCTCGACGGGCTCGAAGGCGCCGCGCGCGCCGAGCGTGCAGAGTTGATCCGCTGGCTGGCCGAACGCGGGGTCGGCCTCGATCAGATCCGCGGTAACCCCGCGCCGATGCTGCTGGCATCGCGACGGGTGATCGGCGACGACGGCCAGTACGTGTCGGCGCGGCAGGCGGCGACGCGGGCCGGCGTCGACCTCGCGCTCTTCGAGCGGATCCAGCGGGCGATGGGACTGCCGCGCGTGGAGGACCCGGACGCCGAGGTCTTCCTGCGCGCCGACGCAGAGGCGGCGAAGTTCACCCGCGACTTCCTCGACCTCGGCATCGACCCCGACGAGCTGGTGCAGATCACCCGGCTGCTCGGTGACGGGTTGGCGCGCGCCGCCGAAGCGATGCGCTCCGCCGCGCTGGCCGCCGTGCTTCGCCCTGGTGCCACCGAACTGGAGGTGGCCAAGGCGTCGGAGGCGCTGGTCGGGAACGTGGCGCCGCTGCTGGGGCCGATGATCCAGGAAGTGCTGCTGCTGCAGCTGCGGCACGCGATCGAGACCGAGGCCGTCAACGCCACCGAACGCGCTGAAGGACAACACCTTCCGGGGGCGCGGCTGATGACCATCGGGTTCGCCGACCTGGTGGGATTCACCCGGCTCGGCGAGGCGGTACCGCCCGAGGAGTTGGAACATCTGTCACAGCGCCTGGCCGACATGACGCGCGAATTCGCAATGTCTCCAGTGCGATTCGTGAAGACCATCGGCGACGAGGTGATGCTGGTCAGTCCGGAGCCTGCGCCGCTGCTGGAGACGATGCTGCGCCTGATCGAGGAGACCGAGGACGAGGACGACTTCCCGCGACTGCGCGCCGGTGTCGCCACCGGCATGGCGGTCGGCCGCGCGGGCGACTGGTTCGGCAGTCCGGTGAACCTGGCCGCGCGGATGACCGGCGCTGCGCGCCCCGGGTCGGTGCTGGTGGCCGAGTCCACCCGCGACGCAATCGGGGACGACGACCGCTTCACCTGGTCGTTCGCCGGGGCCAAGCGTCTGAAGGGGATCAAATCCGACGTGAAGGCGTTCCGGGTACGTCGACAGGGCGCTGAGGAACGTTAGAACTCTTTTGCCCCTGTGGTTTCTCTGGTCACATCGACGGCCGGACCTGTCGGTGGACCGAACTAGTGTTCGATATATGGAGTTGGTGTCGGAGACGGTGGGGGCGATCGCTGAGCAGATCGCCATCCTGTCCAAGGCCGCCGACGAACTCTCGCACCGCGAGCTGATCGCCCTGCTGGCCGAGCTGACCACGGTGCTGCGCAGCGTGCCGACGGTGGAGCACAAAGTGCTGGCGCGGTTGATGGACGAGACCGAACCGTCTCGGCTGGGTGCGAAGTCCTGGAAGGCGGTGCTGACGACGTCGTTGCGGGTCAGCGGCGTCGAAGCTGCCCGCAGGCTGGCCCGGGCCAGAACGCTCGGGCTGCGCCGGGCGATGACCGGGGAACCGTTGGCGCCGGTGTGGGAGTCCACCGCCGCCGCGCAGGCCCGTGGGCTGCTCGATGAGGAGCATGTCGCGGTGATCGCGAAGTTCCACAAAAAGCTGCCCGCCTGGGTGGACGTGGGCACCCGCGCTGCGGCCGATGCCCAGCTGGCCGCAGCCGCGGCCGGACTGGATCCGGAGAACCTGGTCGAGACCGCGCGGGTGCTGCTCACGATGATCGACCAGGACGGCCCGGCACCGTCGGAGGCAGAGCGCGCACAGCGCCGCGGAGTGATCATCGGCAAACAACAGTCCGATGGTTACCGCAGAATCAGCGGCTACCTCGACCCCGAGGCCAGCACCTATCTGGACGCGGTCCTGGCCAAAGAAGCCGCCCCCGGGGCCAACATGCCCGACGACGAAAGCCCCGGAGCGGACGTCGATACCGCAGGCACGCGCGACTCAGGCGCAGACGAGGCGGCGACTCCCCAACCACCGACCGACCGGGATAGCCGCACTGTCGCCCAACGCAACCACGACGCGCTCAAAGCGATGTGGCGCCGCAGCCTGGAATCGGGAGAACTCGGCAGCCACAACGGGTTACCCGTCACCGTGATCGTGTCGACCACCTTGCAGGAACTGGAAAAAGGCGCTGGGGTGGCGGTCACCGGCGGCGGATCACTGCTGCCGATGCCCGACCTGATCCGCATGGCCGCCCGAGCGCACCACTACCTCTACGTGTTCGACGGGCACACCGGTCAGAGCTTGTATCTGGGCCGGTCCAAACGGTTGGCCACCGCCGCGCAGCGGATCGTGCTCCATGCGCGCGACCGCGGGTGCACCCGGCCCGGCTGCACCGTGCCCGGCTACTGGTGCCAGGTCCACCACGCCACCACAGGCTGGAAGGACGGCGGGCACACCGACATCGACGACCTGACCTTCGCCTGCCCCGCCGATCACCGCATGCTCGACAAGACCGGCTGGAGCACCACCCGCAACACCCGCAACCAGACCGAATGGCACCCGCCACCGGAGCTGGATACCGGCCAGCACCGCGTCAACGGCTACCACCACCCCGACCGCTACCTCCTCCCCAAAGACGACCAAGGCCCGTGAACGACGA
>NZ_BCRS01000260.1 GCF_001552715.1 Mycolicibacterium vaccae NBRC 14118 = CIP 105934 | reverse complement strand
CTGCCGAGGCGATCGCCTGCCACAGCACGATCGCGGCTCGGGGTGCCCGTAGCGGCCACTCCGCCCGCGCCAGCATCGCCGGCACCGGCCCCGACAGGAGCAAGGCGACGATCGAGAAGGCCAGCGCGGACACGCTGTCAGTGTCTCTCAGGCAGGGCCCGTATCGCCAGCCGGTGCCCCGTTGCGGTGCTTGTCTTCGAGCTCGGCGAGCGCGCGGCGGAGCGCGGCGGCCTCGTCGGCACCGACACGCTCGACGAAATGCACGAGCGCGGCTTCCCGGCTGCCGGAATCGGTGACCTGGTCCAGGGCGTCGACCATCAGCCCCGCGACCAGTTCGTCCCGGCCGTGGGTCGGCGCATATCGGTGCGCGCGGTCGTCGCGGTGCTGCACCACCAGGTTCTTCTTGGCCAGGCGTTGCAGCACGGTCATGATCGTCGTGTAGGCGAGGTCGCGGTGAGCGGCCAGGGCCTCGTGCACCTGGCGCACGGTCTGCGGCTCACCCGTGGACCACAGGTGGTCCATGACGGAACGCTCGAGTTCCCCGAGCCTCGTCAGCTTTGCCATCGTCCGTTCATCTCCTACCGGCAGTAGGTCAAAGCGTACTACGTGCTTACTACCGCGTGTCGTATCAAATTACGTTGCCCGCCGGAGCTGCTGCCCGGCACCCTGCGATGCCAACGTCACCGGCTCCGTCGGCGACTCCCCGCCCGGCCTGTGAGTCGGATCACAGGGTCTGGCCGCCTCCGGAGCCATGACTATAGTAAGGCTAACCTAACCAGGGAACGGAGGTGTCATGACGGTTCTCGTCGAGGATCCGCTGATCGCGAGCATGGCGATCAGCCGCACGCTGCCGATACATGAATCGAGCCGCCGACTCCGGGAGCTGTACCGGGAATGTCCGCGTGTCTACGGCGTCGCAGTGATGGGCGATCTGTCGCGGCGACGGTGGTGGCCGCTGACGGATCTGCTGACCACGGACCGTCTGCACAGCATGTTCGAGGCGGGCGTGGCCGAGACCGAGAGCCGGGCGGCGGTGGCCCAGCAATTGGCAGCAACGTTCGCCCACGTCGTCGTCGGCCGGGTGATACCGCTGCTGGCCGTCGAGGGGCGGGCCTGGGACACCGGCCTGGAGAACCTGTGGGCGCATGTCGACTCCGAGGGCGCCATCGACTGGGTCGGGGTGGTCGACCCCACCCTGCGCGCGTTGCCGGAGGATCCGTTCTTCACGTCGCGCCGCGGGTTCCGGTCGGCGAACGACGGCATCGTCGCGCTCCCCAGCGAGGCGGCGCTGACCACCTGGGTCGCCCACCGCAGCCACTGCGCGCTCGGGCCGGTCTTCGCCAAGCTCGCCGCCGTCAGCGGCGGCGCGATCACGATGGCGGCGATGTGGCACATCGTGGGCGCCACGGTGGTCAGCGCAGCCACCCAGACTCCGTTGCTGGCCGGCACCAGCGAGGCGGACAGCATGCGCCGCAGTCAGGCGGTGCTCGACGCGCTGGTCGGCTTCGGGCTGCCGGTGCGCGGAACATCGCGGGCGAATGCCGGGAAGCTCTTGCTTAATTAGGCAAGCCTTGCCTATGCTTGTCCCATCGGAACCACTGGACCGAGCCGGAGTCCTGAGGGCTGCAGAGACCCCCGGTCCGACCGAAGGAAGGGCCCCACGCCACAGGCGTGGGGCCCTTCCGCTCGTTCGCGGGACCGCACCCCGGCGCAGGTGCGCGCTCCGGGCGCGTGTAGACACGACGCGTGACGACAGAAGTACCGGAGGGTCTCGGCGACGGCTTCGACCGCGTCCTCGGCCTGAACTATCTGGAGATGACCCCCGACGGCGGGCGGGCCCGGCTGGAGATCACCGAAAAGCTCCTGCAGCCATGGGGAATCGTGCACGGCGGGGTGTACTGCGCGGTGATCGAGAGCATGGCCAGCGTCTCCGGGCACGTCTGGCTGTCCCAGCACGGCGGCGGCACCGTCGTCGGCGTGAACAACAACACCGATTTCCTGCGGGCCATCGGATCCGGCACGGTCACCGCGACGTCGACACCGATTCACCGCGGCCGTCGCCAGCAGTTGTGGCTGATCACGATCACCGACGACAGCGAGCGTGTCGTGGCGCGCGGGCAGGTGCGCCTCCAGAACATCGCCGGGGACTGACGGGTGGCTCCTCGCGCGAGCGCGCGGGGGTCGTGGCAGGATCGCCCACTATGCGTTTGACGCCGCATGAACAGGAACGGCTGCTGCTGTCGTATGCGGCCGAGCTCGCCCGTCGCCGACAGGCGCGGGGACTGAGGCTCAATCACCCCGAGGCCGTCGCGGTGATCACCGATCACATCCTCGAAGGCGCGCGCGACGGCCGCACCGTGGCCGAGCTGATGGTCAGTGGCCGTGAGGTTCTCGGCCGCGACGACGTGATGGACGGCGTCCCCGAGATGCTCGCCGACGTCCAGGTGGAGGCGACGTTCCCGGACGGCACCAAACTCGTCACCGTCCACCACCCGATCCCGTAAGGCAGGTGCGGCACATGATCCCAGGCGAGATCGTCTTCGGCGACGGCGACATCGAGATCAACGCGCAGGGCCGGCGGCTCGAGCTGGACATCGTCAACACCGGGGACCGGCCGGTGCAGGTAGGCAGCCACGTCCATGTGCCGCAGGCCAACAGCGCACTGGACTTCGACCGGGCCGCCGCGCGCGGGTACCGGTTCGACATCCCCGCAGGTACCGCGATCCGATTCGAACCCGGTGTGGCACAACATGTCCGACTGGTTCCGCTGGGCGGTACGCGGGAAGTGCACGGTCTGAGCCTGGATCCGCCGGGACGATTGGACGAGGAATGACGCAGATCTCCCGGTCGCACTACGCGGCGCTGTACGGACCCACGACCGGCGACCGGATCCGGCTGGCCGACACCGACCTGTTCATCGAGATCACCGAGGACCGCAGCGGCGGGCCGGGCCGCGCCGGCGACGAAGCGGTGTTCGGCGGCGGCAAGGTGTTGCGCGAATCGATGGGCCAGTCGCGGGCCACCCGCGCCGAGGGCGCCCCCGACACCGTCATCACCGGTGCGGTGATCCTCGATTACTGGGGGATCATCAAGGCCGACATCGGGATTCGTGACGGCAGGATCACCGCGATCGGCAAGGCGGGCAATCCCGACATCATGTCGGGCGTGCACCCGGGCCTGGTGGTGGGGCCCTCGACCGAGATCATCGCCGGCAACGGCCGCATCGTCACCGCCGGGGCCATCGACTGCCATGTGCACCTGATCTGTCCGCAGATCATGGAGGAGGCGCTCGGCGGCGGCATCACCACCATCGTCGCCGGCGGCACCGGCCCGGCCGAGGGCAGCAAGGCCACCACCGTGACCCCCGGGGCCTGGCACCTGGCCCGCATGCTGGAGGCGCTGGACACCTGGCCGCTCAACGTCGCGTTGCTGGGCAAGGGCAATACGGTCAGCGCCGAGGCGATGTGGGAGCAGTTGCGCGGCGGCGCAGCGGGTTTCAAGCTGCACGAGGACTGGGGGACCACACCCGCGGCGATCGACGCCTGCCTGACGGTGTGCGAGTCCGCCGGGGTGCAGGCCAACATCCACACCGACACCCTCAACGAGGCGGGGTTCGTCGAGGACACGCTCGCCGCGATCAAGGGCCGGTCGATCCACGCCTACCACACCGAAGGTGCCGGCGGCGGGCACGCGCCCGACATCATCACCGTCGCCGGCCACCCCAACGTGCTGCCCAGTTCGACCAACCCGACCCGCCCGCACACGGTCAACACCCTCGACGAGCATCTCGACATGCTGATGGTGTGCCACCACCTGAACCCCGGGGTGCCCGAGGACCTGGCGTTCGCGGAGAGCCGGATCCGGCCGTCGACCATCGCCGCCGAGGATCTGCTGCACGACATCGGCGCCATCTCGATGATCGGCAGCGACTCGCAGGCGATGGGCCGCATCGGCGAGGTGGTGATGCGCACCTGGCAGACCGCGCACGTGATGAAGCGCCGGCGCGGATTCCTGCCGGGGGACAACGGCGCCGACAACGCCCGCGCCCAGCGCTACGTCGCCAAGTACACGATCTGCCCGGCGGTCGCCCACGGCATGGACAGCGAGATCGGCTCGGTCGAGGTTGGCAAGCTCGCCGACCTCGTGCTGTGGGAACCGGCGTTCTTCGGTGTGCGCCCGCACGTCGTGGTCAAGGGCGGGATGATCGCGTGGGCGGCGATGGGGGACGCGAACGCGTCGATCCCGACGCCGCAGCCGGTGCTGCCGCGCCCGATGTTCGGCGCCGCGCCCGCGGCGGCCGCGGCGACGTCGGTGCACTTCGTCGCGCCGCAGGCGATCGAGGACGGGCTGGCCGACCGGATCGCGGTGAACCGCAGGCTGGTGCCGGTCGGCAATGTCCGCGGTATCGGTAAGGCGCAGATGCCCCGCAACGATGCGACCCCGGACATCGAGGTGGATCCGGACACCTTCACGGTGCGCATCGACGGCGAGGTCTGGCAGGAGCAGCCCGCGACCGAACTACCGATGGCCCAGCGCTACTTCCTGTTCTGATGACCAACCTCGCCACGCTGCTCACCCTGTCGGACTCCCGACTGCCCACCGGTGGCCACGTGCACTCCGGCGGCGTGGAGGAGGCGGTGACCAGCGGGCTGGTGGTCGACCTGGTCACGCTGCGGGCGTATCTGGTGCGCCGGATCCGCACCAGCGGGCTGGTCACCGCGTCGCTGGCGGCGGCGGTGCACGGTGGGTCGCTGTCTGCGGCGGCGGGTCAGGCCGGTGACGCCGAAACCGATGCGCGCACACCGTCTCCCGCGGCTCGCGCGGCCTCGCGCGCGCAGGGCCGGGG
>NZ_BCRS01000259.1 GCF_001552715.1 Mycolicibacterium vaccae NBRC 14118 = CIP 105934 | reverse complement strand
GGGGGCCGCGGGCGGGGCCGGCGCGGGGCCGGCCGCCATCGACGGCGTCGCATGGGTCACCGACGGGACAGCGGGGTCGGGCTCGGCGGACGACGTGCATCCGACCAGGAGCGCCGCAGCCGCGAGCACTCCGACGAGGGCATTCGGGACGGTCCTTGGCGCAGACATATGGTCCGACGATAACGGCACAGGACCCATCGGGCCATGTCCTGATCGGCGGGCCGTTCGACAAAAGGTGCCCTGACGCGCGGTAGCGACCAAATATTCTGTCGGAGATGACGGGCGAGGGACAGGAGAGGCGATGACGGGTTCACTACCCCGCGACAAGAAGAGCGTGATGCTCATCGCCTTCGACGGCTCACCGACCGCGCGCCGCGCCGTGCACTACGCGGGCCGTTTCCTGACCGCGGACCGGTTCGTGGTGCTGACGGTGTGGTCGCCGCTGGACCGCAGTTCCGAACCGGCCGGTTACCGCTATGACCTGGACGGACCGCCCGATCCGGGCAACGACGACGAGATCGACATCGCGCTGGCCGAGGCGCAGCGGATCAACGACGAGGGCCTGGATCTGGCCCTGGCCATCGGGCTGCCCGCCGAGCCGCTGCGGCGGGCGGCCACGTTCTCCGTGTGGCAGACGATCATCGAGGCCGCCGACGACCTCGACGCCGACCTGATCGTCACCGGCACCCGCGCGACCACGGGTTTCCGGTCGCTGATCCAGTCCAGCGTGGCCGATCACGTGCTGCGCCGCGGGCACCGTCCGGTGCTCATCGTGCCGCCGCAGCCGTGATTGCGCCGCTCCAGCCCCTGACCAGCACCGTGCTAGGTTGGCCGCATGGATCGGTTTCTCGTGCCCGCTGCAGCCAGCATCGTCGTCGGCCTGCTGCTCGGCGCGGCGGCCGTGTTCGGTGTGACGTTGATGGTGCAGCAGGACACGAAGCCTCCTCTGCAGGCGGGCGATCCGGCGTCATCGGTGCTCAACAGGGTCGAGTACGGCGACCGGACCTGACCTGATCCAGCCGCTGTCGCGGCGCTGGTTGTGGGTGTCCGCCGCGGCGGCACTGGTCCTGACTTTCGCCCAGTCGCCCGGCCAGATCTCACCCGACACCAAGCTCGACCTCACCGCGAACCCCCTTCGTTTCCTGGCGCGCGCCTTCGACCTGTGGAACAGCGAGCTGCCGTTCGGGCAGGCGCAGAACCAGGCGTACGGCTACCTGTTCCCGCACGGCACCTTCTTCCTGGCCGGTGATCTGCTCGGTGTCCCGGACTGGGTGACCCAGCGGCTGTGGTGGA
The DNA here is from genome assembly GCF_001552715.1 of Mycolicibacterium vaccae NBRC 14118 = CIP 105934. Classification (GTDB taxonomy): domain Bacteria; phylum Actinomycetota; class Actinomycetes; order Mycobacteriales; family Mycobacteriaceae; genus Mycobacterium; species Mycobacterium vaccae. Next base: position 3,570 of record NZ_BCRS01000259.1, on the reverse strand, counting down.
CGCTGCTGCTGGTCGCCGGGTTCTGGGGGATGCTGCGGCTCGCCGAGGCCCTCGGGATCGGCACCACCACGTCGCGGGTGCTCGGCGCGGTGGCCTATGCGTTGTCGCCGCGGGTGCTGACCACGATCGGGGCCATCTCGTCGGAGACGCTGCCGATGATGCTGGCGCCGTGGGTGCTGCTGCCGATCGTGCTGGCGCTCCAGGGCGGGTCCGGAGGGGTGGGAGAGGCAGCGGGGGACTCCCGGGTGCGGGTGCTGGCGGCGCGTTCGGCGGTGGCGGTCGCGCTGATGGGCGCGGTCAATGCGGTCGCGACGCTGACCGCGTGCCTGTGCGCGGTTGTGTGGCTGCTGTGCCACCGGCCGAACCGGACATGGCGGCGGTTCATGGCGTGGTGGCTGCCGTGCGTGGCGCTCGCGGTGATCTGGTGGGTGGTCGCGCTGCTGCACCTGGGCCGCATCAGCCCGCCGTTCCTGGACTTCATCGAGTCCTCCGGCGTGACCACGCAGTGGATGTCGCTGACGGAGATGCTGCGCGGCACCGGCGCGTGGACCCCGTACGTCGCACCGACCGCCACGGCGGGCGCGCCGCTGGTCACCGGCTCGGTGTCGGTGCTGGCGACGACGTTGGTCGCCGCGGGCGGGCTGGCCGGTCTCGCGCTGGCCACCATGCCGGCGCGCGGACGTCTGGTGACGATGCTGCTGGTCGGCGTCGCACTGCTGGCCGCGGGCTACTCCGGCGGTCTCGGGTCGCCGATCGCGCACCACGTCCAGGCCTTCCTCGACGCCGAGGGCACCCCGCTGCGCAACCTGCACAAGCTGGACCCGCTGCTGCGGTTGCCGCTCGCGCTCGGCCTGGCCCATCTGCTCGGGCGGATCCCGTTGCCGGGCAGCGCACCGCGGCCGGTGTGGCGGAACGCCTTCGCCCACCCCGAGCAGGACAAGCGCGTTGCGGTCGGCATCGTGCTGCTGTGCGCGCTGACCGCGGCCACCTCGCTGGCCTGGACCGGCCGCCTGACGCCACCGGGCGCGTTCGACGGGATACCGCAGTACTGGTACCAGACCGCGGAGTGGCTGGACGACAACGACACCGGCGGCCGCGTGCTCGTCGCGCCCGGCGCGCCGTTCGCCACCCAGGTCTGGGGCAACAGCCACGACGAACCGCTGCAGGTGCTCGGCGACAGTGCGTGGGGGGTGCGCGACTCCATCCCGCTCACGCCACCGGAGACGATCCGCGCACTGGACTCGGTGCAGCGCCTGTTCGCCGCGGGCCGGCCGTCGGCGGGCCTGGCCGACACCCTGGCCCGGCAGGGCATCTCGTATGTGGTGGTGCGCAACGACCTGGACCCCGACACGTCGCGGTCGGCGCGGCCCATCCTGGTGCACCGCGCGATCGACGGGTCCCCCGGCCTGACCAAGGTCGCCGAGTTCGGCGATCCCGTCGGCCCCGGCACGCTGGCCGGCTTCGTCACCGACAGCGGGCTCCGTCCGCGCTACCCGGCCGTCGAGATCTACCGCGTGGACCGTCCCGGCTCGCTGGAACCGTATGTGGCCGACACCGATTCGATGCCCCGGGTGGACGGCGGACCCGAGGTGCTGTTGCGCCTGGACGAGCGCCGCAGGCTTGCGGGGCAGGAGCCGACGGGTCCCGCACTGCTCACCCAGGACGCCGAGCGCGCCGGGCTGCCGGTGCCGCTGGTGACCGTCACCGACACCCCCACCGCCCGGGAGACCGACTACGGCCGCGTCGACGACCACTCGTCGGCGATCCGCGGACCCGACGACGCGCGCAACACGTTCAACCGGGTGCCCGACTATCCGGCCACCGGAGCCGATCTCGTGTACGGCCAGTGGGGCGGCGGCCGGGTCTCGGTGTCCAGCGCGGCGTCGGACTCCACCGCACTGCCCAATGTGTCGCCGTCCTCGGGTCCGGCGTCGGCGATCGACGGGGACGCCTCGACCAGCTGGGTGTCCAATTCGCTGCAGACCGCGCTGGGCCAGTGGCTGCAGGTCGATTTCGACCGCCCGGTCACCAACGCCACGCTCACCCTCACCCCGAGCGCCACCGCGGTCGGCGCGCAGGTGCGCCGGCTCGAGGTGTCGACCGTCAACGGCACCAGCACCGTGCGCTTCGACGAGGCGGGCAAACCGATGACCGTGGCGCTGCCCTACGGCGAGTCGCCGTGGGTGCGGATCACCGCGACGGGCACCGACGACGGATCCCCCGGGGTGCAGTTCGGCATCACCGACATCCACGTCACGCAGTACGACGCAAACGGGTTCGCGCACGCGGTGAACCTCCGGCACACCGTCGAGGTTCCGGCTCCGCCCTCGGGTTCGGCTGTCGCGCAATGGGATCTGGGTTCCGAACTACTGGGCCGGGCCGGCTGCGCACAGAGCCCGACCGGGGCCCGCTGCGCCGCGGCGATGGCGCTGGCCGCCGAGGAACCGGTGAACCTGAGCCGGACGCTGAGCGTGCCCGAGCCGACCGAGGTGACCCCGACGGTGTGGGTGCGTGGCCGCCAGGGACCCAACCTGGCCGAGCTGATCGCCCAGCCCGACACCACCCGGGCCTACGGCGACTCCGACCCGATCGACGTCCTCGGCTCGGCGTACGCGGCCACCGACGGCGATCCCGGGACCGCGTGGACGGCGCCGCAGCGCAGCGTGCAGCCGCACGCCCCGCCGTCGCTGGAGATCAAACTCGCTGCCGCAGAGGAGGTTTCGGCGATCCGGGTGACACCGGGCGCGTCCCCGCTGCCGGCCGACCCGACCCTGATCGCGGTGGACCTCGGGGACGGACCGCAGGTCCGCCGGATGACCGACGGCACCGAGACCTTCCGGCTGCACCCGCGGGTCACCGACACCGTGACGGTGTGGCTGATGGACTGGGACGACGTGATCGACCGCACCTCACTGGGTTTCGATCAACTCAAACCGCCGGGCCTGGCGGAGGTGGTGCTGCTCGACGGACGCGGCGCCCCGATCGGGGCGGCCGACGCGGCCGCCAACCGGGCACGGACGGTGAGCCTGCCGTGCGGCCGCGGCCCGGTGATCGGCGTCGCGGGTGAGTTCGTCCAGACCTCGGTGACCGCCACCGTCGGCGCGCTGCTCGACGGTGACCCGATCCCGGCCCGCCCGTGCCGCACCGCGCCGATCCCGTTGCCCGCCGGGCAGCAGGAGCTGGTGATCAGCCCCGGGGCCCCGCTGATCGTCGACGGCGTGCAGTTGGACACCCCGCTGGCCGACCGCATCGGCACCGCGCGCACCGCCGCGGTCACCGTCGACCGGTGGACCAGCGTCGACCGCGAGGTCACGGTGGAACCGTCGGAGAGTTCGCGCATCCTCGTCGTCCCCGAGAGCGCCAACCCCGGGTGGACCGCGCACACCGCCGACGGCGCGACGCTGGACTCCGTCACGGTCAACGGCTGGCAGCAGGGCTGGGTGCTGCCCGCGGGCAGCGGCGGCGCCGTGACACTGGACTTCGCCTACAACGACACCTACCGGGCCGGGCTGATCGGCGGGCTGGCGCTGCTGCCGTTGCTGTTCGCGCTGGCGTTCCTGCCGATGCGCC
>NZ_BCRS01000258.1 GCF_001552715.1 Mycolicibacterium vaccae NBRC 14118 = CIP 105934 | reverse complement strand
CCGGTGGCGGCGGTGGCCGCCCCGGCCAGCGCGGCGGTGCCGCAGGCGCCTTCGGCCGTCCCGGTGGTGCCCCGAAGCGCGGACGTAAGTCGAAGCGCGCGAAAAGGGCCGAATACGAGAACATGCAGGCCCCGGTCGTCGGTGGCGTGCGGCTTCCGCACGGCAACGGCGAGACCATCCGGCTGGCCCGCGGCGCGTCGCTGAGCGACTTCGCCGAGAAGATCAACGCCAACCCGGCCTCGCTGGTGCAGGCGCTGTTCAACCTCGGCGAGATGGTCACGGCCACCCAGTCGGTGGGTGACGAGACCCTCGAGCTGCTCGGCAGCGAGATGAACTACGTCGTGCAGGTCGTGTCCCCGGAGGACGAGGACCGCGAGCTGCTGGAGTCGTTCGACCTCACCTACGGCGAGGACGAAGGCGGCGAAGAGGACCTCGAGGTCCGCCCGCCGGTGGTCACCGTCATGGGTCACGTCGATCACGGCAAGACCCGACTGCTGGACACCATCCGCAACGCCACCGTCCGCGAGGGCGAGGCCGGCGGAATCACCCAGCACATCGGCGCCTACCAGGTGACCGTCGACCTCGACGGCACCGAGCGGCCCATCACCTTCATCGACACCCCGGGTCACGAGGCGTTCACCGCCATGCGTGCCCGTGGCGCGAAGGCCACCGACATCGCGATCCTGGTGGTCGCGGCCGACGACGGCGTGATGCCGCAGACGGTGGAGGCCATCAACCACGCGCAGGCCGCTGATGTGCCGATCGTGGTGGCGGTCAACAAGATCGACAAGGAAGGCGCGGACCCCCAGCGGATCCGGGCGCAGCTGACCGAATACGGGCTGGTCGCCGAGGAGTACGGCGGCGACACCATGTTCGTCGACATCTCCGCCAAGCAGGGCACCAACATCGAGGCCCTGCTGGAAGCGGTCATCCTGACCGCCGACGCGTCGCTGGACCTGCGGGCCAACCCCGACATGGAGGCCCAGGGTGTGGCGATCGAGGCGCACCTGGACCGCGGTCGCGGCCCGGTGGCCACCGTGCTCATCCAGCGCGGCACGCTGCGGGTCGGCGACTCCGTGGTCGCAGGCGATGCCTACGGCCGCGTGCGCCGCATGGTCGACGAGCACGGCGAAGACGTCACCGAGGCGTTCCCGTCGCGGCCGGTGCAGGTCATCGGCTTCACGTCGGTGCCGGGCGCGGGTGACAACTTCCTGGTCGTCGACGAGGACCGCATCGCCCGCCAGATCGCTGACCGGCGCAGTGCGCGCAAGCGCAACGCGCTGGCCGCCCGCACCCGCAAGCGGATCAGCCTGGAGGACCTGGATTCGGCGCTGAAGGAAACCAGCCAGCTGAACCTGATCCTCAAGGGCGACAACTCCGGCACCGTCGAGGCGCTGGAGGAGGCCCTGCTGGGCATCCAGGTGGACGACGAGGTCGAGCTGCGCGTCATCGACCGCGGCGTCGGTGGTGTCACCGAGACCAACGTCAACCTGGCGTCGGCGTCGGATGCGATCATCATCGGCTTCAACGTCCGTGCCGAGGGCAAGGCGACTGAGCTGGCCAACCGCGAAGGCGTGGAGATCCGGTACTACTCGGTGATCTACCAGGCCATCGACGAGATCGAGAGTGCGCTCAAGGGCATGCTCAAGCCGATCTACGAGGAGAAGGAACTCGGCCGCGCCGAGATCCGGGCGATCTTCCGGTCGTCGAAGGTCGGCAACATCGCCGGCTGCCTCGTCCAGTCGGGCATCATGCGCCGCAACGCCAAGGCGCGGCTGCTGCGCGACAACGTCGTGGTCGCCGAGAACCTCACCGTCTCGTCGCTGCGGCGCGAGAAGGAAGACGTCACCGAGGTCCGCGACGGTTACGAGTGTGGTCTGACGCTGACCTACAACGACATCAAGGAAGGCGACGTCATCGAGACCTACGAGCTCGTCGAGAAGGCGAGGACGTAGGTGGTCGAGGACGTAGCGACCGACGAGCGCTTGCGCGAGGAGCATGTGACCGACGTCCGCTTGGGAGAGGAGCGTCGTGGCTGATCCCGCACGGGCGAAGCGGCTGGCCAAGCGGATCTCCACCATCGTCGCGACGGCGATCGAGTACGAGATCAAGGATCCCCGGCTCACCGGGGTGACGATCACGGACGCGAAGGTCACCAACGACCTGCACGACGCCACGTTGTTCTACACGGTGCTGGGCCGGTCCCTCGACGAAGAGCCCGACTACGACGGTGCCGCAGCCGCCCTTGAGAAAGCCAAGGGCGTGCTGCGGACCAAGGTGGGGGCGGCGTTGGGGGTCCGGTTCACGCCGACGCTCGCGTTCTCGCGAGACATGGTGCCCGACACGGCGCACCGGATGGAGGAACTGCTGGCCCGCGCGCGAGCGGCCGATGAGGATTTGGCGAGAGTTCGGCAGGGTGCCAGGCACGCAGGTGAACCTGACCCGTACCGTGTAACCGGGGCGGAGGACGAACCGACCGGGGACGCTGAGGACACGGGTGACCTTGACACGCTCGATGACAGACGCGACAGCTGAAGCCCTGACCACTACCCGGTTGGGCGGCTCGGCCGCCGCGGGCGCCCGCGTCGACGCCCGCAAAGCGGCTGAGCTGCTCACCGGCGCGGACACCGTCAGTGTGGTGTGCCATGTGTTCCCCGACGCCGACACCATCGGCGCCGGGCTGGCGCTGGCACTGGTCCTCGAGAAGGCCGGCAAGCGTGTCCAGGTCAGTTTCGCCGAGCCCGACGAGCTTCCCGAGTCCCTGCACACGCTGCCGGGCGGCCATCTGCTGGTCGCCCCGCAGGAACTGCGCCGCGACGCCGACCTGGTGGTGACCGTCGACATCCCCAGCGTGAACCGGCTGGGCGCGCTCGTCGAGCTGACTCAAACCGGCCGCGCGGTGCTGGTCATCGACCATCATGCGTCGAACCAGTTGTTCGGCACCGCGAACTTCGTCGACCCCACGGCGGATTCGACGACGATGCTGGTCGCCGACCTGCTCGACGCGTGGGAGACCCCGATCGACCTGCCGGTGGCCCACTGCCTGTACGCGGGGCTGGCCACCGACACCGGATCGTTCCGATGGGCCAGCGCCCGCGCCCATCGGCTGGCGGCGCGGCTGGTCGAACTCGGCGTGGACAACGCCGCGGTGAGCCGCACGCTGCTCGACACGCACCCGTTCGCGTGGCTACCCATGCTGTCGCGGGTGCTGGGATCGGCACGCCTGGACGCCGACGCGGCCGGGGGCCGCGGACTGGTGTGCGCGATCGTCGACCACGAGGAGTGGTCGGCGGCCCGCTCGGAGGAGATCGAGAGCATCGTCGACATCGTGCGCACCACCCAGCAGGCCGAGGTGGCGGCGGTGTTCAAGGAGATCGGGCCCCAGCGGTGGTCGGTGTCGATGAGGTCCAAGTCGCTGGACGTGTCGAAGGTCGCCGGTACCTTCGGCGGCGGCGGACACCGGCTGGCCGCCGGTTACTCGGCGTCCGGAACCGCCGACGACCTGGTCGCCGCGCTGCGTGCCGCCCTTGGCTGACGCGGTCGAACCGGCGACCAACCGGCGGATCGCCGCACTGGCGTTCCCTGCTCTCGGTGTACTCGCCGCCGAACCCGTCTATCTGCTGTTCGATCTGGCGGTGATCGGCCGGCTCGGCGCGCTGAGCCTGGCCGGCCTGGCGATCGGTGCGCTGGTCATGGGCGTGCTGAGCTCACAGCTGACCTTCCTGTCCTACGGCACCACCGCGCGTGCGGCCCGGTTGTACGGCGCGGGTGACCGGAGGGCCGCGGTCGAGGAGGGCGTGCAGGCCACCTGGCTGGCGCTGGGCATCGGGACGGCGATCGTCATCACCGTGCAACTGACCGCCAGACCGCTGGTATCCGCGCTGGCCGCCGGCGGCGAGATCGCCGAAGCGGCGCTGCCGTGGGTGCGCATCGCCAGCCTGGCCGTCCCGGCGATCCTGATCGCCGCCGCCGGGAACGGGTGGATGCGCGGCGTGCAGGACACCATGCGGCCGCTGCGCTACGTCGTCGTCGGGTTCGCGGTGTCGGCGGTGCTGTGCCCGCTCCTGGTGTACGGCTGGTTCGGTGCCCCCGAACTCGGGCTGCCCGGCTCGGCGGTGGCCAATGTGGTGGGGCAGTACCTGGCCGCGGTGCTGTTCTGCCGGGCGCTGCTCGTCGAGAAGGTGCCGTTGCGGTTGCGGCCGCAGGTGCTGGGCGCGCAGGTGGTGATGGGCCGCGACCTGGTGCTGCGGACCATGGCGTTCCAGGCCTGCTTCATCTCCGCTGGCGCGGTGGCGGCCCGGTTCGGCGCCGCCGCCGTCGCCGCGCACCAGGTGGTGCTGCAATTGTGGAGTTTCCTTGCGCTGGTGCTCGATTCACTGGCGATCGCCGCCCAGTCGCTGGTCGGCGCCGCGCTCGGTGCCGGCCAGCTGACCCACGCCAAAGCGGTGGCGTGGCGGGTGACGATCTTCTCCACCGTCGCCGGTGTGGTGCTGGCCGCGGTGTTCGCGCTGGGCAACTCGGTGTTCCCGGCGGTGTTCACCTCAGATCGTTCGGTGCTCGACCAGATCGGCGTGCCCTGGTGGTTCCTGGTGGCGCAGTTGCCGATCGCCGGCATCGTTTTCGCCATCGACGGGGTGCTGCTCGGGGCCGGCGACGCGACGTTCATGCGCAATGCGACGCTGATCAGCGCGCTGGTCGGTTTCCTGCCGCTGATCTGGCTTTCACTGGCATTCGGGTGGGGACTGCTGGGCATCTGGGCCGGGCTGAGCACGTTCATGGTGCTGCGCCTGGTGTTCGTCGGGTGGCGGGTGCTGTCGGGACGCTGGCTGGTGCCCGGCACCCGCTGACGCCCGAGCGCGAGCGCGCGGATACTCAGGGATTTCTGCGGCGTGTTGGCCGCGGACACGCACGCTCGCGGTA
>NZ_BCRS01000257.1 GCF_001552715.1 Mycolicibacterium vaccae NBRC 14118 = CIP 105934 | reverse complement strand
CCGGCCGCGCCCCCCGCGGTGCGCTGGCCGCCGGCGGTCCGACGACGGTGGTGCGGGTGCGCCGGCTCGGCGGTGAGCCCAACAGCAGGGTCCTCGCCGCAGGCGCGTACGTCGCGGCAGCCGCGGTGCTGGTCGTCCCGACCATCGCGCTGGTGGTGCCGTGGCTGACCGAGCTCCAGAGGCTGTTCTCAGCTTGACGGTGCGCCCCGTAGATTTGCGGTGCCGCATTCACCGAACGAAAGGCTTCCGTTTATGAGCTCGTCGCAGTCCACCACGGGTACAGCGCAGATCGGTGTCACCGGTTTGGCCGTCATGGGGTCGAATATCGCCCGCAACTTCGCGCGGCACGGCTATACCGTGGCACTGCACAACCGCTCGATCGCCAAGACCGACGCGCTGCTGGCCGAGCACGGGTCTGACGGCAAGTTCGTCCGCAGCGAGACCATCGCCGAATTCCTCGACGCGTTGGAGAAGCCGCGGCGGGTGCTGATCATGGTGAAAGCGGGCGAAGCCACCGACGCGGTGATCAACGAGCTCGCCGACGCGATGGAACCCGGCGACATCATCATCGACGGCGGCAACGCGCTCTTCACCGACACCATCCGCCGGGAGAAGGCGATCCGCGAGCGCGGGCTGCATTTCGTCGGCGCCGGCATCTCCGGCGGCGAGGAAGGCGCGCTGAACGGGCCGTCGATCATGCCGGGCGGCCCCAAGGAGTCCTACGAGTCGCTGGGCCCGCTGCTCGAGGAGATCTCAGCGCACGTCGACGGCGTCCCGTGCTGCACCCACATCGGCCCCGACGGCGCCGGGCACTTCGTCAAGATGGTGCACAACGGCATCGAGTACTCCGACATGCAGCTCATCGGCGAGGCGTACCAGCTGCTGCGCGACGGGCTCGGCAAGAGCGCACCGGAGATCGCCGACGTCTTCGACGAGTGGAACAAGGGCGACCTGGACAGCTTCCTGGTCGAGATCACCGCGGAGGTGTTGCGCCAGATCGACGCCAAGACCGGTAAGCCGCTGGTGGACGTGATCCTCGACGAGGCCGAGCAGAAGGGCACGGGTCGCTGGACGGTCAAGTCCGCGCTCGATCTCGGGGTGCCGGTCACCGGCATCGCCGAGGCGGTGTTCGCGCGGGCGCTGTCGGGCTCGGTGACCCAGCGCAAGGCGACCACCGGCCTGGCCTCCGGCCATCTGGGCGAAAAGCCTGCCGACGCAGCGCAATTCATCGAAGACGTGCGTCAGGCTCTGTACGCGTCGAAGATCATCGCCTACGCACAGGGCTTCAACCAGATCCAGGCCGGCAGCATCGAGTACGACTGGAACGTCACCCCCGGCGACCTGGCCACCATCTGGCGGGGCGGCTGCATCATCCGCGCCAAGTTCCTCAACCGGATCAAGGACGCCTTCGACGAGGACCCCGACCTGCCGACCCTGATCGTGGCGCCCTACTTCCGCGACGCCATCGAGGCCGCGATCGACAGCTGGCGCCGCGTGGTGGTCACGGCCACCGAACTGGGCATCCCGATCCCCGGCTTCTCGTCGGCGCTGTCCTACTACGACGGGCTGCGCACCGAACGTCTGCCCGCCGCGCTGACCCAGGGACTGCGCGACCTCTTCGGCGCGCACACCTACGGCCGCATCGACGCCGACCGCGACAAGCGCTTCCACACCCTGTGGAGCGGCGACCACAGCGAGGTCGAAGCCTGATTTTCTCCGCGAGCAGACACGAACTCGCACGATTTGCGTGCTCTGTGTGCGATTTTGCGTCTGCTCGCCGGTGAAACCCGGCCACTAGACTCGGGGTCGTGGAGTTTCTCGATGGCCACCGGCCGCCGTACGACCTGACCTACAACGACGTCTTCGTCGTGCCCGGCCGATCCGAGGTGCAGTCACGCTTCGACGTCGACCTGTCCACGGTCGACGGGTCGGGCACGACGATCCCGGTAGTCGTCGCGAACATGACCGCGGTGGCCGGGCGGCGGATGGCCGAGACGGTCGCGCGCCGCGGCGGGCTCGTGGTGCTGCCCCAGGATCTGCCGGCCTCGGCGGTCCAGCACACCGTGGACTTCGTCAAGACCCGCGACACCGTGGTCGACACCCCGGTGGTGCTGTCGCCGGACGACTCCGTCTCCGACGCGGTCGCCCTGATCCACAAGAGAGCCCACGGCGCGGCGGTGGTGGTGGCCGCGGACGCGAGGAGCGGTTCAGGTGGGGTGAACCGGCCGATCGGCCTGGTCACCGAAGCGGCGTGCGTCGGCGTGGACCGGTTCACCCGCGTGCGTGACGTGGCCGTCCCCGATTTCGTCACCGCGCCGGTGGGCACCGAGCCGCGCAAGGTGTTCGACCTGCTCGAGCACGCGCCGGTGGACGTGGCGGTGATGACCGAGGACGACGGATCGCTGGCCGGCGTGCTGACCCGGACCGGCGCCGTCCGGGCCGGGATCTACCGCCCGGCCGTCGACGCCCGGGGACGGTTGCGCATCGCCTCGGCCGTCGGGATCAACGGTGACGTCGGCGCCAAGGCCCGCGAACTCGCCGAGGCCGGCGTGGACCTGCTGGTCATCGACACCGCGCACGGCCACCAGCAGAAGATGCTCGACGCGATCGAGACGGTGGCGGCGCTGGACCTGGGTCTGCCGCTGGCCGCGGGCAACGTGGTGTCGGCCGCCGGCACCCGGGACCTGATCAACGCCGGCGCGTCGATCGTCAAGGTCGGCGTCGGGCCCGGCGCGATGTGCACGACCAGGATGATGACCGGTGTCGGCCGGCCCCAGTTCTCCGCGGTGGTCGAATGTGCCGCGGCGGCAAGGGAACTCGGCGGACACGTGTGGGCCGACGGTGGCGTGCGGCATCCCCGCGACGTGGCTCTGGCGATCGCCGCGGGCGCCTCCAACGTGATGATCGGATCCTGGTTCGCCGGCACCTACGAGTCGCCCGGCGACCTGATGCGCGATCGGGACAACCAGCCGTACAAGGAGAGCTACGGCATGGCCTCCAAGCGTGCCGTGGCAGCGCGCACCGCCGGCGACGGCGCGTTCGACCGCGCCCGCAAAGCGCTCTTCGAAGAGGGCATCTCGTCGTCGCGGATGAGCCTGGACCCCGCGCGCGGCGGCGTGGAGGACCTGATCGATCACATCACCTCGGGCGTGCGCAGCACCTGCACCTACGTCGGCGCCACGACGCTGCCCGAACTGCACGAGAAGGTCGTACTCGGGGTGCAGTCAGCCGCCGGTTTCGCCGAGGGGCACCCGCTGCCCACCGGGTGGTGACGGGTAGGCCAGCACGTCCCCGGCGACCTCGACGGTGACCGCGGCCCCGTCCTCCAGCGCGGTCGGCACCGGACTGCGCAACTGCAGCCGGGTGCCGTCGGCGAGTTCGACGTGCACCACGGTGTCGGCGCCGTAGAAGCGACGCGCGGTCACCCGGGCCGCAGTGCCGGACGCGCCCGTGCCGAACCGCAGTTGTTCGGGGCGCAGCACCACCACAGCCGGACCGTCGGCGACACCGTCCCGGGTGCGCAGCGGGCCGAGGCTGGTCCGCGCGAGCCCGGCGTGCACCGTGGCGGCGATCTCCACCGTGCTGCCCAGAAATCGGGCGTTGGCCAGCGATCCGGGTCGGTCGTAGAGGTCGGCGGGCGTGCCGTGCCGGGTCACCACCCCGCCCATCAGCAGCGCCACCGAATCGGCCAGTGAGAGCGCCTCAGCCTGGTCGTGGGTGACCAGCAGCGCCGTCGTCGCGGTGTCGCGCAGGATCGTGGCGATGTCCTCGCGCACGCGCACCCGCAGCCCGGCGTCCAGCGCGGCGAACGGTTCGTCGAGCAGCAGCACCCGCGGCCTGGCCGCCAGCGCCCGGGCTAGCGCGACGCGCTGCTGCTGTCCCCCGGAGATCTCGTGCGGGCGGGCATCGGCCAACCCGGCCAGGCCGACCACCTCCAACCAGTGCGCGACCTGAGCGGCCGACTCTTTGCGGCCGTCCCGGCCCAAGCCCGTTCGGCCGTCCCGGCCCAAGCCCGTTCGGCCGTCCCGGCCCCAGCCCGTTCGGCCGTCCCGGCCCAAGCCGAACGCCACGTTCTCCCCCACACTCAGATGCGGGAACAGCGCGCCTTCCTGGGGCATCAGCCCGACCCGCCGGCGGTGCACGGGCACGGTCGGCCCCTCGCCGGCCACCGTCTGCCCGGCGATGCTCACCGTTCCGGCGTCGGGGTCCTCGAAGCCGGCCAGGATGCGCAGCAGGGTGGTCTTGCCGCAGCCCGACGGACCGAGAACCGCGGTGATGGTTCCTGGCGCCAGTTCGATGTCCACACCGGACAAAACCTGCCGGTCACCGAACGCCTTGTGGATGCCGCGGGCGCTGACCGCGGCCGCGTCAGTCACTGCGCACCGCGCCGTCCTCGGTGCCCCACATCCCGAGCAGCGCGGTCGGGACCGCGGCGAACACCAGCAGTGCGGCGGCGTACGGCGCGGCGGAGGCGTAGTCGCTGACCGAGCTGTAGCCCCACAGCCGGGTGGCCAGCGTGTCGGTGCCGGTCGGGTGCAGCAGCAGGGTCACGGGCAGCTCTTTCATACAGGTCAACAACACCAGCGCGGCGCCTGCCGCGATGCCGGGGAGCGCGACGCGGGCGGTCACCGTGCCGAACGCCCGGACCGGGCCGCGGCCGAGGGACCGGGCGACCTCCTCCAGACGGATCGGGGCCGCCTCCACCGCCGCGCGGATCGAGCCGATGGCCATGGGCACGAACAGCACGGTATAGGCCAGGATCAGCAGCGGCTCGCGCTGGTAGATCGGCCGCAGCAACAGCACGCCCAGCGACACCATCGAGATCGCGATGACGATCGACGGGAGCCCGTGCGCGACGTAACTCGCGCCTTCCAGCGCCCGGGTGGCGCGGTCGCGGTGCCGGGCCGCGAGCACCCCCAACGGGAGT
>NZ_BCRS01000256.1 GCF_001552715.1 Mycolicibacterium vaccae NBRC 14118 = CIP 105934 | reverse complement strand
GGCGGGCTCGCCGCGGCGCACTCGGCGGGGCTGGTGCACCGCGACATCAAACCCGAGAACGTGCTGATCAGTGACGACGGCGACGTCAAGATCGCCGACTTCGGTCTGGTCCGCGCGGTGGCGGAGGCCAAGATCACCTCCACCAGCGTGATTTTGGGCACCGCGGCCTACCTGTCCCCCGAGCAGGTCGCCACCGGCGACACCGATGCGCGCGGCGACGTCTACTCCGTCGGGATCCTGGTGTACGAACTGCTGACCGGCCGCACCCCATTCACCGGCGACTCCGCGCTGACCGTCGCCTATCAACGTCTGGAACGCGACGTCACGCCGCCCAGCGCCGCGATCCGGGGCGTGCCAAGGCAGTTCGACGATCTGGTGGAGTGCGCGACCGCGCGCGATCCGGCCGGCAGGTTCGCCGACGCGGGCGAGATGGCCGAACAGCTCGACACGATCGTCCGCGAACTCGACCTCCCCTATTTCCGGGTGCCCGCGCCCCGCAACTCGGCGTCGCACAACTCCGCGACCGTGCTCACCGAACGCGCGCAGAACGCCCACGACGCCACCGTCAACCTTGATGACGCCCGGCCGGTCAGCCGGGACACCAAGGTGTTCACCCGCGACGAACTCCCCATCACCGAAGACGTCGAGAACGACGACGAGATGGACGAATTGATCCCGTACACAGGCCAATTCGCCGGAATCGACCTCGAGGAGTTCTACTGGGCGCGCCAGCGGTCGCGCCGGATGCTGTTCTTCTGGGTGGTCGCGGTGATCACGCTGGCCGGGCTGGCCGCCGCCGGCGCGTGGACGCTCGGGACCAACCTGAGCAACCTGCTCTGACCGCCCGGCCGGTTCAGCCGCGCAGCATCTCCGCGACCAGGAACGCCAACTCCAGCGACTGCTGCGTATTCAACCGCGGGTCGCAGGCCGTCTCGTAGCGGCCGGCCAGGTCGGTGTCCGAGATGTCTTGTGCGCCACCGAGACACTCGGTGACGTTCTCCCCGGTGATCTCGACGTGGATGCCGCCCGGGTGCGTGCCGAGTGCGTGGTGCACCTCGAAGAAGCCCTGCACCTCGTCGACGATGCGGTCGAAATGACGCGTCTTGTAACCGGTCGAGGACTCGTGGGTGTTGCCGTGCATCGGATCGCACTGCCAGATCACCTGATGACCCGACGCCTGCACCTTCTCGATGATCGGGGGCAGCACGTCGCGCACCTTGTGGTTGCCCATCCGGCTGACGATGGTGAGCCGGCCCGCCTCGTTGTTCGGGTCCAGGCGCTCCACGTACTCGACGGCCAGTTCCGGCGACGTGGTCGGGCCGATCTTGATACCGATCGGATTCGCGATGACCTCGGCGAACGCGACATGGGCGCCGTCGAGCTGGCGGGTGCGCTCGCCGATCCACACGTAGTGCGCCGACAAGTCGTAGAGCTTGGCCTCCTGATCGCCCTCGCGGTGCATGCGCAGCATGGCCCGCTCGTAGTCGAGCACCAGGGCTTCGTGGCTGGCGTAGATCTCGGCCGTGTCGAGGTTGCGGTCGTCGACCCGGCACGCGCTCATGAAGTGCAGGGCGCGGTCGATCTCCGCCGCCAGCGCCTCGTACCGCGCCCCGGCCGGCGACGTGCGGACGAACTCCCGGTTCCAGTCGTGCACCTGGTGCAGCGAGGCCATGCCCGACGACGTCAGCGCCCGCACCAGGTTCATCGCGGCGCTGGCATTGGCGTAGGCGCGCACCAGGCGTGACGGATCGTGCTGGCGGACCGCGGCGTCGGGAGCGAACCCGTTGACCATGTCGCCGCGGTAGGACTTCAGGCCCAGCGCGTCGACGTCGGCCGACCGGGGCTTGGCGTACTGCCCCGCGATCCGGGCCACCTTGACCACCGGCATGCTCGCGCCGTAGGTCAACACCACGGCCATCTGCAGCAACGTGCGGATGTTGGCGCGGATGTGCGGTTCGGTGTTGTCGACGAAAGTCTCGGCGCAGTCGCCGCCCTGCAGCAGGAACGCCTCGCCACGGGCGACGTCGGCCAACTGGGACTTCAGCTTCTCGATCTCGGACGGCACCGTGACCGGCGGCACGCTCTCCAGGACCTTGCGCATCGCCGCGGCCTGGCCGGCGTCCCAGGACGGCTGCTGCAGCGCCGGCCTGGCCAGCGCGGCGTCGAGGCGCTGCCGCAGGTCCTCGGGCAGCGGCGGGAGCGCAGGCAGCTGGTCGATGGGTACGTCGACGGTCCAGTTCACCCGTTTATGGTAACTGCGCCGCAAAACCGCTCTCGGTCATCAACCGGTAGCGGAACAGGTTGTGCTTGGCGTCGACGAGTGCGTCGTGCGCATCGCGCGGCCGGGGTGGCATCCGCGGGCTGCCGCGGTCCTCCCAGAACTGACGCAGCTCGCGGGTGAAGCGCGGCATCGCAGGCGGCAGGTCGGTCATCGGCCCCCACAGCTGGCAGAGCACCACGTGGTCGTAGGCGCCCACCCAGGCCCACAGCTCGATCGGTTCGTCGCCGTCGACGCCGAAGAAGTCCTCCAGCTCCGACCGGATCTGCCTGCGCGAACGCCACAGCGGCGAGGCAGGCGACGGCAGCTTCGGAAGCACATTCTTGCGGACCCAGCGACCGGCCCGGTCGGGATCGAATTCCGTTGATATCGCATAGTATTCGCGGCCATCCTCGGCAACGACCCCGATGGAGATCAACTCGATGGTGTGCCCGTTGTCGATGAACTCGGTGTCGTAGAAGTACCGCAAGTCAGGAGGCTTTCTGTTCGGCGGGCTCGCCCGGTGCGGGCGCCGCGTGGATCTCACGGTCGAGTTGCTGGTCGACCAGCGCGTCGTCGGGGAACTTCGGCATTCCGGCGATCGCATCCTGCAACCACAGTTTCGCCTGCACGACCGGTCGGCGCAGCCACCGCTCCCGTTCCAACGCACGGTGCATCTTGCGCGGCCTTCCGGTGTAACGCCAACGCGCCCACGGCGCGTGCGGGCGGGACAGCCTGATCGCGCCCACGACCAGCAACGGCGTGATGAACATCCCCACCAGCCCGGTCCACACCTTGCCCTTGAGCAACACGACGACCGCCAGCGCCAGGGTCAGCACCGCGGCCACCACCACGACGGTGCGGGCGACGACGGAATGATCGCTCTGCCAGATCCCGACGTCGAAGAACGACAGCGGACTGAAACCCATGATGAGCAGGCCCGCGACCGCGACCGCGACGAACACCGCATCCACCGAGGTGCGCCCGTCCTCGGACCAGTACACGTCGGACAGGTGCAGGATCAGCGCGAACTCGTCGAGCACCAGCGCCGCCCCGATCCCGAAAAAGATTGACGCGGCGGTGAACTCGGGTACCCCTCCATCGACCGCTAGGGTCACCATCGCGATCCCGGAGACCATGACCAGAATCACGCCGATCACCACATGGTGGATGTGCAGGCCGTCGCCGGCCGAGATGTTGCGCGGCTGCCACCATCTGCGGGGCGCGTCGCTGTCGGCATGGCTGCGGATGTACCGAACGATGGTGCGGGTGATGGCGAACGTCAGGATGAACGCGAGCAGGCAGCAGACCAGCGGCACCCGCGACGGCGGGATGTGGGTCGACAAGCTCAAGTCGAGGTTCAGGTCCGGGCGCACGCAGAAAACTTACGCCGACCTGCGGGTGGCACGGCCGGGATGCCCGACGACGCGCCGCCGGGCACCGATAGTCTGGTCGGCGACATGAGTAATCAGGGGGCGCCCACCGGGGCTGGTTGGAAACCCAGGCTCGCGTGGCGGCTGTTCCAGATCCTGACGCTCGCGGCGCTTGCCGCGGCGGGCTGGCGCCTTCTCGGCCATGTCCCCTACCGCATCGACATCGATGTCTATCGGATGGGTGGACGCGCCTGGCTCGACGGGCAGTCGCTCTACGCGGATGGAGCGATGTTCCAGACCCAAGGTGGGCTGGAACTGCCGTTCACCTATCCGCCACTGGCCGCGGCAGCCTTCGCACCGTTCGCGATGCTCTCGCTGGAGGCCGCCAGCGTGGCCATCACGCTGACCACGCTGATTCTGCTGCTGGTCTCCACGGTGATCGTGCTGACCCGGCTCGACGTCTGGCCCGACTCCCGGATCACCGGCGAACCAGCCTGGATGCGCCGGTGCTGGCTGGCGGCGGCGATCGTCGCGCCCGCGGTGCTCTACCTGGAGCCGCTGCGCTCCAATTTCGACTTCGGCCAGATCAACGTCGTGCTGATGACCCTGGTGATCGCCGACTGCGTGCCGCGCCGCACCCCGTGGCCCCGGGGCATGCTGCTGGGCCTGGCGATCGCGGTGAAGCTGACCCCGGCCGTGTTCCTGCTCTACTTCCTGCTGCGCCGGGACACCCGCGCACTGCTGGTCACCGCGGTGTCGGCGGTGCTGGCGACGTTGGCCGGATTCGCGCTGGCCTGGCGGGATTCCTGGGAGTACTGGACCGAGACGGTCCGCAACACCGACCGCATCGGCACCGCCACCCTGAACACCAACCAGAACATCGCCGGCGCGCTGGCCCGACTCGGCCTCGGGGAGGGCGAGCGGTTCTTCGTCTGGGTGGCGTTGTGCTTCGCCGTCCTGGCCCTCACGGTGTGGGCCGCCCGGGCGGCACTGCGCGCCGACCAGCCGGTGCTGGCCCTGATCGCGGTGGCGATGTTCGGCCTGGTCGTCTCCCCCGTGTCGTGGTCGCACCACTGGGTGTGGGCGCTACCCACCGTGGTCGTGACGGCGGTGCTCGCCGCCCGGCTGCGCAATCCCGTGCTGGGCGCCGTGTCGGCGATCGGGCTGGCCCTGATGGTGTGGACACCGATCTCGCTGCTGCCCGAGCACCGCGAGACCACGGCCTCACTGTGGCGGCAGTTCGCCGGTTCGTCCTACCTGTGGTGGGCGCTCGCGGTGATCGTCGCCTGCGCGACCGTGTCGTTCCGCGGCCTCGGCCGCAACCCGGCGCACGCCCAGCGCACCGAAGCCGTCAAGGCCTAGGGGGCCCAACCGGCTCAGCCGGCACG
>NZ_BCRS01000255.1 GCF_001552715.1 Mycolicibacterium vaccae NBRC 14118 = CIP 105934 | reverse complement strand
CGCGGCCAGATTGGCGGTCGGTGCGGCCACCGGCGCCGCCCGGCTCGGGCTCAGCGGAAGCGCGGTGGTGCTGCGGGCACCGCGCCGCGCGCGGAGGTAGCCGTCGTCGCGAAGCTGCGTGTAGGCCGACGTGACCGTCGTGCGGGACACCCGCAGGGTCTCCGCCAGCGCCCGCTCACTGGGCAGCCGGGCCCCGACCGGGACCCGCCCGTCGACGATCAGCAGCCGGATGGCGTCGGCAAGACCGTGGTACGCCGGTCCACTCCGACTGGATGTCCGCCAGTTGCCGAGCTCGCGGGCCAGAAGGTCCACATCGAGCGATCTGTTCGCCATCGTCGCGGTCATTGCAGGCCAGTATTGCGCTACTGGCTATTGAAGGGCAAGCCAGTTGCGGCTGATCATGGGCGCATGACGCACTGGTTATCCCGCCTGGGCCATCGGCTGGCCGACCTGTACTACCTGCCGTCGATCGGCAGCACCGTCGACGAGCGCGACGCCGACGCACGCCGCATGCGCAGCGACCTCGACGCGATCCGGATGCACTTCCCGGACCACGCCTAGTGCCGGCGGTGGGGCGCGCCGCGCTGCGCGGTGCGGCGCTCGTGGCCGGGCTGTGCGGCTACGGGATCTCGATGGCGATGATGGTCCGCAGCGGGCTCGGTCTGGACCCGTGGGACGTGTTCCACCAGGGACTGTCCGAGCGCACCGGAATGACGATCGGAACGGCCTCGGCGGTGGTCGGGGTCGCGGTGCTGCTGGCCTGGATCCCGCTGCGCACCCGGCCCGGCATCGGCACCGTCGCCAACGTCGTGGTGATCGCGATCAGCGTCGACGTCGCGCTGACGCTGCTCCCGGCCCCGGCTTCGCTGCCCGTGCGCACCGCGTTGATGGGCGCCGCAGTGGTGCTCAACGCGGTCAGCACCGTGCTCTACATCGGCGCCGGGCTCGGCCCCGGTCCGCGGGACGGCCTGATGACCGGTCTGGTGGTGCGCACCGGCCGCTCGGTGCGCGCGATCCGCACCACGATCGAGATCACGGTGCTGGCCGTGGGGTGGGTGCTGGGCGGGACCGTCGGGGTCGGCACCGTCGTCTACGCGCTCGGCATCGGACCGCTGGTGCAGCTTTTCGTGCGGCTGACGCCGCGGCGGGTCCTGGCCGTCAGCGGGTGGGCCCCGGTGAGTTCGGCCCGCCGCGCCGCGCCGGACGGGGAGCACGCGCCGGCCACCGGCGTCGCAGGCGGGTGATAGTGCCGCGCCGACGTCCCCGGCGCACACCGCCGGGCAGGTGCGGCCTGACTACGATGGTCGGGTGCCAGTCGACGACAGCCCCGATGCGGTGGCCGCTCCGGCGCCGGAAGCCGACCCCGACCTGCTGATCGACTTCACCGACGTCACGCTGCGCCGCAACGGCCGGCTGCTGGTGGGCCCCGTGACCTGGTCGGTGGAACTCGACGAGCGCTGGGTGATCATCGGCCCGAACGGCGCAGGCAAGACCTCGCTGCTGCGCATGGCCGCCGCGATGGAGCATCCGTCCTCGGGCACCGCCTACGTGCTGGGGGAGCGGCTGGGCCGGGTCGACATGTCGGAACTGCGGGCCCGCGTCGGACTCAGCAGCGCGGCGCTGTCGCAGCGGGTCCCCGACGACGAAGTGGTGCGCGATCTGGTGGTCTCCGCCGGTTATGCGGTGCTGGGCCGGTGGCGCGAAAAGTACGACGACATCGACTACGCCCAGGCTGTCGACATGCTGGAGAGCGTCGGGGCCGAACACCTCGCCGAGCGCACGTTCGGCACGCTCTCCGAAGGCGAGCGCAAGCGGGTACTGATCGCGCGGGCGCTGATGACCGACCCGGAACTGCTTCTGCTCGACGAACCCGCGGCGGGACTCGACCTGGGCGGCCGCGAGGAACTGGTCGCCCGGATGAGCGATCTGGCCGCCGATCCGGACGCCCCCGCGCTGGTGCTGGTCACCCATCACGTCGAGGAGATCCCGCCCGGGTTCTCCCACTGCCTGATCCTGTCCGAGGGCCACGTGGTCGACGCCGGGCTGCTCACCGACGTGCTCACCGCCGAGAACCTCTCGAAGGCGTTCGGGCAGTCCATCGCGCTGGACTACATCGACGGACGCTACTTCGCGCGCCGCACCCGCAGCCGCGCCGCCCACAGGAGACGTGCATGACCCCGCAGGATCCGCTGGTGCCCCGTCCGGCCGCGACCGTGATGCTGGTGCGCGACACCCCCGACGGGATCAAGGTCTTCCTGATGCGCAGGCATTCGGCGATGGACTTCGTCGCCGGGGTCATGGTCTTTCCCGGCGGCGGCGTCGACGACCGGGACCGCAACGCCGACATCGCCTGGCACGGTCCCGACCGGAACTGGTGGGCGCAGCGCTTCGGCGTCGACCCCGAACTCGCCGAAGCGCTGGTGTGCGCGGCGGCCCGGGAGACCTTCGAGGAATCGGGTGTGCTGTTCGCCGGCGCGGCCGACGACCCCGACCTGCTCGTCGACGACGCGTCGGTGTACCGCGAGCAACGGGCGGCACTGGAGGACAAGTCGCTGTCGTTCGGCGAGTTCCTGCGCTCGGAGAAGCTGATGCTGCGCGCCGACCTGCTGCGGCCGTGGGCGAACTGGGTCACGCCGAAGGAGGAGCGCACCCGCCGCTACGACACCTACTTCTTCGTCGGCGCGCTGCCGCAGGGCCAACGCGCCGACGGCGACAACACCGAGACGGACAAGGCCGGGTGGATCACCCCGCAGGAGGCGTTGGACGACTTCGCCGACGGGCGGAGCTTCCTGCTGCCCCCGACCTGGACGCAACTGGACGCGCTCAACGGTCGCACCGTCGCCGAGGTGCTCGCCGTCGAACGCCGGATCGTCGCGGTGGAGCCGTCACTGGCCGCCGAGCAGGGCGGCAACTGGGAGATCGAGTTCTTCAACAGCGAGCGCTACAACGCCGCACGCAACCGGCGGGCCCCGCAGGGATACACCGACGGGGCGCCGCTCGCGTGACGGAGTTCGTCAGCACCGTCCTGGCTCCGGGCGACGGGCGCAGGATCGCCACGCTGCTGGTGTCGCGCCCGCCGACGAACGCGCTGACCCGTCAGGTGTACCGCGAGCTGGCCGAGGCCGCGACCGAACTCGGCGCCCGCGACGACGTGTCGGCCGTCGTGGTGTTCGGTGGGCACGAGATCTTCTCCGCAGGCACGGACATGCCCGAGCTGAACACGCTGACCGCCGAGGAGGCCGTGGCCGCCGAACGGGTCTCCGGCGACGCCGTGGATGCGCTGGCCCACCTGCCCAAACCGACGGTCGCGGCGATCACCGGCTACGCGCTCGGTGCGGGGCTGACGCTGGCGCTGGCCGCCGACTGGCGCATCAGCGGTGACAACGTGAAGTTCGGCGCCACCGAGATCCTGGCCGGGCGTGCTCCCGCAGGCACCGGTGCGGCGCGTCTGGCCCGCGCGATCGGCCAGAGCAAGGCCAGGGACCTGGTGTTCAGCGGCCGCTTCGTCGACGCGCGCGAGGCGCTGCAGCTGGGGCTGATCGACGAGATGGTGGCGCCGGACACCGTCTACGACGCGGCCCTGGCCTGGGCGGGCCGGTTCGCCGACTACCCGGCCGAGGTGCTGGCAGCAGCCAAGTACTCGTTCAACCGCGATGAGAGCGCGGCCGGCGGCGGACGTTAGGCTGCCCTGCATGACAAGTTCCGATGTCACCGATCCCGCGCCGCAGCCCCGCGCGACCCAGGAGCAGGTCGAAGCTGCGATGCACGACACCAAGCTGGCCCAGGTGCTCTATCACGACTGGGAGGCCGAGACCTATGACGACAAGTGGTCGATCTCCTATGACCAGCGCTGCGTCGACTACGCCCGCGGCCGGTTCGACGCCGCGGTGCCCGACGAGGTGCAGCGGGAACTGCCCTACGACCGGGCCCTGGAACTGGGCTGCGGCACCGGGTTCTTCCTGCTCAACCTGATCCAGGCCGGGGTGGCGCGGCGCGGCTCGGTGACCGACCTGTCGCCCGGGATGGTCAAGGTCGCCACCCGCAACGGTCAGTCGCTGGGACTGGACATCGACGGCCGCGTCGCCGACGCCGAGGGCATCCCGTACGAGGACAACACGTTCGACCTCGTGGTCGGCCACGCGGTGCTGCACCACATCCCCGATGTGGAGCTGTCCCTGCGCGAGGTGGTCCGGGTGCTCAAGCCGGGCGGGCGGTTCGTGTTCGCCGGCGAGCCGACCACCGTCGGCAACCGGTACGCCCGCGAGTTGTCGACGCTGACGTGGCGGGTCGCCACCAACGTGACCAAGCTGCCCGCTCTGGCCGGCTGGCGCAGGCCACAGGCCGAGCTCGACGAGTCGTCGCGGGCGGCGGCGCTGGAGGCCGTCGTCGACCTGCACACCTTCGACCCCGCCGATCTGGAGCGGATGGCCGCCAACGCCGGCGCCGTCGAAGTTCGCACCGCCAGTGAGGAATTCACCGCCGCCATGCTGGGCTGGCCGGTCCGCACCTTCGAGGCGGCGGTGCCCCCGGGCCGGTTGGGCTGGGGCTGGGCGAAATTCGCGTTCGGTAGCTGGACGACGCTGTCGTGGGTCGACGCCCACCTGTGGCGCCACGTGGTGCCGAAGGGCTGGTTCTACAACGTCATGGTCACCGGGGTCAAACCGTCGTAGAGTTCGGCCTCGGCGATGTCGCCTACCTGCGCAGCGACGCGGGCGGCGCGGCGTTGGCCGAGGTGTCCCGGTACCCGCTGACCGACGCCTCGCTGGTGTCGGACATCGCTTCGGCCCGAACGCTTTTCGGCGACCACACCGCAGTCCTGGTGGAAACCGTCAGGCTGCGGCGCAAAGCCGTCACGAAGTTCGCCGACGCCGACCGGTGGCTGTTCACCGACGACGCGCTGCAGCAGGCCACGGCCGCACCGGTGGCCGAGCACCGGGCCCGCCGACTGGCGGGCGCGGTCGTGCACGACGCGACCTGCTCGATCGGCAGCGAGCTTGCGGCGCTGCGGAACCGGGCGTCGTTCGTCATCGGTAGCGACATCGACCCGGTGCGGCTGGCGATGGCCCGCC
>NZ_BCRS01000254.1 GCF_001552715.1 Mycolicibacterium vaccae NBRC 14118 = CIP 105934 | reverse complement strand
CCCGCACACCACCACCGCGGCCGGCCGGCGCCCGGCGCCAGCGCGCACGCCAGCGCGGTCGTCGCGGCCAGCATCAGCCCGGTGGGCGTCAGCCCGGCCAGCGCCATCCAGAACAGCAGCGCCCCGATCCCGCCGAAACCGCATTCCGTGCGGTCAGCACCCGCGTTTTCCCGACGGGCATGCAATCTCGGCGCGCCGCGCAGCGTGAGAACCGTCGCCGCGATCCACGGCAGGCAGCCGTAGCCCACCAGCAGACTCCAATGCCCCTGCAGCAGGCGCTCGGCGACATAGGGATTCCAGATCGCGACCGTGACCGCCACGCACTGCCCGGCCACCCCGGCGTCGGGCAGCACCACCGAGGCCAGCCGCGCCGCACCCCAGCCGGCCAGCCACAGGCCCAGAATCGTCAGCCCCTTGACCACGATGCCGCCGTCGATCACGGCCGAGGCCAGCGCCACCGCGAAATCCTGCGGCAGCGCTCTCGGCGCGGCCTGGGTCAGCCCCAGCGCGGCGTCGGTGAGGTAGGACCGCGGCGTGGACACCGCATCCCGCAGCAGCAGGTACCCGGGCGCCAGCAGCGGCGCGGTCACCGCCAGCGTCAACGCCAGCGCGTAGCCCGGCGCGACCAGGGAGCGCCAGGACGGCGCGGAGAACGGCGGGATCAGACCGGTCGGTCCGGGGGCAGATCGGTCGGTCGCTGCGCCGGCAGTTTCTCGGTCATGGCCTCGGCGCCGGGCACGGGTTCACCGTCGTCGCCGCGCTTGCCGAAGAACCGGTTGCCGGTGTCGTCGAGGCCGGGATCGATCAGCGACTCGGTGCGCAGGCTGAACGATCCGAGCAGCGCCCCACCCACCAGCGCGACCAGCCCGAGGGCGGTGAATGTGATCGGCAGGATGCGGCCCCACAGCGACACCCGGTCGCGCTCGTCCTGGGCGACGGCCACCTGGGCCTCGACGGTCTCCTCGTTGGAGGTCACCGTGTAGTCGACGAACGTCACCTCGGGCTTGGTCGCTTCCCGGGCGTAGTAGTGGAACCCGCGGTCGGACTCCTTGACGATCGTGCCCGAGACCGGGTCGACCCAGAACGTGCGCTGCGCGGCGTAGTACCGGGTCATCGTGATCATCTCTTCGGGATCGCCCTCGAAGCCCCACAGCGCCGCACGGGCGGTCACCTGGCTGTCGGCGTCGTCGTCGTAGAGCGACGCGTACTTGACCGGCTCGACCAGTTCGCCGTCGGCGTCGAAACCGACGTTCTGGGTGAACTTGTACGCGGTCAGCCCGTTGACGTCTTCCTCGCCGGCGTAGTTGGCGTCGTAGGCCTTCTGCGCGATCGGGTCGAACACCGGGTAGGTCTTCTTCTCGGTGTCGAACGGGAACCGGTAGGCCAGCCCCTCGTGCGGCAGCGCGATGTTGGTGGGCGGGTTCTCCTCCTCGATGGCGCGCGGCTTCTGCACCGAGCCACCGGGATTGGTGTCGCTCGACACCGCCAGCGCGGTGGAGCGGTTGACCGTGACGGTGTCGACCATCGCCAGCAGCAACCCGTTGTCCTGCTGCTGATCGGACCGGCGCACCGTGGTGCCGACCTGCAAGGTGACGACGTCGGCGTTGGAGGGCGACTCCACGCTGATCTGCTGCTGCATCACCACCGGGATGTCCTCGTTGATGACGAACCGCTCACCGAGCAGCGACGCCGGATCGAACGCGGTGGCGGTGCCGTCGCTGACCAGAGTGGTGTCGATGTCGAGCGGAATCTTGGAGATCTTGCCCTGGGTGTACGTGGACAAGAGCAGCGCAGCGATGAGCAGGGCAGCCCCGAGGCCCATGATTCCGCACGCAGCGATCCTCAGCGCAACTGCGCGGTTCAATCCGTGTCTCCCTTCGCGCGCCGCCACGGGCGTGGCGGTGGCGGCGCCCAGCCAGACGCCCAAAAATCCTGTTCGACCCTAACAGCACAGGTCGAGGTCGTCGCTTAGCCGAGCGTTCATCGGTAGCGCCTGACTACCCATTCGCGGCCCTGATTCACGCCCGTCCCGCTACGGAGGATTCACGCCCGGCCCGCCGGTGCGGGCAGACTGTTCGACGTGAGCGACGCCAGAGCCACCGGCGATTCGAGTGCCGTGGGCGGGACGCGCGGGTTCCTGCCCGCCGTCGAGGGGATGCGCGCGTGCGCGGCGATCGGGGTCGTCGTGACGCACGTCGCATTCCAGACCGGCCAGACCGGCGGAGTGACCGGACGGGTGCTGGGCCGCTTCGACCTGGCCGTCGCGGTGTTCTTCGCGCTGTCGGGGTTCCTGCTGTGGCGCGGCCACGCTGCCGCGGCGCGCGGGTTGCGGGCGCGCCCGTCGACCGGGCATTACCTGAGGTCGCGGATCGTGCGCATCATGCCGGGCTATCTGGTCGCGGTGGTGGTGATCATGACGCTGCTGCCCGACGTCAACGCCGACTTCACGGTGTGGCTGGCCAACCTGACGCTGACCCAGATCTATGTGCCGCTGACGCTGACCGCGGGCCTCACGCAGATGTGGAGCCTGTCGGTGGAGATGAGCTTCTACCTGGTGCTGCCGCTGCTGGCCCTGCTGGCGCGCCGGATCCCGGTGCGCGCACGCATCCCGGTGATCATCGCGGTCGCCTTCGCCAGCCTGTTCTGGGTGCGCATCCCGTTCGACCCGGACTCCGGTCACAACCTGTGGAACTGGCCGCCGGCGTTCTTCTCCTGGTTCGCCGCCGGCATGGTGCTGGCGGAGCTGACGGTCAGCCCGGTCGGCTGGGCGCACCGGCTGGCCCGGCAGCGGGTGCTGATGGCGCTGCTGGCCGTGACGGCGTTCGCGATCGCGGCGTCTCCGCTGGCCGGCCGCGAAGGCCTGCACCCGGGGTCGGTGAGCCAGGTGACGCTGAAGACCGCGATGGGTGCGGTGGTCGCGGGCGCCCTGCTGGCGCCGCTGGTGCTCGACCGGATCGACACCCCGCACCGCATCCTGGGCAGCCCGGCGATGGTGACGTTGGGCCGCTGGTCCTACGGCCTGTTCGTCTGGCATCTGGCCGCGCTGGCGATGGTGTTCCCGGTGATCGGTGCGTTCCCGTTCAGCGGCCACTTCAC
This sequence comes from Mycolicibacterium vaccae NBRC 14118 = CIP 105934, assembly GCF_001552715.1. Taxonomy (GTDB): domain Bacteria; phylum Actinomycetota; class Actinomycetes; order Mycobacteriales; family Mycobacteriaceae; genus Mycobacterium; species Mycobacterium vaccae. The sequence goes on along the minus strand of NZ_BCRS01000254.1, from coordinate 2,045 downwards.
CGTGGTGCTGGTGCTGACGCTGGTGTTCGGTTTCGCGATCGCCGCGGTCAGCTACGGGCTGGTGGAGTCGCCGTGCCGCAATGCGCTGCGCCGCTGGGAGCGACGCCACCGCCCGACGCCGCTGGACTCGTCGGTCAGCGACGAGGTCGAGCCCGCCGTCGCCAGATAGCGCGAGCCCGATAGCGCCGAAACCGCATTCCACGCGGTCCGCGGGCCGATTCCGCCGCGTGGAATGCGGTTTCGGCGAGGGGAGGTCAGGGCCGTGCGCGCCGGGCGATCACTTCGTCGCGCACCGCGGACCGGCGTGCCTTGCCCGCGTCGTCGCGCAGCGGCCGGTCGGTGAACTCCACTGACCGCGGCACCTTGTACGACGCGATCCGCCCGGCCAGAAAGGACGTCACCGCCGCGGCGTCCAGGTCGGAGTCCGGCGCCGTCTGCACGAGTGCGTGCGGCACCTGCCCGAGATCGTCGTCGGGCACGCCGACGGCCAGGCTGGACAGCACGTGCGGATGCTCGGCGAGCGCGGACTCGATCTCGGCCGGGTACACGTTGCGGCCGCCGACGGTGAACATGTCGACCCGGCGGTCGTTGAGGTACAGGAATCCGTCCGCGTCGAAGTAGCCCAGATCGCCCAGCGATTCCCAGCCGTCGCGGGACTTCGCGGTGCTGCCGACGTAGCGGTATGTCGGCCGGCCGCCGGGCGCCGGGCGCATGTAGATCTCGCCGGTCACCCCGGGCGGGCATTCGTTGCCGTCGTCGTCGAGGACCTTCATCTCCCCGGCGACGACGACGCCGACCGAACCGGGATGGGCCAGCCACTGCTCACCGGAGATGAACGTCAGCGCCTGTAACTCGGTGCCGCCGTACAGTTCCCACAGGACGTCGGGGCCGAGCAGCTCGATCCAGGCCTGTTTGACCGCAGGCGGGCACGGCGCCCCGACGTGCCAGAACCGCCGGATGGACGACAGGTCGTAGGCCTCGGGATCGCCGCGGTACACCGGCAGTAGGCGCTGCATGATCGTCGGCACCGTCGTCAGGAACGTGACCCGGTGCTCGGTGACCAGCCGCAGGAACTCGTGCGGGTCGAACCGCGGCATGACCACCAGGTGGTGGCCCTGCAGCAGCCCGATCGCGAAGCTGGTGAACCCGGTGTTGTGGCTCAACGGCACCGAGACCAGGCTGACGTCGCCTTCCTGGGCGCCCAGCGGATAGCCGATCGCGGGCGGCACGCGGCTGTCGTTGCCCGCCTCGATCAGCTTGGGTCGGCCGGTGCTGCCGCCGGACGCCATCGACTTCCATATCGGCGAAACCGCTTCGGGCAGTGGATGATCCGGGAAGTCGGCCGCGGCGGCCACGGTGGCCGTGGGGGTGACGCCGGTCGGGTCGGGCCGGCCGACCAGCAGTGCCGGCCGGCGCAACTGCAGCAGCGCGGCCAGCTCGGCGTCGGGCAGCCGCGCCGACAGCGGCTGAGGCACTGCGCCGAGCTTCCAGCACGCCACCGCCGAGTACACCCAGTCCAGGGAGTTGGGCAGCGCGATCGTCACGTAGTCGCCGACCCCCACCCCGTGTGCCGCGAACGCGCGGGCCAGCCGGTTGGCGGTGGTGTCCAGTTCGCCGCGGGTGATCGTGACCCCGTCGCAGGTCACCGCCGCCGCGTCGGGGGCGTGGGCAGCCAGCGCCGAGACCTGCGTGCCGATCGGGAGGACGACGGGCGCTGTCATTCAGCCATCCTCGCGGGTCCGCCCCGATCCGGGGAACGAGACCAGCGAAACTCCGACCGCGATCACCGAGAGCAGCGCGAGGAACTGCACCCCGGCCGAATGGCCCACGTAGCCGTCCACCGAGCGCCACGGGTTCTGGCTGAGCACCGCACCGGCCAGGATCAGCCCGAAGGCCGCGGTGCCGACCGTCAGCGCGTCGCTCAGCCGCTCCCGGCGGCGCAGCAGATACCGGACGCCGATCGCGGCGGCGGTCACCAGCACCCCGGCCGGCCCCGACACGACGGCGGCAACCGCGGCGACCGCGACGCCGACGACGGGTGCGGA
>NZ_BCRS01000253.1 GCF_001552715.1 Mycolicibacterium vaccae NBRC 14118 = CIP 105934 | reverse complement strand
TGCGCACGGCGCTGCCGTGCGACACCAGCGGGTTCGCGCCGAGCATGAACAGGAAGTCGGTGCGGGTCAGGTCCGGGAAAGGGATCTGGCTGGCCGCCCCGTACAGAAGTTTGCTCGCGACGAACCGGGAGTTGATGTCCTGGGACCCCGAGGAGTACTGGTGGTGTCCGCCGAGCCGGGTCAGGAAGAGTCCGGACCAGATGCCGCTGGCGTACCCGAACGCGATCGGGTTGCCGAAGTACTGTCCGACCGCGCCGCCACCGTGGGCGGCGACGATGCGGCCGAGCCGGGCGGCGATGTCGTCGAGCGCCGCGTCCCAGCCGACCGCCTCGAAGGTGCCGTCCGCGCGGCGCTTCAGCGGGGTCAGCACCCGGTCGGGGTCGTTCTGGACGTCGGTGAACGCGATCCCCTTCGGACAGGCCCGGCCGCGCGACATCGGGTTGTCCGGATCGGGCCGCAGCGACTGCAGCCGACCGTCCTCGACGGTGGCGACCAGGCCGCACAGCGCCTCGCAGATCCGGCAATAGGTGATGCGTTGCTCGACCGCCATCGGATCAGATTAATGCGGTCGGATAAATTCCGGACCGGGTTTCGGGTCAGGATTTCCCGCTGCCGCGCAACCCGCCGCAGGTGAACTCGATCAGCTGCTCGACCCAGTCCTCGTCCAGCCCGTCCGGCCCGAGCGGGCGCAGGTAGGCGGGTAGATCAGCGCTGGCCAGTGCGGCGATCATCGAGTACATCGCCAGCGCGGCGCGTTGTCGGACCTGCTTGGTGTGCAGACCGGGGATCGCCCGGCCGGCCGCGGCGACGAACAACTCCGGCAGGCCGGGGTCGCCGTCGAGCGCCTCGCGCCAGATCGGGTCGTCGTCGAGCGCGAGCTGGGTCATCACCTTCAACCACGACAGCCCGTGGCCGGGCTCGGTCCGCAGCAGCTGCAGGTGCGGGGTGAGCAGCGCCTCGACGACGTCGCGGACACCCACTGGCGACGTGGAGGCGACGAGCGCGGTCAGGTTGCCGGCGATCGCCGGGGTGATGAGTTCCGAGCGGCGGTAGGCGACAGCGGCGATCAGGTCACGCTTGGCCGGAAAGTGGTACATCACCGAGCGGTTGGCGACGCCGGCTTCCCGGGCGACGGCGCGCAGCGACACCGAACCGATCGAGGACCGGCCGAACATCGACTCCGCGGTGTCGAGGATCAGCCCGCGGGTGTCCACGTCGCCGCGCGGGCCCCGGCGGCGAGCCGCGGTATCGACCATCGGCCCAGCGTAGCGATACCGCGGACACATTCGGCCGAGCCGGCTGCGTGACACCCCTAAGCTGTGTCGGTGACTCTGGTTCTCGGCCCAGTGCTGCGGCACGTCGGCGACACGACAGCCCAGGTGTGGGTGCAGACCGACGCCCCGGCCGAGGTGGAGGTCCTCGGCTGCTCGACGCGCACCTTCGAGGTCCAGGGCTTCCATTACGCGCTGGTCCCGGTGCACGGCCTGACCCCTGATTCCACGTTCGAGTACGAGGTCCGCGTCGACGGCGTGAAGGTGTGGCCGGAGCCGGACTCGCAGTTCCCACCGAGCATCATCCGCACCCGGGGACCCGGCAGCGCCGACCGGTTGCGGGTGGTCTTCGGGTCGTGCCGCTACCCCAAGACCGGCGATCCCAAGATGGACAAGAAGCTCGGCCTGGACGCCCTGGACTGCTACGCGCACCGGCTGACCGCGCTGGACGCCGACGAGTGGCCGGACGCGCTACTCCTTCTCGGCGATCAGGTCTACGCCGACGAACTCACCCCCGACGCCCGGCGCAATCTGGCCGGACGTCGCCGCAACAGCAAGCGCCCACCCGACGAGGTCGTCACCTTCGGCGAGTACGAGGGCCTGTACCGGCACACCTGGGGGGACCCGGAGATCCGCTGGATCATGTCGACCCTGCCGACTGCGATGATCTTCGACGACCACGACATCCGGGACGACTGGAACACCTCGGGCGCGTGGCGCCGCGAGGTCAACCGCAAGCCCTGGTGGCGGGACCGGATCCGCGCCGGCCTGGCGTCCTACTGGGTGTACCAGCACATCGGGAACCTCAGCCCCGAGCAGCTCGCGGTCGACGAGGACTACCAGAAGTTGGCTCAGATCGACGGCGACTGCTGGTCATACCTGGCGGACCTTGCCGACCGGGCCGACAGCGAGGTCGACGGCGACAAGGGTTTGCGGTTCAGCTTCCGCTGGGACCTGGGCCGCAGCCGGCTGATCATGGTGGATTCCCGCAACGCCCGGATCCTCGACAGCGGCGACCGGAAAATGCTGGGCGACAAGGAGTTCCGCTGGCTCGAAGAGCAGGTCGAGGACGGCCTGGCAGGTCTGGACCATCTGCTGATCGGGACCTCGCTGCCCTGGCTGCTGCCGCCGGCGCTCGGGGATCTGCAGATGATCAACGAGGCCGCCGCCAACCGCACAGGCCTGCGCGGCGAGCTGGCCGAGAAGATCAGGCAGACCGCCGATCTCGAGCACTGGCCGGCGTTCCTGCAGTCGTTCCTGCGGCTGTCCGAGCTGATCTGCAACGCCGCGTCGCACCAGTCAAAGGGTCCCGCGACGGTGTCGGTGCTCTCCGGCGACGTCCACCACAGCTACGCCGCCCGCGCCGACTTCCCCGGCGTCACCGCATCCCGGGTGCATCAGCTGGTGTGCTCACCGGTGCACAATTTCGTTCCCGCACCGGTGAGACCGGCGTTCAAGCTGGCATGGTCGCCGCGGGCCGCCCGGCTGACCCGGCGGTGGGCCCGGCAGTCCGGCTCCCCGGAGCTGCCGATGTCGTGGCGCAACCTGAGCGGCCCGCTGTTCGGCAACACCATCGCCAGCCTCGAGTGCCTGCAGCGCGCCGCGCACGTCGTCTTCGAGCAACCGGGCGTCGACGGCGAGCTGGCCAAGGTCACCACCGTGGAGCTCACCGACTGACGGCATCAGTGCACGCCTTCCATCCGCCGGCTGATCCACGGCGAGATCAGGAACACCACCACGCCCGCAGCGACCGCCACCGCGCCGAGGATGCCGAAGTAGGCCGCCTCGCGGGACGGGTCGTAGTAGCCGGCCAGCACGCCCGACATCGACGTGCCGATGCCGACGGAGAAGAAGTACAGCGCCATCATCTGCGCCCGGAACGCCGTCGGCGCGAGCTTGGTGGTCACCGACAGCCCGATCGGTGACAGCATCAGTTCCGACACCGCGAATCCTCCCAGCACGGCCATCACCAACAGGGCGGGCACCCTGTCGAGCGCGGCGAGCGGCACGAAACACAGGAATGCCAGACCCATGCCGATGACGCCGTAGGCGAACTTGCGCGGTGTGGTGGCGGCCCGGTTGCCGAGCCGGGTCCAGATCGCGGCGAACACCGGCGACAACACGATGATCCAGACCGGTTCGATCGAGCCGATCCAGTTCGACGGCGCGGTCCAGCCGAAGATCGACCAGTTCATCCGCTCGTCGGAGTACACCGCGAGCACCGTGAAGATCTGCTGGAACAGCGACCAGAACACCGCGTTAGCGACGAACAGCGGAATGAAGGCGCGGACCCGCATCCGTTCCTCGGCGTCCACCGTGTCGCTGCGCAGAATCACCACGAAGTACGCGATCGAGGCGGCCACGATGACCCCGGTGGTGACCTGCGACAGGTTGGCCAGCGTGACCAGCTTCAGCACCATCGCCGCCGCGGCCACCACCAGCACGACCGCGAACACCGCGATGGTCTTACCCAAAGCCTTGCGCGCCAACGGATTCGACACCTCGCGCCCATGCTCCCCGAGGTTGCGCCGGAACACCACGTACTGGATCAGGCCGAAGGCCATGCCCACGGCCGCCGCGCCGAACCCGTAGTGGAAACCGACCCGCGTCTGGAGCAGCCCGGTGACGAGTGGTCCGACGAACGCGCCGAGGTTGATCCCGAGATAGAACAGCGTGAACCCGCCGTCGGCGCGGGCGTCGCCCTTGCGGTAGAGCGTGCCCAGCAGCGAGGACGCGTTCGCCTTCAGCGCGCCCGACCCCAGCCCGACCAGCACCAGGCCGACGCCCACACCGGACAGCCCGGGCAGGACCGCCAGCGCGATATGGCCGAACATCACCACCACGCCGCCGTAGAACACCGTGCGTTCCATCCCGAGGATGCGGTCGGCGACCCAGCCGCCCAGCACAGTCGACAGGTACACCAGCCCGCCGTAGGCGCCGACGATGCCGGTGGCGGTGCTCTGCGGCAACCCCAGACCGCCGTCGGTCACCGAGTAGTAGAGGTAGTACCCGAGGATCGTGAGCATGCCGTAGAACGAGAACCGCTCCCAGAGTTCCACGCCGAACAGATTGGTCAGCCCGATCGGGTGACCGAAGATGGTGCGGGACGCGGCCCGCTCGCGGGTGGTCATATCGCTACTCTCGGCCTTGTGCCCGTTCCCGACAATCCCGAACCCGGACAGGAATCCGTGTGGGACTACCCGCGGCCGCCCCGGCTGGAGGAGTTCCGCGGGTCGATCACGGTGGAACTGGGAGGTCAGACCGTTGCCGCGACCGAGCGGGCGTGGCGGGTGCTGGAAACCAGCCATCCACCCACCTATTACCTGCCCGCCGACTCCTTCGTCGACGGGGTCCTGCGGCCGGCGGCGGGCTCGTCGTGGTGCGAGTGGAAAGGCCAGGCGACGTACTTCGACCTGGTGACGCCGGCGGCGACAGCCGCGCGGGCCGCCTGGACGTATCTGCGGCCGACGCGCCCGTTCGCCGCCCTGGCCGGGGCCGTCGCCGTGATGCCCGCACTGGTGGACCGCTGCACCGTCGACGGTGAGACCGTCACCCCGCAGCCCGGCGGTTTCTACGGCGGCTGGATCACCAGCCGGGTCGCCGGACCGTTCAAAGGCGTGCCGGGCTCCTGGGGCTGGTGACGGCTCCCGGACACCCCGCGACAAATCGGTCGTGAACGGCACGGCGAGCGCGTATTTTGATCATGACGTAGGGCATCAAGGGGGATCTGCATGACCGCTTCAGCACGCGCGGCGCTGGCCGTCGGCGTCGTCGCGTTGACCGGGTCGGCGGTCGCCTTCACCCCGTCGGTGCTGCCGGCGACGATGAGCAGCGTGCAGGTCGTGCGCCCCGTGGCGTTCGCCGCGGGCACCGCACCGACCACACCCGAGGCCGAGGACGTCAGGGCCGCACTGGAGTTCATCGGTCAGTTGCGGGCCGCGCACGCCCCCGGAGCGGTCACCGTCGACGTCGCGGGCGATCCACCCGC